>JAFNAG010000087.1 GCA_017860135.1 Acidobacteriota bacterium
CTGATCTACCACCCGGAGCGCCTCGGCCTTCTTGCCGGATTGATTCAGCTGCGCGGCGAGGCGGGCGTTGCGTGAGTAGTCCAGCCGCCGGGAGGCCTGCTCCTTCATCATAGCCAGGGCTTCCTCCGCGTTGTCGCCTCCAGATTGCATCAGGAGCTGTTCGGCGAACTGCTTGTCGATCTGCTCTTTGATTTCGCGGGCAGAATCGCCGAGAGACGCCGGAGGATCCGGCCACTGCCGCCAAAGTGCAACGGCGCGCTCGGAATCGAGGGTCGCAAGGGAGGACAGCAGCGAACGCGCAGCGCTGGACCCGCGCTGGTAGGCCTGGGCATCCGGGGCATTGCGCACCGACACCCGGAGCCATCCGAACAGGTCCTCCAGAACCGAAGGAGACTTCGCGCGGTTCAGGCGGATCCAACCTTGAGGAAGCTGCGAGAAAACCGACGGTTCCAGGCTGTGCCGGGCCAGATCGGTGGCCTCCTGCAGGGCATCCCTGGCGTTCTTCAACTGCTCCACGCCGATGCGCAGCCGGCGGGCGGTCCTTTTCAAGTCCTTTCCCTGGCTCGCGATCTCGACGACTCTTCCCTGGCCCGGGACAACCGGACCAGGAAGGCACACTATACAAAAAAGGATAGTAAAGGCACGGAAACAGTGCATGATCCGCCTCCCGAGGGATGTATGCTTATTTTGACGCCGCGCCCGGCCGAAGGTTCAAAAAAGCGCTCTGTTTCATCAACGGCCGTTTACAGTGCGCGGTATTCCGGGAACCGGCCGCGCGAGGCACTCGCAAAGTATGGGGAAGGCTGGATTGCAATAACAGCGCGGATGGAGCGGGGAAACGGGGACCTCATCGACGCCCCGTCCAACCATTTTTTGATGCCGACCAGGAACTGCTCCGGGCATGCGCCGACGAAGCGCTTGCGTGCCTGTGCTGAGGATCAGGATTTCGCCGCTATGATTCCCTGCAAGATTCATTTCTGTTATGGGTTCCAGGGTCCGGAAGCTCCCTTTTACTATGCCCATTACCTGGCGGTAAAATCGGCCGGCCAGGTCAACCGGCCTGAAGAAATCTCCATTTCCATCGCGCATGAGCCCAAAGGGGAATGGTGGAACGAGACCAGGAAGATCGCCAATGTCATCACGGTTGATCCGCCCGCCGAGATCTTCGGCCGGCCATTGCGGCATTTTGCCCACCAGGCGGATGTGTTCCGCCTCCGGAAGCTATTATCCGAAGGAGGCATCTACCTGGATATCGACACCCTCTGCCTGAAGCCCTTCCACGATCTCCTGCATCATAAAATGGTCATGGCGCGCCAATCCGCCAAATACGGACTGTGCAATGCAGTCATGCTCGCGGAGCCGCAGTCGAGGTTTTTGAATGCCTGGCTGCATCGCTATCGTACCTTCCGGGCCGAGGGAAGGGATCATTATTGGGATGAACACAGCGTGCGTGTGCCTCGCCGGTTATCCAGGCGGTTCTGGCTATGGAGGCACATCACAATCCTCCCCCACTACACGTTTTTCCCCGTCGCCTGGAATGACCCGCAGGGCATCTTTGTGAGGGACGACATCACTCCATTCGAAAGGTCGTATTGCGTGCACCTGTGGGAGACCGACAGCATGGATTTTCTGCGGGACCTGACCCCGGAGAAAATCGCCCGTGGCAGCTCCGCATACTGCAGGCTGGCGCGCCAATTCGCGTAGGACAACTCGACGCTTGTATCTGCCGGCGCGGTTGCTACAATTTGCTGTGCCGCGGACCAGTCCGTGTGACAGGAAGGGGAGCAGGAAATATGATCGAAGGGCGTCAGGTGCCGCAGAAGCCGGTGCTGGAAGTCCTGTGCGCAATCCAGGGCGCTCTGGGCGCGGAGAACCAGGAGATATTTTCCATCGCCGGCATCAGTCTGGGCCGCGAGTGGGCGAAGACGATACCCCGCGCAAGCGATGTGGAGGACTTGCTTGGAAAGATCGCCTCCTACCTGAGAGACGGCCTGCAGCTCGCAAAGACCGTTGAGTTTGAAAGAGAGAATCAGGACTATGTGATCAGAGTACGCGGCTGCCACCTCTGCCACGGACATCTCGTCAGGGAGAGGCATGGGATCGTGCCTGCATGCGCGATCCTCATGCTCCCGCTCGGAGCCTTGATGGAAAATCTCGGAGTCAGAAGCGCGCGTCTGAAAGAGGTCCGGAAGTCAGACCGCCCCGGAGACTGTGACATGGTCTATTCCATCAGCCTGAGGCGATCCGGCGCCGGCGCGCCAGAATCCAAACCGGGAACCGAAAAAGTCACGGACTGACTCCTCGAAGAACCCGGCCACAAAAGCCGCCACAGATGACATCGCAGATTTCACCGATTGGTCCTACTGTACTGCTAACATGGAAGTCCTTGCCAAAAAGAAAAGGATTTTTCAAAACCATGGAAAAACGGGGTCGGCACCGGCATCGGGACCGCAATCGCTATCGAAAACTGTGCCGGCTCGGACGCCTCAGTATTGATGCGGGCAGTGCGAGGATGCCGAAATCGATCCTGATAGCGATAGCGATTGCAATGCCGATTCCGATTGTGCCATTTCCAGGGGTGGTCGCTTAGCCTGGTTGCGGCCATCGGCCGCGCTGTGAAATCTTTGGCCGTTTGTTACTTCCGGAGCAGAAACTCCACAATCGCAGCGATCCATGCCAGGTGGGTGTTTTCGAGCATGGCGCAGTGGTCGGCGCCGGGCAGGGAAACGACTTTCCTCTTCGCGGCGCCCAGGCGACCGAAAAAGCGTTCGAGAGTGTTTGGCTCCACGTTTTGATCCAGATCGCCGAAGATCAGCAGCGTCGGGATGGTTATTCGCGACGGATCCTTGAGGAACTGTCCTTCGTTTTTCCAGTCTGCATGGATGGGATCCGTGCGAAGGGCCGTCTCCACGAAGGCTTTCACCACTGCGGGTTCCGTCACACGGGGCGCGATGAAATCACTCGCCGCCGCTGCGCGATCGTTTTTTAATCGCGGCGGATCTCCCGTCTCGTCCATCATTGCGGTCGCGCCATCCGGGTCCGGCGCATAGCCGGCTAATATGAGCGCGGAGAGGCTCCCCGGCGACGTAGCGGCCAGCAAGTGCGCGGTCGCCGCTCCGAGCGACCACCCAAGAAGCGCAGGTTTGGGTAAACCGGGATGCCGGGACGTTACCCAGGCAAGTACACCGGCGGCGTCCGCCGCAGCGCGGTGCGGCGTGATCCAGCCGGTCTTGTCACGGGGAGTCTCCCCGTACCCCCGCTGATCCATGGCATACGCGGCAAAGCCCCGGGCGGCCAGCGACGAGAGCACAGACCGCTGCAATCCCGGCACCTGCAGGTCAAAGGCCGGCCTGCTGCTCCAGGTGCGCCCATGCAGCAGCACGATCGCACCGCGCGGCGCTTCAGGCACTCGCGCCCAGACCGCAAACGGGTGCCCCCCCAACTCCACCCGCAATCGCTGCAACGGGATTTCCGCCTGCCTGCCTGCTGAGGCTGCTCCGGGGGAAACAGTCGCAAAGGCGCAGGCCGCCATACAAGCCTTCATGATCCACGTGCGCGAAGTCATGCCGCTCATTTGACTTTGCACAGCTGGCTCCCGACTCTGTCGCCTTTCATATCATAGACGATCACCTTGAGAATGGCCTTGGAATGCAGCAGGGGAACCATGATGGATACGGGTATTCCCGAATTCATGAATTGCTGATACGTGCCGTCCAACAGCCGCAGGGTGACAAACTTCCAGTCTGCGCCGAGATAATTCCCTTTGGAATCACCCTGAAAGATCGTAACGCGGAGCTTGCTCGAGTGCCGGCCGTCGGCGATATCAAAGCCGATTTTCGAACAATCGATTTTCAACCCGACCTCGACAAGTTGTTCCCCCCACTCGTCCCTGGTTTTGACTGCTTTGATGTCGAACGGGATGTCGCTGATCTCCCTCTCATATCCCCCGGCGGCCGTAATGCGGTTGAAGGAGATGAACGCTTCCATGTCCACCGGCTGCAGCCTGTCACGGGCGAAGTATCCGCGCCGGAAATACACCTTCACGCCGGGCCGGTTCACCTTTACGCCGATCTCCCGATAGGCGCCGTCCCAGTTCGTATCCCTGGGATAGTAGCCCAGCAGATATTGGGCGCGTGAAGTCTCGTTGATCCGGGAAAGCGCCTTGCCGATGTCTTCGTAAGCTGAAGTGCGTCCCCCCGTGAGCTGCGAGACCGTTCTCATGCTGGAAAGCATGAACGTGTGACTCCAGCTCTCCTCGGACTCTTCCGCCGGAAGAATCGGCTCCCCGAGATTGATGGTGCGGCCTTTGTTCGAATATCGGTTGGCGTCCTCAAAGACGCCGCCGGTCAGGAACGTATCGATCACAACACGGGCGTCGTTTGCGATCGCGGCGATGTTCTTGTCGTGATCCACCCGGCCACTCGGAAAGAGAAGCCCCTTGTCGCTGAGGAAGAGCAGGTGCTTTTCTCCCGAGACATATCGCAGGTATTCGATGCAGGTATAGATATTCTGCATGTCCTGGAATGACCCCGCGGCCTTGGGCGCGAACTGGTTGAACGGCAGCCACAGGAGGACAGAATCCATCTCCATCGCCTCCATGGCCAGGAGTTCCTGGAACTGCCATGCGGCCTCCAACGATGCGAGGTCGCCGGTGTTGATCGCATCCGCAGCCATATCATCAGCGAGATCCTTGCGCAGGGTTGTCTCGGCAGCTCTGTCCGATGCCGTCAGCAGCATGGAGGCAGCCCTCTCCCAGTCGTTGACGATACTGCCGTCCTCCGCCATTCGTCCAGGCGGCACCTGACGGGATGCCAGTCCTGCCTGGTCCGCGAAGATCTTGTCAATGTCTTTCTGGAATCCTTTGGGAATCTGCTTGCTCGCATAGACGGCAGTGAGGCCGCTGAACCGCAACTCCAGCCAGGACTCGATCTTTTCGTGCATTGTCTTGTATCGCTCGAGCACCTGCACGATCTTCCCGTGATCGGTGGTGAAATCCGTGGCGCGGTTGTAAGCGAACAACGCCACCCGATCCTGGGGCAGGAGTTCATTCTGTATGAACCGGATCAGGGCGTCCACGCTCTTGAACGGAGTCTGAAATCGTCCGCGGCCCATCAGGACAAGAAAAGTCCGCGCGGTATTCGGGGTAACCCCCGGCACCGATGACACATTCGATCCCGTTGCCTGACCTGCACCGGAAGCGGTCGTCGAATAGTTTTGCAGCAGGAAGTGCCGGATTTCCTGAGGCCGCCCGTTCTCGAAGAGCTGAAAGTCCTCTTGTTTCAGATCGGTTACCGGCCGATCGCGGGAATCGGCGACGGTCACGTCCACCGGCACAAGCCTGACCTGGACCCGGATGGTCCCGGGCGGGCCGGGGCGCTGTTCCTGGGAGGTTCCCTGCCCGGATGTTGATGAGGTCTGCGGCATGCCGGAGGACAGGCCGGAGAGCAGCGCCAGGCAAGTTAAAAACAGACGCCGCAGGAATCGCATGAGACACTCTCCCACAAAAAGTTCTGAGCAGAATGCAAAGTAACACCCCTCCAGTCTTTGGCGACTCCCCGGATTCAGCAGTGCCGGCAATTCGCCGGCATTACAGATCGGATGGAAAACCCATCGAGCCCGATTAAAGGCATTCTACACTGAATTTCAGGGACAGGCCAGGATATCTCCTGTCCAATACTCCGGGCTCCTGGGCATTCTTTCCCCGGGTTCCTCAGGATAGCATCACGATCGGGCGCCGATCTTGGGGCCTGTCAAGATCGAAGCATTATGCAGGACAGGGATCGGGCTCTTTGATTCATCAGGAGAATCGGTTCCGGTTGACTCCCACATCCTTTCCAAGTATGCTGGCGTCAGCCCCAGGCAGTTGGCGTCACATTGCAACACAGCTTGAGTTTCCTGATGGGATCTCCCATGGGATGCGAGCACGAGCCGGATATGCCATCCTCAGAGCACGGATAGGAGTTCCGGGTGCAGCCGGAGTGTCCTGCATGATCGGTGACCGGATATCGCACTATAAGATCCTCGAGAGGCTGGGCAGCGGAGGCATGGGCGTCGTCTATCGCGCCTTGGATGAGAACCTCGGGCGCGACGTTGCCGTCAAAGTCCTGCACCGGGAGGTCATGCACGACTCGGACCGCCTTTCCCGGTTTGAGCGCGAGGCCAAAGCGATCGCCAGGCTGGCCCATCCGAACATTCTCTCCATCTTCGACTTCGGGCATGAAGGCGGCGTTGCTTTCGCCGTTACCGAGATCCTTGAAGGTGAGACCTTGCGCCAACGGCTTTCGCGCGAACGCCTGCACTGGCGCAAGGCGGTATCGATCGCCGCCTCGATTGCGGAGGGATTGGCGGCAGCGCACGCGAAAGGCATTACACACCGGGATATCAAACCGGAGAACATCTTCCTCACAGCCGACGGCAGAGTCAAGATTCTGGACTTCGGGCTGGCGCGCCTCAGCCTCCCTGTAGTAACGGATCCTATGGCACCTACCGCGTCCATTCCCGGCATGGGGGGCGGGGTGGTCATGGGGACCATCAACTACATGTCGCCCGAGCAGCTGCGCGGCGAGAAGGCAGACACACGCAGTGACATCTTCACCCTTGGCTGCGTCCTCTACGAAATGCTGGCAGCCATGCACCCGTTCAGCCGCGGGGCTTTCGCGCTGACCGTAACCGCAATCCTGATGGATCCCGCACCGGAGGTGAACCTATCCGACCTCGAGGTAACCATCGAATTGAACCGGATCGTCGGCCGCTGTCTGGAAAAAAACCCTGGCGAACGATTCCAGTCCGCAACCGACCTTTCGTTTGCCCTTCGTTCGGTTTTGGCAGAGAAGCACCGGGTTCCTGGAGTTACCGCACCGGCGCAGACCTCCCCCGCCGCCCTCCAGTCCATGCAGGAAGCGTCCCGAGCGCTTGCGGCCCCACCTCGAAAAACAGCAAAGGCAAAGAGATTGCTGCCCATCGTTCTTGCCTCCGCCTTGTTGCTCTGCGCCATAGGAATCGCGGTATGGTCGAAGATGGCAAATAGGGGTGAAATCGCCATTGCCGTCTTGCCGTTTGAAAACCCGGCTGCGAAAGAAAGCAGCCTGGGCGATCAGCTTGTAGAAAGACTGAACCAGAGCATCAGCGAGCTCGACATTATCGAGGTGAAGCCACTCCAGAACCGGGAATTCCTTGATGGAATGCACAACGATTATCAGGGGATTGCGAGAAGACTCGGCGCCGCAGCGCTCCTCAGAGTGAGAGGTAGGCAGGAGAAGGACGAACTCGAAATAAGCATCGAACTTATTGACGGCCGGACCGGGAATCTGATGTCGACGCCTTACCATTTTGCCGACAGCACTTCTCGTGTGATGGAAGATGTGGCTGAGATAGCGCGCTCTGTGGTGGAGAAGCTTCGCCCCCATCTCGGTCCCATGGAGCTCAGTCGCCTTGAATGCCTGATGTTTTACGGTAAAGGGCGTGATGAATTGGCCAGGCGGACTCGCGACTCCTTGCATGCCGCGATCGGGCATTTCCAGGAAGCCTTAAGCAAGAACCCGAACTACGCGCGGGCCTATGTTGGCCTGGCGGAAAGCTACTGCATGTTGGGCATCTACGGCGTGGATGACCCCCAAAAGGTATTTCCGATGGGGCGGAAGGCGGCCGAAAACGCGCTAAGAATCGACTATACGCTCGCCGAAGCCCACACATTCCTCGCTTTCGTAAAGGAACGCTACGAGTTTAACCGGCAGGCTGCGGGGGATGAGTACAAACTGGCAATTAGATTGAGGTCTCCAAGACCGGATGGCCGTGCCACCACCCATCATCGGTATGGAATCTACCTTTTGGGAATGAGGCAATTCCTTGATTCTATCGAGAACATACAACTCGCCAAGGCTGCCAATCCATTCTCGCAAATCATAATGGCTGATCTGGCTCAGCCTTACCTGTTTAGCGGCGACCTCCGGGAAGCGATAAGGATCTGCAACGAGACGATTGATAGATTTCCAGATTGCGGTCCCGCCTACCGGTACCGCGGGCTGGCCTATGAACAACAAGGAGACTACATGAAGGCAGTCGCGGATCTTGAAGCGGCCGTAAAGCACTCCGGCGACAGCCTGCTCATGAAAGGTGAACTCGGTCACGTGTATGCGAGTGCCGGAATGAAAGAAAAAGCCAGGTCGATCCTCAACGAATTGCTTCAACAGAGAGAGGCCGGCTACAGTTCCTGCTATCGCATCGCCCAGATCCATGCATGCCTCGGCGAAAAAGACGCCGCTCTCCAAAGACTGGATCAGGCCGTGAAGGACAAAGATCCGTCCCTCTGGTTTCTCGAGGTAGACCCGATCCTCAAAAACAAGCTCAAGGACGAGCCCCGGTTCCAGCAACTCAATGACAGCCTGGCCCAACGATAAGACGCCACCGGCGGGACTCCGGGCACCTGTCTCCATACATTCACCTTGCGGTCTCGGCGCTTCCTCTCATTCATCCTGTCCCTTCCACCTCTGTTGCTGAAGTTTCCGCTTGTGGCCGAGGATAGGAAACCTTTAAGATTCGCGCAACTGTAACCCAGCGGGGGGGTCGAGCGCAGCCTTGGGCCCCGCCCGCGCGAAGGAGGGAACCATGACAATCGGTTGGATGCGGACGCTTGCCGTCCGCTGCTCAGTATTTGCTTTCCTGGTGATTCTGCCGTATGGCGGAAGCACAGCCGCCCAAGGCCGGAAGGTGGCGGCAAAACCAGAGGCCACTCAGCAGCTGGACGAGGAATACACCGCGAAGATCAAGGAGCACACCCGGGACCCGCGGATCCTGACGGAGCTTGTCGATCACCTGCCTGCGTCGGCTACCGTGCCCACACCACTCAAATTCCTGGGCCGGATTCCAGGCACCCCGGATGAGCTTACCTATTACAAGGACATCAAAGCTTACTTCGAAACCCTCGCCAAGGCGGCGCCCGGGCGCTCGAAGCTCTTCACAATCGGGCAGAGCGAGGAAGGCCGCGACATGATCGTCATGGCCATCGCCGACGAAACCACGATCAAGACACTCGACAACTACAAGAGAATCCTGGGAGATCTTACCGATCCGCGCAAGCTGACCGACGATCAGGCGAAGCAGCTCATCGCGACCGGGAAGCCCATCTACTGGGCCACCGGCAACCTCCACTCCGGCGAAACCGGTAGCGCGGAAATGCAGATGGAACTCGCCTATCGGCTGATCGTCGAAGAGACGCCGTTTATCCAGAACATCCGCAACAACACGATTGTCTTTCTCACACCTGTGGTGGAAGTGGACGGCCGCGAAAAGGTGGTGGACAACCTGTACTATCAGAAGAAGACCGGAAAGCGCATGCCGCTCATCTGGTGGGGACAGTACGTCGCGCACGACAACAACCGTGACGGCCTCGGCCTCGGCCTGAAGATCACTCAGAACGTGCTTCGCACTTACCTCGAATGGCACCCCACGGTGATGCACGACCTCCACGAATCCATGGACTACCTCTACGCGTCGACCGGCGCCGGGCCTTACAACACGGCCGTCGACCCCGTGCTGACGAACGAATGGTGGCAGATCTCGGAATATGAAGTCGCTGAAATGACCAAACGAGGCGTTCCGGGCGTCTGGACGGGATCCTTCTATGACGGCTGGACACCCAACTACCTGTTCTGGATCGCCAATCTGCACAACTCGATCGGCCGCTTCTACGAAACCGAGAGTTACGGGCCGGCCAACCGCGAGGTCGTCACCCAAAGCAGCAGGGAATGGTACCGGACGAACCCCCCGCTGCCCCGCATAAACTGGGGGCCGCGCAACAACGTCAACATCCAGCAATCGGCGCTGCTCCTCGCCCTTCAGTTCACGGCGAAGAACCGCGAGATGCTCCTCGAGAACTATTATCTGAAGAATAAACGCGCCATCGCCCTGGGCAAGGACGGCCCGCTGTATGCGTGGATTATCCCAGCCGGGCAGCGCCGCCGCGGCGAAGCCGCCAGCCTGGTGAACCTGCTCCGCCAGGAAGGCATCGAGGTGCACACGGCCAGCAGCGGGTTCAGCGCAGGCGCGATGCAGGTGGAGGCGGGCGACTATATCGTCCGGATGGATCAGCCTTACAGCCGTTGCGCCGTGAACTTCCTCGACACCCAGTTTTTCTCGCCCGCCAATCCCAGCCCGTACGACGATACCGGCTGGGCTCTCCCGCTGGTGCGGAACGTGAAGGTGGCAAAGATTGAGGACAAGGCGGTGCTCAGCCAGCCGATGACGCTTCTGGCAGCAGATGCCAAGGTGCCGGGAACCATCACCGGCGCAGGCAGCGTGATCATCGTCGATCACAATGGGGACACCGGCATCGCGCCCTTCCGCTTCGCGAACAGGGACGTCAAAATGCACGCGGCCGAAGAAGCGTTCGAGGCTGCCGGCCGCAAGTTCAATGCCGGTGCGATCATCATCCCGAATGCCGGCCGCGCTGCACTGGAACCTTCCATCCGGTCATACGGCCTGATGGCCTACGCCGTCGATTCGGCGCCGTCGGTCCGGATGCACGAGCTGGTGACACCGAGAATCGGTTATGTGCATTCCTGGTCGAACACCCAGAACGAGGGTTGGGTGCGGATGACGCTCGACAAGATGAAGATCCCCTACACTTACATGGGGGACACGAAGCTGCGGGAACCGGACCTGCGCCAGAAGTTCGACGTGATCCTCTTCCCGCACGTCGGCGGGACAGCCGAATCGCAGGTGAACGGCGTGCAGGGCCCCGAGCCGATCCCCTACAAAAAGACCGATCTGACACCCAACCTGGGAGTCCAGGATGCGACGGACGACATCCGCGGAGGCATGGGTTTCGAAGGGCTCATCAACCTGATGAAGTTCGTGCAGGAGGGCGGCCTGCTGATTACCGAAGGCTCGACATCCACCATTTTCCCGGACTACCACCTGGTCAGCGGAGTCGCAATCGAAGAGCCAACGGGCCTGTTTGCGCGCGGCGTCGTGATGAAATCGCAGTTCGCGGACCGCAACAGTCCGATTGCCTACGGCTACGACAGCGACAACCTCGCTGTCTACTTCAGCTCCGGCCCCGTCATGAACGCGGGCGGACGAGGGGCGGGCGGAGGCGGCGGACGGGGCGGGCCCCAGATTCCCGGCGTGGGCATGAATCTGAATCCCAATGCGGTCCAGCCGACCTTGACAACTCTCGATGGCCCTCCGCCGGCCCCGGCCGGATCTCGCGGTGACGCGCCGGGCGGCGGACGCGGCGGAGGAGGTGCAGCCGGCGTCGACCCGGCGACTCAACCGCGGGTGATCCTGCGGTTCCCGAACGATCCGAACGACATGCTGCTCAGCGGCGGCCTCGTCGGCCAGCAGGCCCTCGTCGGTCGCGCACTCGTGATCGATGCGCGGCTCGGCAAGGGCCACGTCGTGATGTTCGCCAACCGCCCGTTCTGGCGCTATCAAACGCACGGCAGCTTCAACCTGGCGCTCAACGCAATCCTGAACTGGAACCACCTGGACGCCGGTTCCGCGCCGCCGGCCGCAGGCACGAGGGAGCAGCAATAATCGACTGC
The DNA here is from genome assembly GCA_017860135.1 of Acidobacteriota bacterium. Taxonomy (GTDB): domain Bacteria; phylum Acidobacteriota; class UBA6911; order UBA6911; family UBA6911; genus JAFNAG01. Next base: position 11,544 of record JAFNAG010000087.1, read on the forward strand.
GCCGGAAGCTGCCCCGCCAAATTGGGCAGCCCGATCCCTTCAGAACCTCAAAGGCCTCGAAGCGACTTCTTCGAGGTCTTTGAGGCCTTCGCAGTTAAGCATGGCGTCGCCTCCTTGAGGACAAACCCGATTTTGAGCCTGACATTTTGGGTACCGGAAAGTTGACTCGGTCCGGTGCCATTACCCGCATTGCGTTTACCGCTCTCTGAGCGCGATCACCGGATCCACATGTGTGGCCCGCGTGGCGGGGATCAGGGACGCCGCGAGCCCGCAGGCCAGCATTACAGCGGAGATTGCGAGGAACACAGACGTGTCCCAGGGATTTACTCCAAAAAGCATTGCCCGGAGTCCGCGGGAAATCAATGCAGCCAGTCCCAGGCCGAGGACGAGCCCGAGGACGATCTGAACCACGCCCTGGCGAAGGATCATGCCGAGCACGTTGTTTGCGCGGGCTCCCAAGGCAATCCGAATCCCCAGTTCACGGGTCCGTTGCGCGACACCGGTAGCAGTCACCGCATACAGGCCCGCGCCTGCGAGCAAGAGGGCCAGTCCTCCGAATGCCGCGAATAGGCCTCCAAAGAGATCCACATACCATATCTCCTCGCGCAGCGCGCGAGCCATGCTGCGGACCCAGTAGATGGGCGTGTCGGCGTGCAGCGTCGCCACTTCTTCCCGCACAGCCGAGGCAAGCGTGTCCGGCCGTGCTGCGCCTCGGACAACAATGCTCAGGAACCTCACGTCCGATTGAGCAACTGGAATGTAGTAACCGCTTGGATGGCGCTGGTTGCGGCCCATCAAGCCCTCCATGTAGAGGTCCGGGACCACTCCGACAATAGTGCGCCAGGATTCCAGGTTCTGCGAGGTTCGCTGGCGGAACTGCGTCCCGATGACATCTCCATCAGGGAAGAATCGCCGCGCGAAACTCTGATTCACGATAGCCACCGGCGCCGACGACGAGTCATCCCGCGCAATGAAATCGCGGCCGGCTATGATGCCCACTCCGAATGTCTCGAAGAACCCGGGGCTGACGGACAGTTGCCCCACCTCGGGATAGGCTCGATCGTCCGAGTATTCGACACCCCGGATTGCGACTCGTGATCGCTGGGCGCCGAGACCAGGCAGAGCGCTGACCAGCGAGGCAGACGCGGTCTCAGGCCGGTCCAGGAGCCGCTGCTGGAGATTGCTGAAGTACCGGCGCCTCGACTCCGGGGTTGGAAAGTCCGTTTCAAAGAGGCCGACCCGCGCCGTCAGGATATCTTCCCGAAAGATCCCGTAGTCGAGGGCCCGCATCCTGGCCATGCCCTTCACGAACAATCCCGCCGGCACCAGAAGCCCGACCGACAGCGACAATTCCGCGACCACCAGCAGCCGGCTCAGGCGCCCGATGCGAAACGAGGAGCCTCCCCGGCCTTCATCCTTCAGGATTTCGTTTACGCGGGTGCCGGTCACCCGGAGGCCCGGAACGATGCCTGCCACAAGGGCAGCCAGGGCGCTGATCCCGATGACGAACAGGAGAATCGGCGTATCGATCTTGAAGATGAACCAGAAGGGGGGCGGGCTGGTCACCGCGAAACGGAAGACCAGCTGGAGCCCGAGCCAGCCGAGGCCGATGCCAAGCGCCGCCCCTGCCGCCACGAGGATTACCGCTTCAGCGAACAGCTTGCCAACGATCCTCGCCCGGCTGGCGCCGAGGGCCATGATCACCGCAATCTCGTGGCAACGGCCCGCGGCCCGGGCCAGGAGCAGGTTTGCGACGTTGATGCAGGCGACCAGGAGCACGAGGAGAACCGTGGCGAGCATCATGAGGAAGACGAGCGTCATGTCGGATGGGGGCTCCGAGAATTTCTCGACACGAAATGCCGTCCATCCTTCGGTTTCGGGATGGTCTGCCACAAGGCGCGGAGCGATGGCGGCCAACTCAGCCGCTGCCTGCTCCTTGCTGACGCCGCGAGAGAGCCGGCCATACACCTCCAGACCCTGCCCTCCCTGTTTGGGCGCCTCCAAGAGGTTGGCGCGGTACGGCACCCACACATCCTGACTGTCGGGAAACTTGAATCCCGGCGGCATGACGCCCACCACAGTCGCCGCTTCGCCATTCACCCGCAGAGCGCGACCCAGGATGCCGGGATCCGCACCGAAATCGTTCGTCCAGACGTGATGACCCAGGATGATGGATAGCGGCGCCCCCGGGACTCCTTCTTCGTCGCGGAACGTCCTCCCGAGAGCGGGCTGGATCTGAAGCGAGGCAAATCCGTTCGTTGTGATGAAGGCTCCGTCATAGCGCACCGGCCGTCCCATCCCGGCGATATTCACAGTTCCCGTATAAAGTCCTGCCAAATGGACGAGGCTCCTCTGCTGCGCCTTGAGCTGTGCATAATCATGGACGGACAGGGACCTCCAGGCATTGGGAGCCGATGGCTGAATCCAGCCGATGCGGAGGATCCGCTTTTCCTCGGGGAACGGCAGCCCCCGGAAGATCGCGCCGTAGACCAGGCTGAACATCAGGGCCGTCATGCCGATGCCGATGGCCAGCGTCAGGATGGCCACGCCGGAGATGATAGGAAATCTGATGAGATTGCGAAGCGCGAAGCGAAGCTCCTGAACGGAAGCCGACACCGGACACCTCCCTTCCGCTTGTTATCCACACCGTATAACGATCTTACCCGTGGAAAAGTTCGCGTATAGTCCGAATCAGCTGCGTTTCGGATCGCTGCCTGAGTGTGACCGCCTTCCAGGTTTCCAGATAAAAATTGTGCGTTCTGGTCCTGAACCTCGATCTGGTCCAGGACGCGGACCTGGGGAATGCTGTCCGAGCTGACCTAGGGCCCTCCGCAGAATAACATGTGCACTTTGCTGCGGCCCCCAGGCCGGTTGGCAAGGCGCGAGCGACGAGCATACCCTCTGGTATGTAAGG
>JAFNAG010000088.1 GCA_017860135.1 Acidobacteriota bacterium
GATGCCGTGGAGCAGATCATATCCGCCGAAGACCTCGGCTTTTGGAACTTCACCGGCCGATCACGAATATCTCGAGGTGTGACGGGTGGGACTTTGAACGGAATATTCGTTGTGTCGCCGTGATGTAGTCCTCATCCCGCGCTTTGAATATGTTGGGAACATAGCGCTGGGGATTGCGGTCGATCAACGGGAACCACGTGCTTTGCACTTGAACCATGATTGCATGGCCTTTTCGGAAGCAATGGTCGATCTGATGCAAATCGATCTGGTACGCCAGGATTTCGCCGGGCCGGATCGGCTCCGGTTTTTCAAAGCTCTTGCGGAATCTCCCTCGAAATACATCATTGGCCACCATGAGCTGATATCCGCCCATTCTTGGCTCTTTGGGGTAATTCTCCGCGTAAACGTCGATCAACTTGACGATCCAGTCGCTGTCGCTGCCCGTGGTCGATGCGAAAAGTCGGGCTGTCACATCTCCCGCAATGGTCAGATCCTGGGAGAGGGGGTCCGTCTTCCAGCTGACGACATCCGGGCGCTGGTGCGCGAAGCGCTGGTCCTCCACGAGCCACGTGCGCCAGCCTGAGCCCAAAGGGGAATAGGTTGGCTCGACCGGACGGGCACGGTACGGCACGGGATTGGCGGGATCGGAGATGTAACTGTCGAATGCGTCCCCCGTCTCGTCCGGAGGATCGAACGAGAGCTTTCCGCCGGCGCGCATGTAGAGCCGCTTTGCAGAGCTTATGTTGACCGGAGGCCATTGATCGTATTGCTGCCAGGCGTTCGTGCCGGTGCGGAACGTGATCGCTTCCGTGAATTTGAGTTGTCCCTTATCCTTGAGCCAGTAGGCGAACCACGGAGCCTCGATCTGTTCGCGGTAGTAGAGGCTGGTGTTGCTGTCGAACTTGATGTTTCCCAGACTGCTTCCGTCCGGGCGCGACCAGCCGCCGTGGTTCCACGGTCCGGAAACGAAGAAATTCCTGCGGCCGGCGTCGAGTTTCTCCAGCGTGGAATAGATCTTGAGGGGTCCGTAGAAATCCTCCTGGTCCCACCAGCCGGCGACGGTCAACATGGGAACCTGGACCTGCTTCAAATAGCCCGCCATGGCCTGCTTCTGCCAGAACTCGTCGTAATCGGGATGCTCGACAAAGTCGTTCCATGTCGGAATCGTGCCGTGAAGGTATCGCTCGTTCACGTTCGAGAGCGCTCCCAGCCGCAGGTACCACTCAAACGTGTCGAAGGTGTCGAATTCGAAGCGATAGCTTTCCCGGTTCGTTTCCATCCTGCTGGCGTATTCGAAACCGTAGCTCAACCGGAACGCACCGTTGTGATGGAAGTCGTCTCCGAGATACATGTCGGCCGGCGATGCCTGCGGGGAAGCGGCGCGCAGCGCGGGGTGAGGATTGAGCGTTGCCATCGCCGCAGTCCAACCCGGATAGGAGATCCCGGTGATGCCGACCCTGCCGTTGTTGTTCGGAACGTTACGGATCAGCCATTGGATCGTGTCGTAGGCGTCGGTCACCTCGTCGACTGCCTTAGGATCCTGCGCGCCTCCCGGCAGCGAAATCGGGGCCCGCTGCATGACAAACTGTCCTTCGGACTTGTAGCGACCGCGAATGTCCTGAAAGACGAAGATATAACCTTCCGCAGCCAATTCCTTGAACTTCCCTTCGGCAAAAGAACGGGAGTTTTCCGCTGCCTGGTAGGGCGTACGTTCCAGAATGATCGGCAGTTTCTCGATCTGGATCCTTGGAACAAAGATGTTGGTATTGAGACGGATGCCGTCCCGCATGGGGATCATCGCGTTCGTCTTTTCAAAGGGGTCGCCGGCCTGCTGGCGGGTCCAGCCGAAGATCGGGACACAGGCAACCAGAATGAAACAGAACCCATAGATCTTGACCTTGGATCGCTGCATGGCGCTTCTCCTTAATGATTATGCTCTGTATAGTAGTGGACTGATCTTAATAAGCATTTCCATCCGGAGACACAAGGGGAAAGTGGGCGGTCACGTCGAAAATGGCGCGGCAAGGTCCCAAAGCCCGCAATCCAGTTACCATGCGATGATCGACAAGGAGAGAGCCTATGTTCGAGCAGTTTGAGGTTCGCACCCCCTCACATGCCTGCCTGATCGACATCACCTCGCAGGTGGATGGAGTTGTGTCGCGCAGCGGCGTCCGGGAGGGCATCTGTCATGTCGTGGCGCCGCACACGACGGCCGGCCTGACGGTCAACGAAAACGCGGATCCCACAGTCAGATCCGACATCCTCGCGGAGCTGGACAAAATCGTTCCCTGGGAGGATGGCTACGAGCACGCGGAAGGCAACTCGGCCGCGCACATAAAGTCCAGTCTGTTGGGACAATCGGTTTATTTGCTTATCAGCGGCGGCAGGCTCAGGCTTGGCACATGGCAAGGACTCTTCTTCGCCGAATTCGACGGGCCCCGCACCCGCAAGGTCTGGGTCCAGGTTATTGCAGACACACAGGGCTCATGCCCTGGATTGCCGGTTTGAGCCAGCCCCGGATCTATTGAAACTTCCTGAAACTGAGGATCTCGAGGGTGAAACCAATCAGGTCCTGGGTGTCCATGTAGGCCCACCCTTCTTCGGGATCGTCCAGCTTCATCACCTGCACCGGTTGAATGCCCAGGTGTTTCCACTTCTCGAGCTCTACGTCGAAGGGGAGGGGAGCGGGAAAACCCAGATGATGAATCCCCTCGCCGTGTTTCTCCAGGAATTCATGGTAACTTGACCGGCCGCTAACGGGTTCAACCAGTTCCAGTGTGACCGGTCCTACCTTTGCATAGGCGAACTTGAACGTACAATCCGTCGGCTCTCCCCGGAAGCTGGCCTGGGATTTTGGATAGCTTTTGATGTGGACATCCCATGGACCGATGGCGAATTTTTCGGCCAGGTTGGCCGCTGTCCTTTCCACGTTTCGGACGACAACACAGGCGTGCACCATCTCCCGAAGCAGGATCCTGTTGTCCGGAATCGTCCCGGACTTCTCATCGATGATTGGCATTTTTCTCCTCGAGCATCGCGATGCGGAGCAGGACATAGCCAAGCTATCCCGGCGTGGTGGATCACCGACCGCTCCGCGAAATTGACACCTGGACGCTTGCCGCCGCGCTGACAGGGAGGGCGACTTCCTGTTGCTATTGTGAACCACCGCGGATGGCGCCGATCTTGCGATTGCCGATGGCAACGGCATATTTCCCCGCGGGAAGTACGGCGATCCTTAGCCCGGTCTCGTGCGCGCCTCCGGTCCGGTTTTCCAGTGTGAACTGGATCCGGGAACCGTCGTCGGCGACCACGACCGGTTGTTGCTTCGCATACCCGTTGTGATCGCACATTTTGAGCAGGAGCTGGCAATTCCAGCGCCTTTTCAGGCGGCGCCTTCAGTCCTCAAGGGTTCTTGCGATCTGCGGTGGAGTAATAGCCGCGGCGCGCGTGGAGGAAATAGTCGCTGCCCTGTTTGCCGAGACGGTCGGTCAACCGCACCACGATCGAGCGGTATGTGCCTAACACGGGGTTCGAGGGATAATAACCCAGGGCGTATCGCATCCGCAGGCGCGAAATCACCGCCGACACTGCGGAGTCGAGCGAGGCGACGTTCCTGGCGTCGATTATTTCGCCACCCGTTTCGCGCGTCACCTTGCCGACCGAACCGGCTCCGGTGAGGATTGTCGGCAATTGCATGGACAGGGGCGGCGCTTCGCCGGAGGTTTTGATGCTGTAAACCACGGTTTCGCTTTCCATGGCTTCCCGAATCATCGCCGATTCACTTGCCTGAGGAGTCACGGTTGCCTGGTTGTCTGAGATCAGAATGATCGCGTGGCGGTAATCCGGGGCGGCCTTCGACAGGTAGCCGACGGATTCGAACAGGGCATCGATAATGTTCGTTCCGCCACCCCCTCGAACGCGGGCCAGGGCTCTTACTATTCTCTGCCGGTCCGTGGTCAGATCCTCCAGGCGATCGACATTGCCGGCGAAGGAGAACAATGCCACCTGGTCATCCTGCTTGAGTTGCTGGAGCGCGCGCTCCGCGATCCTGCGCAGTTCTGAAATATAAGGAGCCACGCTTCCGCTCCGGTCTATGACCAGAGCGACGGCCAATGGAAGCTCGTCGCGGGAGAAACTCTGCACTTCCTGCTGGACGCCGTCTTCGAACACCAGGAAGTCATCCCGTGTCAGGTTCTCGATCAACCGGCTCCTCCTGTCCCTGACGACAACATCCACCTGCACCATGCGCACACTGACACTGAGCGTGTAGGCTCCCGCTGCAGGCTGCGTCTCTCCGGAGGCGGCCGGAGGGCCTTTCGAGGCAGCGGCAGGAGGAGTTTCCGGCGGCTTGGAATCGGGGGGGCCGGCGGCGGCCGGCGGTTCGCCGCGATCGGGCCGGGTAAGCCTTGGCCGGGGAGGGGAAGTCTTGTCCTCGACGGGGGGGGCTGTGGCCGGCGTTTGAGGCGAAGCGCTCTGCTGCGCATTTTCGGCTGCAGGTTTCACTGCCGGCGCTGGAACTTCCAGCGCCTGATCGAATTGCGCTTCAAACATTGTGCCGTGCGGCAAATCGAGATCGGGGCCCCGCTTCAAAAGCATTCCTGCTACAGTGACGGCGGCTCCGGCCGCGCTGCCGTATAACCCTCCCTTTGGGCCGCCGTAGATCAAACCTATGATCCCTCCCTGAATACCTCCCTTTGCTACCGCTCCCACGTCACCCCCGCTTCCCGACTCGCCTTTGAGGCTGGGATCCCCTTTGTCGGAAGGGGTGACCGGATCGAATCCCACTCGTGTGATTGTGGCCTTGAGCGGGACAGCGGTCCCATCCGCCAACAGGACTTCGTCGAAGCGCAGATGAAGTTCGGCACGGCCAAAAAAGCGGCCCGCGCGCTTGGCTTTGGTGATAGTCGCCCGGACTCTGCTCTTGTTCGGGATCGCCACCGTGCTGTCCGCCAGGATGTCCGCAGCCGTGCTGAATTCTACCTTGTCCTCCTTGCGGGTGGTCCGTGTATGGAGTGCGGTTTCGAGCTGAAGAATGAACTTTTGGCCGCCGGGAACCATCAGGCTGCTTGCGACCGGCGCCTCCGATGGCTGCGGCAGGGCGGACTGGCCTCGGATGAATTGTGCGCCGAGAGCGACCGTCATGATCACAATTGCCCCCAAGTGCTTGCACGAATTCACTTTGTTCGCTCCGGTCCGCGGTGTGTCCAGAATGCTTTACTTTTCGCACATTGCCATGAATATAGATGATACGGACTTTGACTAGGTTCATGCCATTAAAAAAGAACAATTGCCCGTATAATGCTCTCTGCCATGACTCATGCCCGCGGTTCGGAAACCGTTGAGATTCAGCTCACGGACGGATCTGTTCTCCGCGGAATGCTCAGCTTCGCCGAAACCACCGCCGGGAAGACTCCTTCGGTTGTGTTCGCCCACGGGTTGGGTTCAACGCGGAGCGGGGAGAAAGCGCAGGCGCTCGAAACGGAGTGCGGAAGAAGAGGCTGGAATTTCGCCGCTTTCGATTTCCGCGGCCATGGTCAGTCCGACGGGAATCTTCTCGGATTAAGCGGATCCTGCCTGATCGAGGATTTGGAGGCGATCACCCGGATGGTTGCTATGCGAATCGGAGGGCCTCTGTTCCTCGTTGGTTCCAGCATGGGTGGCTGGACTGCTGCCTGGGTCGCGGCTCGAAACCCGGAGCGGATTGTCGCTTGCGCCTTTGTCGCACCAGCCTTCCGATTCATGGAATGGAATACACTCAGTGAACGGGAGCGCCAAGATTGGCGCCGGACGGGGAGAATCCGGATTGGCAGCGAACCTGCTGTAATGGAACTGGGCAGCGGTCTGCTTCAGGAATCGGCGCTCTACCCGTACGAGGTTTTGTTGCATCGGTTCCGGACGAGGTCGTTGGTCTTTCACGGCATGCAGGACGACCTGATTCCGTATTCCGACAGCATCGATTTTGCCGCGCGTTGTGCCGCTGCTGACGTCGAGTTGAGGGTGCTCAAGGATGGCGATCACCGGTTGAACTCGCACAAAAGCATGATTGCGCGCGCCGCCTGTGAGTTTTTCTCGGCAGGGTGCATGTAACACGGCTACGCAGCACGCACGGTTGACCGATTATCGGCAATCGTGGCAACGAGATGAGGGAGGCAGACGCACATGGCGACCGTTCTCAGAATTCTCGTGGTTCTGGCGCTTGCTCTTGTATTCTTACAGCTGCTGTACTATGGATTCCGCATCAAGGGGCACGCATTGGGGGAATTCCCGATCGCATGGCCCGCCTTGGTACTTTCCAAGCTGTCTATGATCGTCTCCCTATCCCTCCTGCTATGGGAGGCTATACGAGGGCGCGGCGAGCTTTCGCCTGTTTTGGCAATCGTCTGTGCCTGCCTCTTGACAGGAGGTACAGTGATCTTTGCGCTCGGTTTCCCCAAGCTGGGAACAAGCCTCCGCATTGGCCTTCCCAGGGAAGAAACTGCCCTGGTAACCTCGGGTATTTACGGATTGTCCCGGAATCCGATCTACCTCGCGATCTTCTGCCTGCTCGGGGCCTCTCTCCTTTACGCGTTCTCCTGGGTGAATCTGGCTGCGGTCTTGATCTCTGTAGCTCTCCATCACCGCATCGTGCTGGCGGAAGAGACCTATCTGGTGAATCGATTTGTGGAATACTCGAGCTATAAGCGAAGGGTGCGTCGCTACCTGTAGCGGTGGTTTCGCTGGTAACCCCCGAATGTATGCCTGTCGTTGCAGTTTACTCAATCAGCAAGAATGCGTAGCGGTGCATCGCCTGGGAATACTCCGACAGGACCTCTATCGGGTAGTCGTATCGCCTCACGGTTGAGAAAACGTCCACACCCATCGCCTCGGGGGAAGGCCGCGCCAGGCGCGGTTGCCTGCATTCCTCTCTGACTCCCGGACACTCCTTGCAGATACAACAACTGTCCATGAAGAGAAGGAACGCCTTCTCATACCCCGCCACAAACACATCCCGTTCGAGTTTTAAAAGCTTCTGGTTCACTTTTCTAGACCAGGCGTGGCGATCCTCGGGTTTGTCCACCTGCTTCTCGAAATGAAGGATCGCGCCGGTCTTGTATTCATCAAAAAACTGCCTGCACTCCTGAACAGAAGGAACATTCGGCGGACAGGAGGCGGTCCGGCCGTATTCGGCGCAACCATACATACACTTCATGCGCACCCATTGGCTGACCACGATATCCCTTGGATTCATCCATTTAAAATCCGCATATCCGTGCTTTGCCAGGAGCGCTTCCAGTTTCGCCTGATTATCCATACGTGAATCCTCTGTTTCTCGAACCTTTTCCACCAGGGACTGCGGACCCACAGGATATATTCCCCGGGACCGCAATTCCAGCGTCTAATGAGAATTCGCAATGCAGTGAATTACGAGCCTCCATCATAAGCGCGGGAGGGCCAAATCAACATCCTGTGAGGATGCGGATTCCGGGGAGCCGTCGGCCGGCGACCGGAAGCGATCCCGGTTTGGATGAGCCCTAACGGCGGTCATTTCGATGAACATAGTCACGACGGGGACTCAACATCCCGACCAGTCGCATGAAAACCGGCCCGATCTGAACCGGATGCGCGCTGTCGGGCATTTCTCAGACGCTGTTCCGGGTTCTAAAACGATCCTTCCTCGTGAATCAACGCGCTACGCAGAGCAGCTTAACGCAACGCGTTGGTGATTATTCAGCGGATTGCGGGGCAGGTAACGCTGGGGGAACGGCGGATGGGTTTCGCTGTGCGATGGGGAGCTCGATCCGAAAGGTCACGCCACTGTCAGGGTTCTTTCGCACCAGGATGGTACCGCCGTTGTTTGTCGCCAGCTGAAAAGATATTGCCAAACCCAGGCCCGTTCCTTGCGGCTTGGTGGTGAAGAAGGGGTCAAAAACACGTTCCAGATCTTCATCTTTGATGCCGGGGCCGGTATCCGAGACATCCACCCAGACCTTTGTCCCTTGGTCAATTCCTGACTTGATCTCCAGGACTCCGCCATCAGACATAGCCTGGACTCCGTTCAGGGTGATATTGAGAAGAACCTGCCGGATTTGATCCCTGTCCACCTGAACCTCCGGGAGGCCCGGATCGAGATGTCTGCGGATTTCCACCCCGGAGCGCTCAGCCTCTCTTTGGATCAGGACCAGAGTGGACAGGATGAGATCATTCAGGACCGCTGGCTCCATTGCGGGCTGGGGCGGGCGAGCGAACTGGAGAAACCCGGCGACGATGGCATTCAATCGGGCGGTCTCTTCCTGAATGATCCGGACGAATTCATGTTTTGGATGAGCAGGAGGGATCTCACTCTGCAGGATTTCGATCGATCCCTTGATCGAACCCAGGGGATTCCGGATTTCGTGGGCGATGCCGGCGCTCAACTGTCCGAGGGAGGCGAGGCGGTCGGATCGCCGCAGTTGCTCAAATGCGGCGTGCAGTCGCTCGTAGGCATCGGCCAGTTTCCGAGAGGTTTTTTCGAGGTTCTCCCGGTGCCTGCGTTCCCGGATCGACAGGAAACCGATCAGGAGGCCGATCACGTTATACAGGAAGATCTCGGCGTACTGGTTGAAGGAATAAGAGGGGATGTGGCTCCAGTCGCGGTGGATGTGGTAGGCGTAAAGGACGCTGGTCAGCATTGCGGCCGCCAACCCGCCAAGCGGGCCATACCAGAAGGCAGCCAGGATGATAGGTATGTAGTAGATCCGCTGATAGATCTCATGCAAATACACATAGTCAATGGGAGTAACATAGTGAGACGTCGTGATCAGCAGAATCAGAAGCAGGAGAATCATTCCCCGGACCACTTCCCTGACGTGCCGCCTCATTCTCCCGGCCTCCGCTTTGATTCCTGCTTACCGATGTTGTACTTCTGCATATGGTACATGAGGGTGTTTCGTGAGAGGCCCAGATAAGGGGCTGGCCGGGTTGGATTCCGACCGTTCTTCTCCAAAGCGGCCGGCAGGATGTCGCGTTCGACTTCCTCAAGCAGGATCTTGAATTTCGGCGCGGCAGCCACCCCTGCATTGTATTCGAAATAGGTAACTTGTGTCAAAACACACTGACTTCCACGCGGAGACTTCGGCCGGGCTCGAAAGGCTGTCTGCCCGGAGTCTCCCAGCGGTTTCAGTCGAAAACCCGGATTCGCATGCGCCAAGGACGGATCCGGTTCCGCCCTCGATCCGGATTGTGCCGGAGTTTGACAACATTAGTGTTGTTTAATCTGCCATAATATGAATTGCCGAAGGGGGGTTGTCATAGTGCTCCTCATATAGGATGATGGTGTCGTGTAGGTGGCAGTTGACTCGCCTGCCGGCAAGGCGCTGGCGATGTCGGTCCGTTCGACTGGACTGGATCAGGGAGGGATCGTGTCATGAAATTCCGGGCATCGAACTGGGCAGTGGAATTCGCCCAAAGCCCGACCCTCCAGTCGGCAAGCCGTCTTTATTCCAATTTATTCTTCATGTCGCATTGCCCGCCCTCGCGGTGGGCACCCATTATGGATTCAACCGGGAGGCGCGCGCCCATCTTCAATCGTCCTCTGCCGGCTTCGTCCGGTCCTCGCCGCCCGAGGTGCGCGTCTGGGAAGTCCCGTAGCATTTGATCCTTGGATACATCTGCGCGCATGTGCAGGTTCGCCTGCCTGTTTTCATGTTGCGCTCTCGTTGAGGGAAGGCAGCCATGAAGGATGCGAGTCATTTGTCGGGGAGCTCGGGGAGGATGAAATCGGGTATGCAGGATATCATCCACCAAATCAATAGTTTATGCTCATTTCTTCCAGAGCGGGCAGAGGGTGGCGCGGGGGGGATTCCATCCGAGGTCTTCATACGACACGGATGGCGCGGACCCGAATTAGTATTCCGGCTGAACAGATGCTGGTGCCGTTTGCGGAAGGAGCGCGTCGGGGGAGGGGCAACCACCGATAGATTTTGGGCAGGAAGTGTGGCGTCTGGTTTTCCTGCAGAGCTTCCGATCGCGGTGGAGACGCGGAAGGGAAGGCAGTTTGGGGGAGGAATTGCGGCGCACAGGGTGCAAGCCGCCCGGCGGTCCCGGAGACGGCGTCTGGCGGTTGCCGGTACGCTCGTATGTTTGCTGGCGATCGGAACATCCTCCGGCTATTGGAAAGTGGCGCGGCAGGCTGCGGGAGATGGCCTGCAATCAGATCCGGCATTGAGCAGGGCGGGTGCGGGACAGGTCTACGGGATGCTCGGAAACCTCCTCAGCCGGCTGGTCTATTGTTGTGTGCCTTCGTCGGGAATGCGCGAAAGTTTCCTGTCCGAGCAGGATTTCATCCGGTCCGAAATGAAGGTCCTCATGCACGAGTTCGGCGCCGAAGAATATAGCGTGCCGCCGGAATTCGTCGCGGAGGTCAACCGCTTCGTACGTCAATTTCGGGAGCGGGACCGTCCGCTGATGATCCGGACGCTGGCGGGAGGGCGCAGGCATTTCGAACAAATGCGCAAGATTCTCTCTCGGGACAATCTTCCCGTGGATCTGGCATACATGGCGCTCATCGAAAGCGGCATGTCGGAATCGTCGACGAGTTCCGAGGGCGCCGCGGGATTCTGGCAGTTTACCCCGGAGACGGCTCGCGACTACGGCATGGAAGTGAGTGAGAGCTTGGACGAGCGTCTTGATCTGGCAAAGTCCACCGAGGCGGCGAGCCGCTACATCCGTAACCTGATCCTCGATTTTGGGGCCGGCAGTTCCGTGATGCTTGCGATCGCGGCATACAACAGCGGGCCGGAGAAGGTTCGGCGCGCCGTCCGCAGTGTGAAAGATCCCATAAAACAGAGGAACTTCTGGTATCTTTATCAGACTCGCGCTCTCCCCGAGGAGACGCGCGACTACGTGCCCAAAGTATTCGCGGCAATGCTCATCGGCAGGAATCCGGGACGATTCGGATTTCCCACCGCAGATGCGGATTGATCCCGGCCGGGCCCGGGGCCTCTTCGGCGAGCACTTTGCCCGGATCACTGGGGCGATGCATTCGGCGCCGGGAGGCTCGGTCATTATGGGTGTGCCGGTTTCGCAGATGTGGACGGTTGCGACCTACGCGGTCCGGCAAAGGCTGGCGGGCAGGCAGCGCTATCCGCTGGTATTGATGCTCGAGCCCCTGTTCCGGTGCAACCTGGCGTGCGCCGGATGCGGAAAAATCGAGTATCCATCGCAGGTTCTCAAGCGGCATCTGTCCCCCGAGGAGTGTTTCCGGGCAGCCGAGGAATGCGGTGCTCCTGTTGTGAGCATTCCCGGCGGCGAGCCCCTGCTGCACCCTCAAATCTCTGAGATCGTAACGGGTCTGATCGACCGGGGGAAGTATGTCTATCTCTGTACCAACGGACTGCTGTTGCGGAAGAAGCTGGGTCTTTTCCGGCCTCGAAGGCATCTTACGTTCAGTGTGCACCTGGATGGGCAGAGGGAGCAGCACGATCTTTCGGTTTGCAGGGAAGGCGTGTATGACCAGGCTGTGGAAGGAATCCGCGAGGCAATCCGGCGCGGATTCCGCGTGACTGCCAACACAACCCTCTTCGATGGCGCCGCCCCGGACAGGGTGCGCGCCTTTTTCGATGAGGTGATGGGTCTTGGGGTCGAGGGGATTACGATTTCCCCCGGATATCACTATGACAAGGCTCCCGATCAGGGGCGTTTCCTTGGGAAAGACGCTACCAGAGAGCTTTTCCGTGCGATCCTGAGCGACCGGAAAAGCGGTTGGCGATTCAACCAGAGCCCGCTTTTTCTGGAGTTTCTGATGGGATTGCGCGACTACGCCTGCACACCCTGGGGCATGCCTACCTATAACCTCTTCGGATGGCAGAAGCCCTGCTACCTCCTGCAGGACGGCTATGCAAAGTCGTTTGAGGAACTGGTCTGCGAGACTGACTGGCGACAGTACGGGACCGAATCAGGGAACCCGAAGTGCGCTCATTGCATGGTGCACAGCGGATACGAGGCGAGTGCGGTCCGGGACACTTTTGGTTCGCTCCGCGGGTTCCGGGATACGGTCCGCGCAGCTCTTTTTTCGCGCCGCTATCGAAACCGTCCTGACGCTGGGTCCAATGGAAGCGGGAAAGCAGGGAATCCCCCCACCACCGCCGTAAACACGGAAGGCAGGTCCCGGGATCCGGTCAAAGTGTGAGATCATAGGAAAGGTCCACTCGGACTTCCCGGAGATTCCTGCGACCCGGACAGGAGCCGAACATGGAAGAAGACATGAGCGGGAGCCCACGCGCGAACCGGGCGGAGAGCCGGGCTTTCACTGCTTTGCGGGAGCTCCTGCAAGGGGGGCGTCCGCTGATCTACATCTGCACTGATGAGGAGCTGCGGGCGCACCAGCTCCTTCAGGAAGCATCCCGTTACCTGTTCGGCGGAAGTGCCCCCGTGTGGTCCTGGACGGCTACGCGGGGTCTGACAGAGCCGGACGCGGCCCCGGCGGCCTCCGGTCGGCCGCTGGATGCAGGTGCAGTCCTCGATTTTATCGCGGCGCACAGCGGTCCCGCGATTTTTCAACTGCGCGACTTCCATGAATTCATGCGGGGATCTTTCGAGATCCGGCGCCGGCTGCGCGACCTCTACGAGGTCTGCATCGACACCGGAAAATTCGCGGTGATCACCTCGCCGCTGCGGGGTATCCCGGAGGAGCTCAGCCACCAGGTCGCATTCATGGAGCTGCACCCCCCCGACCTTGAGGAACTGCTGAATTTTCTCGAAGGCGAAGCCCGAGTGCTGGCGCGGCAGGGCCGCCCGGTCGACGATAGTGCGCAGGCACTGTTTAAGATCGGACGAGCACTGCAGGGCCTGACCCTCGACGAGGCGCGCCACGCCCTGAGGCGTGCTCTGGCGTTGAGCGGCAGACTGGGTGCGGATTCGGCTCCGCTGCTGCTGGAGGAAAAGAAGCTGATCGTCAACCAGTCCGGCCTGGTCCAATACGTCGCCGACGGAACGCGGATCGAGCATGTAGGAGGGCTGGAGTATCTGAAGAACTGGCTCCTGGCGCGCCGCAGGCTTTTCATGGAAAGGGAAAGTCTGGCAGCGGAGATCGTGCCCAAAGGTGTGCTGGTGATGGGTGTGTCGGGGTGCGGCAAGAGCCTTTCCGTCAAGGCGATTGCCTCATGTTTCGAACTGCCCCTCTACCGCATCGACATGATCGAAGTCTTCTCCGGGCGCCATGGCAGCCCCGATGCCGCTTTTGCCGCTGCCTGCCGCGCCGTGGAATCCCTCGTCCCCGCCGTAGTCTGGTTCGACGAAATTGAAATGGGTCTCACGGGGCAGGGAACCGAGGCGGGAACCAACCTCGGCCGCATTTTCGCCTTCTTTCTCACGTGGATGCAGGAAAAGGCGCGCGGCCTGTTCGTGGCTGCGACTGCAAACCGGATCGACCTCCTGCCCGCCGAGATGATCCGGAAAGGGCGATTCGACGAGGTCTTTTTCATCGACCTGCCCGGCGAGGAAGAGCGCATCGAGATTTTCCGGATCCATCTTCTGAAAAGAGGAATAGATCCGGATGCACTCGAAGTGAGCCGGCTCCGGCGCATAACACAGGGGTGGACCGGCGCGGAAATCGAGCAGGCAGTGGTCTCTGCGCTGACCAATGTCCGGCTCGAAAACAAGCCGATGTCGTTCGAGGAACTGCACCGTGCCGCGATCAACGTGATCCCCCTGTCGAAGACCATGCGCGAGCAGGTGGAGCATATCCGCTCATGGGCGTACGACCGCGCAGTGAGGGCCTCTCCACGCGAAACCGCCCGCTGAGCGGATCGCAGGAATGCATGTGAGCGCGGGCTTCAGAGGGTGTCCAACGGTTGCATCACGGTAGGCTGAGGCGCGAAGCGCCGGAAGTGAATTGACCCGCGCGTCAGCGCGAGGTCAGGGCGCGGCCATAAACGAGGCCCGAAGGGCCGGCACATCCTCCATATTGTCATCAATTTAGTGCCGCACCTACGGCGCTCCACCACGCCCCATCTCTATCCCGGCCTGACGGCCGGGCTTATTTATTGCCGGCCCTCCGGGCCTCGTCGGACTGTGAATCCATCGTTGGACATCCTCTTCAGCCCGCGCGCTTTTCCCTTGTGGGAATCGCAAAGACCTCAAAAAAAGAATCTGGTCTTCGAGGTCTTCTCAGTTTTTCGGGTGATCGGTGCTGCAGGATCCGCTAGTCCGGCTTTCTGGAGATCGATGCGAAGGCGGGATCAAGAGGCGCCCCTGGGTGCGTGGCAGCGCCGGACTCGGCCATGATTGCCAGGGTTTCCGTTTCGTAGAGCGCGTCTTCGAGTTCCAGGCCGGCAGCGAAATGCAATCCCTGGCGAGTGCAGTACATGATTTCACCCAGCAGGATTGTCCCCCCCCATTCCACCTTGACCATCGCCCCCGGTCGGAGGTTCTCGTCCAGGATCAACTGGATTCCC
>JAFNAG010000317.1 GCA_017860135.1 Acidobacteriota bacterium
GCGCGTTCGGCCGGACTTCACGGGACCTACCTGCAGTTTGACGGTACCACGAACGCAAAGAACCAGCACCGCGGCGTGTCGAACCTGCTCGATGTGAAGCTCCGAGCGATCGAGAACATGGCCCGCGCCGGCATGAAGACGACGCTCGTCACAACCGTCGTGAACGGAATCAACAACGATGCCGTCGGCTCCATCGTGCGTTTTGCGGTCGACAACATAGATAAAGTGCAGACCGTTGTGTTTCAGCCTATCTCTTTTTCAGGCCGCGACGAGGGAATCGACGATGAGACCCGTCGAGCGCAGCGCTACCCGATTTCGCGGCTTGTCGAGGACCTCCAGGCACAGATGGGAGTGCAATGGCAGCCCATGCGAGACTGGTACCCGCTGTCCGCTTACAGCGCGTTCACCAGCGTCATGGACATCCTTCAGGGACCGCAGGCCTCCTGGGGCTGGAGTTCCTGCAACTGCCATCCGAATTGCGGTGTGTTCAGCCTTCTTGTCGTCAACCGGCGGACGAACGCCTGGGCGCCGCTCTTCCAGTTCTTCGACTACGAGCGGTTTGTCCGGGATGTTGCGCTCATTACCGACACGGCGCGGGGCAGGACGCTTACCAGCGCCCAGCTGGCCCTTGCGATCCTGCGCAACTATAAGGCCAGGGAAGCGCCGGGAGGATTCCCGCTGTCGCAGGTCCTCAACCTGTTCCGACCCAGCTCGACCCGGTCCGACAGCGACCGCAATGACCGCATGAAAGCACGCTCCGATCGGGACGAGTGGCGGGTTCTCTGCGTCGAGGGAATGCTGTTCCAGGACCTGTGGACCTATGATTTCCGGCGCACCGAAATGTGCGTGATTCCCTATGGCACGGAGGAAGGAGAAGTGTCGTTCTGCGCTTACAATACCGGTGTCGGTTGGCGCCAGATCATCGAAAGCAGGCACAAGACGGCAAACCTCAACGATTGGCACCGCGAAAAGGGCCGGCACAGGATTTATGCAAAGGGCAAAGCCGTGGAACTGGAGACGACCTGTCACACGCTGCAGCTTCCGGAGGATCGGGACGACGCAGACCGCCCCTCTGGTTCCACGCCCGGGAGTTCCGCCTCCCATCAGGAAGATACGCACCCGGTGAATGTGCTCAAATCGATCCTGTAGGGCTGAGAGGCCTTATTGCATTCCGGGGATATCGAAGGGACAAAGACTGCGACGGCAGCAAACCGCGAAAAGCACGGAATGCACGATAGACCTTCGTGTCTTTTGTGCATCTCGCGGCTGCCATTCCCGGCTGAGGGTCTCGCCGCCGGTTGTCGCAATATTCCCGGTTTCCTGGTGATGCGGGTCCGGTAAACGGGAAGGCGCCGATATTCTTTTGTACATTTTGTCTCCTTTGCGGTGTTCGAAATGAGTCATACGATCTCCGAGCTTGCCGGCCGACTGGGACTCGGTTTCCTGGGGGACGGGCAGCGCCGCCTGAGCCGCGTGTCCGGATGGGATGGGGCCGACGGCGCGTCGCTTGTTTTTCTCGATCGGGAGCAGAGGAACCCCGCTCCAGGGGGCGGATTCCGCGCCGGCTGTATCCTTGCCCCAGGCGACCTGGTGCCGGCGGGCTGCAACGCGATTCTCTCGGAGAGCCCCAAACTGGACTTTGCCCGTGCAGCCGCCCTGCTGATGCCGCCGGCGCCCGCCACCGGCTCGCGGCATCCAAGCGCCGTCGTGTCACCGGACGCGGAAGTCGCGGAGGATGTGGATCTCGGGCCGAATGTCGTCATCGAGGCAAACAGCCGGATTGGCCGCGGATGCATCCTGCATGCTGGTGTGGTAGTCGGGGATGGATGCGCACTCGGAGCGCAGTGCGTCCTCTACCCGAACGTCGTTCTGTATCCGGGCGTCTCCCTGGGGAATCGGGTTGTGCTGCACGCCGGGGTTGTTGTCGGGAGCGACGGCTTCGGGTACGTATTTGACGGGCAAAACCAGATCAAATTCCCGCAGGCAGGCGGCATCATCCTCGAAGACGATGTGGAGATCGGCGCCAACGCGACTCTCGACCGCGGATCGTTGGGGATCACGCGCATCGGCGCAGGAACGAAAATCGATAATCTCGTGCAGATCGCACACAATGTGCACATCGGGCGTGCGGTGGTGATTGCCGCGCAAACGGGGATCTCCGGCAGCACGGTGATCGAGGATTACGCAGTCATCGGCGGGCAGGTCGGGCTTGGGGATCACGCGCGCGTTCAAACCGGCGCCGTAATCGGATCGAAGGCCGGCGTCCTTCCCGGGAAGATCGTCCGCAGCGGCGAAGTGTATTGGGGAGTTCCCGTGCGCCCGCTGCGAGAGTACAAACGGCTGAATGCCCTCTTCGGAAGGCTCCCCCAAATGAAGGCCGACATCGACGCGCTGAAAGAAGCCGTCCGCAGGCTCGAGAATGAGTTGCGGGAGAAAGGCTGAAACTGTGTGCATCGCCCGGCCGCAACCCGGCCAACTTCTTTCGTGCGACGAAGAGTTTTTTCTTGAGGGGGACAAGAAAAGGCTCTCCGTTTTTCTGCGATCCAGACAATCGGATGCGCTGCAATCCCGCACCCCGAAGGGGTGAGGCAGGAAAGCCCAGGGCGCGAGCCCTGGGATAATCGGCATGAGAACAGGATCAGCCCCGAAAGGGCCGAGCAGGTCCAACGCAGCCGCGTATCATCTCAGCATCAGAACTGGCGTGTGCAATGCCGTGATCATTCCCATAGGGCGGCGCAGCCGCCCTTTCAGGGCCGGGATTCGGCGGGTGCTGTCTCCCAGGGCTCGCGCCCTGGGCTTTACTGCGTCGCCCTTTCAGGGCTCGCCGCTGTCAGAATCGCAGGTCGGTTCTGTCGGGCTTTGTTCCGTTGATGCGTGATCATGGAAACCTCAGAACTCGAGGCGATCTGCCGCAGCACCCTTCATGGCCTGTCCGGCTCCTTCCGGGACAAGGAAATCGTGGCTGAATTCTACCCTTATATCGGAATGAGCCACACGATCCGGCGGCACGGCTCGTGCTGGCGCATTCGAATCAGCGACCACTGCCGGCTGGCTCCTCCAATCGTGCTGCAGTCCATTGCATCTTTGCTCGCATGCAAAGTCCTGCGCCGGAAGCCCCCCTCGCAGGCGCTGCGGATTTACGAACTCTATCGCCGGACGCCTGAAGTGGAACAGGGTGTGAAGGCGCGCCGATTGCAGCGAGGCCGGAAGCGCATCGCCGGGTCTCGAGGCAGGTATTACTCATTGGATGAGATCGCGAGTGAGCTCAACCGGCGGTATTTCCATACCCAGGTGGAGGTGCAGAAACTGGGTTGGGGAGCCCGCAGGAGCTGGGGCCGTTTGGGACACTACGATCCGGTGCATCACACGATCACCATCAGCCCGGTATTGGATTCTCCGAGGGTTCCGAGGTACGCAGTGGCCTATCTCGTCTACCACGAAATGCTGCACACTCTTTTCGACAGCAGCCGGGCAAACCTGCGGGAACGCCACCACACGGCGGAATTCAGGACGGCTGAAAAGGCCTTCCCGCAGTATCTGGAGGCCAGGAGATTTCTCAACCATTTCTGCCGCACAAGAGGCAGCAGCCGGTTTGCCGAATGACATTTCCTATCGCTGGAAATCGGGTGTTTTACGATGAATTCGAGGCATAAACAGCACGCCGCTATGGTATAAATTCCTTTTTGGCTTGAGCCGCGCATCCGCATGGAAAGCAGTGACTTATGAAATGTGTCGTGTGTGACAAGAGGAAGGGCAGGAGGTTTTGCCCTGCAAAGGAGAGACAGATCTGTGCGCAGTGCTGCGGCGGGAAGCGGGTCATCGAGATCGACTGCCCGGAGAGCTGCGAGTTTCTCAGGATCGGGCGGGAACGCGAGGCGGCCCTGGAAGGCGCGCGGCACTTTCAAAGCCGAGACCCGATGGAACAGGAGCGGAGATCCCGAATCCTCGAGAGCTGTGAGCCCGTCATCGTGAAAATGCAGACTCTCATTGCGGTCGAACGGAAGTCTTCACGGGACTTGAAGGATGCCGACGTGGCGGAGGCTCTGGACTGCCTTCTGAAGACACTCCGCACCGAAGACCGGGGGGTGATCTACGAAACCACGTCGGAGAACCTGCGGGCCGAGGGCCTGCGGAGACAGTTGGGCGCTCTTATCACTGCCTGTCGATACCCGAAAGATGCCGGTGCGCAACGCATACAACTCAAAGATGCCGTCGATTGCCTGGAACTGCTGCGCGCTGTGGTCGCGAGTCACCTGGAGTCGGGACCCGCCTCGCTCAGTTTCGTCGATTTCCTGTTGCGCTACCTGCCGCGGAGTCCAAGGATCGAAACCTCAGGCTCGTCCATTATCATTCCGGGCCGATAGCGCGGTTTGCCGGACCCGCCGGGGCCGAATGGGGTCACTATCGTGTTGGCGAGATTCAACTGCAGTCCCGATAGGCTCGCGGCGGCCGTGAGCCGTTTCCGCAAAAAGAAAGTTCTCGTCCTCGGGGATGTGATGCTCGACCGCTTCGTCTGGGGCTCGGTCAGCCGGATCAGTCCCGAGGCTCCGGTCCCCGTGGTGGAAATCCGCAAGGAGACGACCTGTCCGGGAGGTGCTGCCAACGTGGCGGCCAACATCGGCAGCCTCGGAGGCGAACCGCACCCGCTTGCGGTCGTCGGGCACGACCTCGAAGGGGAGCTGCTGCGCGATGCATTCCGCGACCTTGGTGCGCCGACCGGAGGGCTCGTTGTCGACAAGGGAAGGGCGACAACCGTGAAGACGCGCATCATCGCCCACAACCAGCAGGTTTGCCGCACCGATCGGGAGGACAAGGAGCCTCTGACAGCAGCCGTGCAGCGAAAAGTCGTCGCCTGGTTCCATGCCCACCTGGAAACCATGGACGCCGTCATTGTCTCCGATTATGCCAAGGGCCTCATCTTCCCGGCATTGCTGCGCAGAATCCTCCCCGCGGCCAGGGCCGCGCGAAAGATCGTCTGTGTGGACCCCAAGCTGCGCAACCTCGCGGCCTATCGACCGGCCACGGTGATTACTCCCAACCATGCGGAAACCGAACTTGCCGCCGCCACGGTGATCCGCAGCGAAAAGGACCTGGTGCGCGCCGGCCGGAAGATCCTGCGGCAAACCGGGATCGATGCCCTGCTCGTGACACGGGGAGAGCAGGGCATGGCCCTGTTTGAAGACAACTCCGGGGTTACACTGATCCCGACGCTCGCCAGGGAAGTGTATGACGTGACAGGCGCGGGCGACACAGTCATTTCTACGCTCGCTCTGGGCCTGGTGGCAGGACTCTCGGTCCTGGAGGCTGCTGTCCTGTCGAATATCGCGGCCGGGATCGTCGTCGGGAAACTTGGGACCGCCTCGGTGACGCCCGACGAACTCATCGCCGGCATCCGTGGTTCCTGAGCCCACGCCTGTTGCAGACAAAAAACGAGAACTGCGCTGACCTCCAAGACCTCGAAGTGTTTTCCTTGAGGTCTTGGAGGTCTCCGCGGTTCGTTAAGGATTTTCCGCGGTGGTTCGCAGCGCTTCCCGTGCTTTTCTATCCGATCGCTTTCGCGAGACCGAACGCG
This sequence comes from Acidobacteriota bacterium, assembly GCA_017860135.1. Lineage (GTDB taxonomy): Bacteria > Acidobacteriota > UBA6911 > UBA6911 > UBA6911 > JAFNAG01. The sequence continues at coordinate 5,573 of JAFNAG010000317.1, forward strand.
ACGGCGGCTGCAAGCCCGCCGATCATCGTCGTCTGAAGCGAACTGCGCAGGGGTCGGGCTCCGGTAAACCGCCCTTTCACGTAACCGAAGAATGCCAGAGCCAACGTCGTGACCGCCATGGATACCAGCAGTCCCGTGCCCACGTGGGCCAGGAAGATATATGGGCTGAGCGGAATGAGGCCGCCGGTGATATACGCGCCGGCGATCGTGAGTCCGCTTGTCAGAGCGCGACGTGAATCCGGCTTTTCGAGGCCCAGTTCAAACCTCATCATGAAATCCACCCAGGCGTCCGGCTTTTTCCGGAGCGCCTGGATGATCGGACTGGATTCATCGGGAGAAAGCCCAAAGCGCTGCAGGACCTC
>JAFNAG010000013.1 GCA_017860135.1 Acidobacteriota bacterium
ACTGATTCCTCCGCCGGGCCCAGCCCGGAAACGGCGTTGAACGACTACCGGATTGCATTCCGGAGCCGTCAGGCCAGTATCGTCGGGCATCGAGAAGTCATTTCCGGCAAGGCCAAGTTCGGCATCTTCGGGGCCGGCAAGGAGGTCCCGCAGGTTGCGATGGCGCATGCATTCCGGAGAGGGGATTTCCGGGCCGGGTACTATCGTGATCAAACGCTGATGTTCGCCCTCGGGATACTCAGCCTCGAGGAGTATTTCGCCCAGCTCTATGCGCATGCGGAGCTCGCGGCGGAACCGGGTTTCGGCGGCCGCTCCATGACCGGCCACTTTGCCACCCGGCTGCTCCATCCGGACGGCAGCTGGCGCGACCTTCGCACTACCTTCAATTCCTCCGCCGATGTCTCCCCTACCGGCGCCCAGATGCCCCGCCTCCTGGGCCTGGCGTATGCGTCCGTACTCTACCGCAGGATGGAATCCCTCAAGGAGCTCTCGGAGACCGGGTTTTCCGACAAGGGGAACGAGATCGCGTTCGGCACTCTCGGCAATGCGAGCTGCGCGGAGGGAATCTTCTGGGAAGCCATCAACGCGGCCGGCGTGCTGCAGGTCCCCATGCTGCTGTCGATCTGGGATGACGGATATGGGATTTCCGTGCCGAACCAATTCCAGATGACCAAGGGGGATATCTACCGGATCCTGGAAGGTTTTCAGCGGAGGCCGGGCGACAAGACGGGCCTCGACGTTTACGCGGTCCCGGGATGGGATTATCCGCAGCTATACGAAACCTATCGGGCGGCGGCGAAATCGGCGCGGCGCGATCATGTCCCGATCGTGATCCACGTGGGCGAGCTGACGCAGCCTCTCGGACATTCGACATCGGGGAGCCAGCAGCGCTACAAATCCCCGGAACGGTTGGCCTGGGAGAAGGAATGCGATTGCGTTCCGCGCATGAGGGGATGGCTGATCGACCGGAAACTGGCGACGGAGCAGGCCCTGCGGGAAATGGAGGAAGAAGAAAAGAAACTCGTCGTCGCCGCGCGGGACCGTGCCTGGGCTGCCTATCGGGAACCGATCGACGCGGAACGTCAGCATTTGATTGCCGTCATGCGTGACCTGGCCCGGGTGTCGGCGCATGCCGCCGGGTTGGATGCGGTTTTCCGGGCGCTGTCGGCAAATCAGCAGCCGCTGCGCCGGGATCTGATGTCCGCCGCGGCGGAAGCGATCATACTGGTCCGGGCCGAAGACCTCGCTGCCAGGAAGGCCTTGATCGACTGGAAACAAGTGCGCGAAGCGGAGAACGCAGAGCGGTACTCTTCCCATCTCTACAGCGAATCGGCAGAATCCGCTCTCAAGGTCCCGGAAGTGCGCGCTGTGTACTCCGGACAGGCGCCCGTCCTGCAGGGGTTTGAAATCCTGAACGCCTGCTTTGACGCCGCATTCGCACGGTATCCGCAGCTGATCGCCATGGGGGAGGATGTCGGGCAGCTCGGGGACGTCAACCAGGCGTTTGCAAACCTGCAGAACAAATATGGGCCGCTGCGCATCACGGACACGGGCATTCGCGAAGCGACCATCCTCGGGCAGGCGATCGGCATGGCGATGCGGGGGCTGCGGCCGATCGCGGAGATCCAGTATCTGGATTACGCGCTTTACGCGCTGCAGATCATGTCCGATGACCTGGCCACGCTGCGCTGGCGCACCTGCGGCGGCCAGAAGGCCCCGGTCATCATCCGTACGCGGGGGCACCGGCTCGAAGGGATCTGGCACTCCGGGTCGCCCATGGCGGGCCTTCTCGGTCTTTTGCGCGGCATCTACATCTGCGTGCCCCGGGATTCGACGCAGGCTGCAGGCTTCTACAACACCATTCTGCGATCCGACGATCCTGCGATGATCGTCGAGGTCCTGAATGCGTACCGGCGGAAGGCGCCTTTGCCGGAAAACATAGGTGAATTCACGATTCCTCTGGGCCTGCCCGAAGTGATCCGTCCCGGCCGCGACGCTACGGTGGTCACTTACGGGGCGTGTTGCGCCCTGGCCGAGGAGGCGGCGGCACTTCTGTCTCAGGCCGGCATTGACGTCGAAATCATCGATGTCCGCACGCTGCTGCCGTTCGATCTTCGCGGCATCATTCTGGAGTCTGTCAGGAAGACGAGCCGCGTGCTCTTTGTGGACGAGGACTTCCCGGGCGGCGCTACGGCGTACATGATGCAGCAAGCCATCGAAAGGCAGGGCGCATATGAGTGGCTGGATGCGGCGCCGCGCTCTCTGCCGGCGCGGGAGCACCGACCCCCTTACGGATCCGACGGCGACTATTTCTCGAAGCCGAACCGGGACCAGATCTTCGAGAGCGTGTACGGACTCATGCATGAAGCCAATCCACGGCGCTTCCCGTCGCTCCGGGACTAGTTTCTGGCGCTCCCGACACGCTCAAGACAGCCGCCCGTGACCGACGCCAGGAGCCGCTCCACCAAAGGGTTCCCATGCCTGACGAGACCGGCCTTGCCTGGCTTGGTGGTGCCCTGCTAAGCTCTTCAGAGAATCGCTTGGTCACCTGCTTCAGACTACACGCCAAGGGAGGCTCTATATGATGACGAATACCAACGAAATTGCCGATGGGGTTTTTCGCTTCTCTACTTGTGTGCCCGACGTGACCCCCGACGGATTCACTTTTAATCAGTTCTTGATCAAGGCTGAAGAACCGCTGCTTTTCCACACCGGCCCTCGAGCCATGTTCCGCCTTGTCTCGGATGCTGTTTCGAGAGTCGTCCCCGTTGAAAGGCTCCGTTGGATCACTTTCGGCCACGTGGAAGCCGACGAGTGCGGCTCGATGAACCTGTGGCTCGCGGCAGCGCCGGGCTCCGAGGTTGCGCACGGCTCCGTCGGGGTGATGGTATCCCTGAACGACCTTGCCGACCGTCCTCCACGAATGCTGGAGGACTCCGAAATCATCGACCTGGGCGGGAAGCGGGTCCGTCACATCGATACGCCGCATGTACCGCACGGGTGGGAGGCGCGGGTTTTGTTTGAGGAAACCACCCGCACCCTGTTCTGCGGCGATCTGTTCACTCACACCGGTGATGGACCGGCGCTCACGGCGGAGGATATTGTCGGTCCGGCCGAAAAAGCCGAGGAGCTCTTTCACGCGAGTTGCCTCTCGCCAAACTCCGGATCAACGATACGAAAACTCGCCGCACTATCCCCGAAGACGCTGGCGCTCATGCACGGCTCATCGTTTAATGGCGATGCCGACCGGGCGCTCCGGGATCTCGCCGATCATTACGACCGATGGCTGCGGGAAGCATCACGGATAGGATAGGATGACGCTTGACCCCACCTTTTCCCTTGTGTCTGCAATGCAACCCGTAGCAAAATGCCGGCCCGGGAGATCTGATGGAATTGCTGTTTTAGCTGGGTGGACCTCTCCGCGGACCAGCATGGGAGGAGCATATCGAGTATGCAGCCAATTTCGAGAAGACGGTTTCTGGAAGGAAGTGCAAACGGCGTGGCGGCGCTGGGTCTGGGGGTATCCTGTCTCCGCGCTCAGGATTGGGCACGAAAAGCGGTGGACCAATCACCGCGGACGCGCGGGTGGGTCACAGTGAAACACGGCGGGAGATCCGTCGAATCGGTGGTCGCGTATCCGCAGTCACGGGACAAAGCCCCTGCGATTGTTGTCATCCACGAGATATTCGGCATGACCGACTGGGTGGAAAATGTCGCCGATGAGTTTGCGGACGCGGGCTACATTGCAATCGCCCCTGATCTGTTGTCAGGCATGGCGCCTGGCGGCGGGCGCACCAAGGATTTTCCGGCGAGCGCGGGAGGCGGCTTCGGCGGTCCGATCGGCCAGGCGATCGGCAAACTGCCCCCTGATCAAATCACGGCGGATCTCAATGCCGCAGCCGATTATTGCAAGAGCCTCCCGGCCTGCAATGGCAAGGTTTGCGTGGTTGGCTTTTCGTGGGGAGGCAGCCAGGCGTTCCGCTTTGCGACCAACCGCAGAGATTTGTCCGCGGCGTTTGTATTCTATGGCGGTGGACCCGCACCGGAGGCCATGGCTGCCATTCAGGCACCCGTCTACGGTTTCTATGCCGGAAACGACGCGCGCATCAACGGAACCCTCCCGCAAACCCAGGAGCAGATGAAGGCAGCGGGCAAGTTCTATGAGATTGCGACCTACGAAGGCGCTGCGCACGGCTTTATGCGGAGCGGCGCACAGCCTAACGCCACGGAGGCCGACAGAAAGGCTCGCGACGCCGCGTGGATCAAGCTGAAGAGTCTGACGGCAAAATACCGGTAGGTTGCCGAGCGCGTCCCGAATGGACGCATGACGCAGAGCGCAGCCGATGGCCGCAACCAGGCTATGCGCCCACTCCTGGAAATGGCCGATCGGAATCGAAATCGGTATCGCAATCGGGATCGATTTCGGCATCACTGCGCTGCCGACACAAACACAGATGCGTCCGATCATGCACTGTTTTCGATAGCGATTGCGACCGCGATTGCGATGCCGATACCGACCCCGCTATTCCACGGTGCTGAAAAATCCTCTTCTTTTTGGCAAGGACTATCAGGTGAGTAGTACAGCGCGAGAATTCATTGCATAATCACGTCAGGCCATCGCATATCGTCAGGCAATGAAACCGCGTTGGGGGATTCTCGGCACGGGCAATGTCGCGCGGCAGTTTGCCAAGGCGACGGTGCTTGCGCAAGGCGGGATTCTCGCAGCGGCAGGCTCACGCTTTTTGTCTTCGGCAGAATCCTTGGCTGCTATCTGTCAAGTTCCGTGGGCTTGTGGCTGCCACGATGCTGTGCTTGCCGATGCCGATATCGACGCCTCGCCGGCATCGGCGGGCTTCCGTAAAAAAGAGTAGGAGGCGTATGTCCGAAATCGGATTGAGTCGCTGTTCCCGGCTGGAATCCTGCGTATTGTGGCGCATCCTGGATGCAACGCGCCACCTCGCTGCCCCGATGGGTGTGGATGAGATCCTCCAAAAGTCGATTGCCGCCGCATTGCAGTTTTTTGATGCCGAGCGCAGCAGCGTATTTTTATACGACGCCAAAACCAATGAGCTTTACATCAAGGTGGCGACCAGCGCCAATGAGAGTGAGGCAGGCCCCCATATTGGCTACGATTCGGACAGCCCGGATCGCGGTTCCCTTTCCCGCATCATTCGATTTCCCGCGGACCGGGGCATCGCCGGAGAGACCGCTCAAACACGCCGCCTCATCAACGTGCCGGACTGCTACGCCGATCCCCGGTTTAATCGTGATGTAGATCGGGAAACCGGATACATTACACGTTGCCTGCTCTCGGTGCCGCTGCTGGGAGTGGATCAGGCCCTGGTTGGCGTGATGCAGGTGCTGAACAAGCGGGAGGGGCCGTTTACTGCGGAAGACGAAAAGATTGCTACGATCATGGCGGCTCATTGCGCCGTCGTTCTGCAAAAAGCCATGCTGCTCGACGAGTACGTGCTCAAGCAGAAGATGCAGCGCGATCTGGCGCTGGCCCGTGAGATCCAACTCAGCTCTCTGCCGCAGGAGTTGCCGGCGCTGACCGGTTATGAACTTGCGGCGTGGTCCATGCCTGCCGATGAGACGGGCGGTGACATCTACGACGCCATCAGCCTGGGGGAGCAGCGCGTCGCGCTCCTGATGGCCGATGCCACCGGACACGGCATCGGGCCGGCTTTGAGCGTTTCGCAATTCCGTGCCATGTTTCGCATGGGTTTATTGCTGGGCTCCAACCTCGGGGAATTGATGTCAAAGATCAATTTTCAGCTGAAGGCTGACCTGCCGTCCGGTCGCTTCATTACGGCGTTCGCCGGCATTCTGGATATCTCGGAACACAAAATCCATTATCACTCGGGAGGCCAGGCTCCGCTCATGCACTATCATGCGGGGGAGGACCGGGTGGAGTGGTTGGCAGCTTCTGCGCTGCCGATGGGAATCCTGCCCCATGCGCCGATGATTCCTCCTCCTCCGATATACATGCAGCCGGGGGACATCTTCGCCCTGATCAGTGATGGCTTTTTCGAATATTGCGATCATAAGGGCGAGCAATTCGGCAAGGAAAGAATCGAAGAACTGATCCGGGCCAACCCTCGGGGGCCGTTGGAGGACCTGCGCGAGAATCTGTGCTCGGGCGTGAAGGAGTTCGCCGCCGGCAGCCCGCAGGAAGACGACATGACCATCGTGCTTGCCCGCCGCAACCTTCCATAGTCATCGGCCCTTTGAAACGGCCGCTGAGAACAGGGACAGCGCAAGCCTCGGGCGTGCTGGGTAGCGGTTTTTACGTTCCATGGTGAGAAACCGCAGGTGACTAGAGCTGGATGATCATGTGATCGGTCGCGAGTTCAAGTTCAATCTGGCTTGAGCGCGCCAGGACTTCGCGGCCGAGGTGTGTCAGGATCAATCGGGACGTCCCGAAGCGTTGATGATTTTCCCATATTCGAGGGTAATCCAGGTGAATGGGCAGGCGGGTTTCGAAATAGCAACACTCGCAGATGAAGAGATCCGTCCCCTCGGAATGAGCGATCAGGTCATCCGTCCAGCCTGTGTCGCCGGAGTACAGCATGCTGTGCCGGTCGAAGCGCATCCCGAGACCCAGCGAGATTTCAAATTCCTGATGCGGCACGCGAAAGGGCTCTACTCGCAGGCTCCCGACTTCTTCTGTCTTCTTTGGTAGCAGTTCCGTATACTCCAATCTGAAAGGGAGAGGCTTGGCGGCCAGATCGCGATACATGGTCGCAAAAAGCTGGGACACGCGATCCTGCGTGCCTGGTGGGCCGCAGATCTTCAGTGGTCGATGACGGGGAGTCTCGAACAGGTACTCGAGAAACAGAAAGGGGAGGCCGGCGAAATGGTCTCCATGGAGGTGGCTGAGGAAAACGGTGTCGATCGTGGCACTGTCGATTCCCTGGTGCTTAAGGGATGCCAGGGTGGTCGCGCCACAGTCCAGAAGGAATGAAGTCTCGCCCGTTTGTACCAAGTAAGCGGCCTGGTTGCGTCCGGCTGTGCAAAACGCGTCCCCTGAGCCCATAAACCTTACTTCGGCGTTGTCCATTCCAGGAGTATAGCATTGAATTGTGATGATGCCCGCCCTGCCGTTTACTCAGCATCGCCGTCAAACACCCATCCGGTGTCAGCCTAAAATTCAAAACGGCACTGCAATGACAACAGGTTGTCCCTGGGATCACTGGGCCCCGCCGTATGATTGAACATGTATTCGGCCCGCACATCCAGATTTCGCCGTATCCGGTACCCCAATGCTGCTTGCCAGCGCCAGATATCGAAATCCCAGGCTGCCCATTCCCCGCTCGACAATCGGATCTCATTGAAGCGCATGGTTCCGTAGCGGAGGGCACCGTAGAGGCCGGTCAGGAACTTCTGCTTGATTTCCACGTATCCAGAGACATCCACGGGATAGTCATCCACGTTCGGCACTTCCCACGTGTCATGAAAAGCCTCGCCCCGAACCTGGGTCTTACCCCGTTCGTACAGGAACTCCACTTCCCAGATTTTCTGTGGATGAGAATCAACTCCATCCCTTCCGATGGAAGCCCGCGGATGTTCGCCGAGGAAGGGGCCCGCGCTGTAGGCCATCCCGAGGTAAAATTCCGGGAAGACTCTGTATCCGATGTGCGCCACGTAGGAGGGATGGTTTTCTTGCCCGATCTGATAGTCCCACACTTGAGGCTCGCTCGAGGTGGCGCTGTTCATGACGGCAAACCTCAAATCCATCTTCCTATTTAAAAGCGAAGATCTATGCGGTCATGTGCCTCAAAGCGCTTGCGGCTTGGTGCCCGAAGGCGCGGAACAACACTTCGTCGTCCTGCGTGAAAGATCCCTTGTGCTTGTTGACTACCTGGAGGACGCCGAGGATGGCGCCGGCGGAGTTCCGGATCGGACCCGCCAGCAATGTGCGCGTCCAGTATCCGCTCCAAACATCGATTTCCGGATCGAACCGGGCATCGAGATAAGCCTCAGGCACATTCACCAGTTCCCCGCTCCGGGCCACAAATCCGACGATGCCGGCGCCGGGCCGAACTCTGAAGGTACGGCATTCCCCATCTCTGGCCATTTTGGCAAAGAGCCCTCCTGTTTCCGAATCCAGGAGGAAGATGAGGGCACGGTCGGCATCCAGGGCCTGGGTCGCCCGCTGAACGACGCGCTCCGTCACGGTGTCTGCCCCGACGGTCTGCGCCGCGGCCGCGGGAGCGTCGCGGGACTCCGGGGCGGAACCGGGTGTCGGATCCCACCCTTGCAGGGAAAAGAGATCTTCATTGCGGCCGGGAGCGGATGCGCTTGAAAGACTTGTGCAATCCCGGAGGAATTCGTATCGGATTCGCAGAGCGAGCGCCGGCTCGACGGCGCAGGCTGAAATACCGTGCGTGCCGTTGGAGAAATATTCGGCATCGCCCAAGGAATCCCCCGGCACTGCCACTCCCACCGGAACCCCCTCCAGATGCTGGAGTCGCCGATACATCAGGAGGCGGCCGGACACGAGCGTGTAAATGCTGTCGCCGTGCTGGCCCTGCTTCAAGAGTTCCTGGCCCGCCGACAGGGTGATTTCTTCCGAGTTTTCGCTGATGCGGGCGAGGTCTGCATCGGAGAGCCCGGAAAAAAGAGCGCATCGGCGCAGGCGGTCGATGCGCTGGTGTTCCAGGGCAGTCAGGAGATCCTCCCGGGTGACCTGCTCCCGTTCAATGAGGATTTCGCCGATCGGTACCACTTTTCCGGAGGCTAATTCTGCGTTCTGCACGGAAATCGCCCACTCGATTGAGGATGCGGGCACCGACAGATAAGCACCAATCCTGCGCGTCATTGCGCTCGTTTGTGCCGAGGGCATGCGGAACCTCCCCAAAGTTACGGTCTTCGTTGCTCCGAGCGGCTGCTGCGAAGAGGTGTGAACCGATCCGACGGCAGGTCGCGCCCGGGCTTCGATGCACTCCCGGATATCGGATACCCCTTCCGTACGGAGATGATACGATGAGGAGCGCCTCCGGCACAACATTTCTGATGCCATGAGGCCGGCAATGCCGGGCACATGGAGCCCCTTACTAAAGCGGCTTCTCCGCCGCTCCCGGGCGTGAATGGCGCAACTCCCAGCGTTGGCCCCCGGGCAGGAATAGCGGCATTACCCCTCCGTGGTTTCTGTGTCTCTGCGGTGAAACATCGATGGATTCTGACTGCCCCGGATGCGAACTGACACTCGCATCGTGTCGCGCATTGATGACGCTGTGTATAGAACTGAAATTCGGGCCGGCTCATTCCATGCAAAAGTCATCTGTCGATCAATCGGATTCGCTGGAGGTGGCGTCCTCCGTCGAAGGGTTCCCTGAGCCAGACCCGTACGATTTCCAGGGCTGCCTCGAGGGACATCATCCGCTGGCCGAGAGAAATCATGTTGGCATCGTTGTGCCTGCGCGCCAGCACAGCACTTTCCCTATTCCAGCAGACGGCGCACCGGATGCCCGGCAACCGATTGGCTACCATCGCCTCGCCGTTCCCCGACCCTCCGAGGACTACTCCCCGCTCGCACTCGCCGCGGGCCACCGCCTCGGCTGCCGGCCGGATGAAAAGGGGGTAGTCGGCGGCTTCTGCGGACGAAGTGCCGAAATCTTTCACCTCATGGCCGTCGGTGGCCAGTGCCTCACGGATCTTCTCCTTGTAGGCAAACCCGGCGTGATCTGAAGCCAGCGCGATTCTCATAGGCAAAGGATCCTCTCTCAGTGCGATTCCATCATGGCCGGCGGCTGTAAACCAGATTACCGCCTATATACGTTCGCTCCACGTTGAGGGCGAGCAGGGCCCTGGGAGGCACCTTGACGACGTTGTCCGAAAGCACGATGAAGTCCGCCAGCATGCCCGGCGCAATCCTGCCTTTAAATCCCTCCTCGAATCCCGAAAATGCAGAATCGATCGTGTACGCGCGCAACACCTCGGCTCTCGTCAGACACTGGTCCGCGTACCATCCGCCTTCCGGCTTGCCGTCGGGCGACTGCCGAGTCTCCGCCGCATACATGCCCCAGAACGGGTTCGGTGTCTCCCCCGGAAAGTCCGAGTTGAGCGGTACGCGCACGCGGGCATTCAGGAATTCCCGCCAGGCATATGCCCCCTTGATGCGCTCCGGGCCGACGCGGATCTCCGCCCAAGGCATGTCGGAAGTGCAATGGGGCGGCTGCATGCTGGTGACGATGTTCAGCCCGGCGAACCGGGCTATGTCCTGAAGGGAAACGACCTGGGCGTGCTCGATGCGCAACCTCGGATCCTCCCGCGGGCGAGCTTCCTTGAGCGCGGCTTCGAAGGCATCGAGGGTGATCCGGTTGGCACGGTCGCCGATCGCATGGACTGCAACCTGGAAACCGGCTTTCAGCGCCCTCGCTGTCAGCCGGTTGATTTCCTCCTGGGAAGTAGTCAGCTGTCCGCGCGTTTCCGGAGCATCCGAGTATGGTTCGAACAGTGCTGCGCCCCGTGAGCCCAGGGCGCCATCCGCGAATATCTTGATGCATCGGATTGTCAGCCAGTGCTGTGGATCGATCTCGGGCCCGCGCTGCAGGCATGATTCCACGAGTTCCCTGTCTGTCGCGTCCAGCATGACATAGACCCGGTTTTTGAGCTGCCGTTTCGCCGCCAGGGAACGGAGTGTGGCCAGCATCGGCCCGGACACATTGGCGTCGTGCACCGTAGTCAGACCATACTTCAGACATTCCTCTGTCGCCAGGGTAAACGCCCGTTCCATGAGGGCAGTCGATGGGGGAGGAATGTGCCGCGTGAGCAGCTCCTGCGCCGCGTCTTTCAATATGCCGGTCGGCCTGCCGGTTTTCGGGTCCCTGAGAATTTCCCCTTTCGGGGGATCGGGAGTGCCGGGTCCGATCCCGGCGATCTCGAGCGCCCTGGCGTTGGCCCAACCCGCGAATCCGTGCAATCCCCGGAGCCAGACCGGATTCACGGGGGCAGCCGCATCGAGCTTCTCGTTCGTCGGATAGCCTCCGGCCCACAGCCCTTCGTCCCAGCCCCAGCCTGTGATCCATTCCCCCGGCGATGCCTGGGCCGCGCGCTCGCGGACTTTGCCCGCCACCGCATCCGGCGTCCCGATCCCTTCGACATTCAATTCAATGAGGCTCTGGCCCAGGCTGAAGAGGTGGACGTGGGATTCCACGATGCCGGGCATGACGGTCTTGCCCTGCAGGTCTTCCTGGGCCGCATCGGGGTAGGCGCGACGGATCTCCCGACTGGTTCCGGTGGCCAGGATCGTCCCCGCCCCGATGGCGAATGCTTCGGCCTGCGGCTCGGATTCGCGCATCGTGACGACATTGCCGTTTGTATAGATGCGCTCCGCCCGAGGTGCGCTCGAGCATGCAATCAGCACGGCCGGGGTCACGAGGACCAGCGCACTCCGAACGAGCCATCCTGCCAGGGCATTCGGCATTGTGACCTCCGCTTACCTTCGAATTTTTTGTGCATTGTACATGCTTCGTGGCAATCTTTCATGACATTCCTGAGGGGGAGAGGCATAAAAATGGCGGATCCGAAGAGGCTGTTCGTCGCGGCGACGCGGCAGAATGAAGGCAAGACGACCACGTGTCTGGGATTGCTCCTGAACCTCAAACGTCAGGTCCGCTCCCTGGGATTCATCAAGCCGGTCGGCCAGCGCTACATCGAAGTCGGCGGGGTCAGGGTTGACAAGGATGCCGTGCTGATGGACGAAGTCTTCCACCTCCACCCGCTGCTGAAGGACACGAGCCCGATCGCCATCAGCAAGAGCTTCACCCGCGAGTACGACAGAGGCGCGCACAGGGAAGGCCTGGTCCGGGACGTGCTGCGGGCTTACGCGGCGGTTGCGGAAGGGAAGGAGATGATGATCATCGAGGGCACCGGACACGCTGGCGTGGGCTCATGCTTCGACCTCAACAATGCCGATGTGGCAAAGCTGCTCGACGCTCCCGTGCTGATCGTCACCGGCGGAGGCATGGGGCGCCCGGTCGACGAAATCCTGCTCAATCTCCCGGTGTTTGAAAAGCAGGGCGTGCGTGTCATCGGAGCAGTCTGCAACAAGGTGCTCCCGGAGAAACTCGATGAAGTTCGGGACTATGTCAGCCGGGCGCTGAAAACCAGAGGAGTCAGGCTCTTCGGGATCATGCCTCTCGAGCGCATGCTGAGCGGTTCTACGCTGCAGCAGATCCGGGATGAGCTCGATGCGCAAGTGCTGAATGGGCAGGGCGGCCTGGAAGCAGACATCGAGGATGTAGTGGTGGGGGTGACCGAACCCCATCGGGCGCTCGACCAGTTCGGCCCGCGCACGCTCCTGATCACTTCGGCGGAGCGCGAGGACCTGATTCTTGCAGCCACATCATCGTGCGCGCTGGATGCGTCTTCCGCCGCGTCGGTTGCAGGGATCATCCTGACGGACGGAGTGCGGCCGCATGAGACGATTATGCGGTTCATCCGGCATACAAACATGCCGATCCTGCTCGCCGGGAGCGGGATCTATGAAACGACTTCTGCAATCCATGACCTGATCGTCAAGATACGGCCCGCCGACACCCGGAAGATCGAATTGGCCGGCAGCCTGGTCGAACGGCATGTGGATGTGGCGGCGATACTCCGGGAAATCTGATCCGGCCCGTTGTCGTTTTTTGTTGTATCCGGCACGGACCGGCGATACCGTCTCAGATCGTTGCTGTCGCAATGCGGACGATGTCTCGAGGACGGTGCGACATGGCCGAACCGCTCGAAAAGGCTCGCATCGCTTTTACCGGCAAGATGGCGTCGATGACCCGCAAGGAAGCCTGGCGCGCGGCGCGGGATGCGGGCGCGGAGGCGACCTCCTGTGTGTCCCATCGAACCACACTGCTGATTGTCGGCATGGAAGGCTGGCCTCTTCTTCCGGACGGCGCAATCAGCCTGAAGCTGCGGCGGGCCGAGGAATTGTGCAGAGCCGGCTGTCCGATCCGGATTCTGCCGGAAACGGCGTTTCTCGAGATGATCGGCGCGGTACCGCCGGCTCCGCCGCAGCGGAAGTCCTTTGCGGCGGACGAGGTCTGCAGGATTCTGCGAATCGACGCATGGAGACTCCGGCAGTGGGAGCTTTTCGGCCTGATCCGATCCCGGGGCGGCAGCTATGATTTTCAGGACCTGATATCCATGCAGGCAATCCGCGATCTTGTCGGCAACGGTGTGCGGCCCGAGAGGATTGGCCGGAGCCTGCGTGACCTTACCGCCATCCTTCCCGGCCTGGACAGGCCCCTTGCCCAGCTGCGCATGCTCGCGGACAATCCCGATCTGCTGCTGTTCGATTCGGGAGGGAAAAGGTTCTCCCCGACCGGCCAGCTGCTTTTCAATTTCGACGGGTGGTACCGCACTCCGAGTGTTGTTCTGCCCCACGATTTCCGGTCGCAAACCCCGGCCGGACTCTTCGAACTCGGCCTGGATTTCATGAAGGAGGAACTCTACCCCGAAGCCGCCGGTGCATTCCAGGCAACTTTGTCCCTTGACCCGGCTTATTGGCAGGCATTGCTGCATCTTGGCGACGTGATGCGCGAGATGGGAATCCTCTGGGCGGCGGAGGACTATTACCGGGAAGCTGCATCCCTGGCGCCGGCAGCGGCAGCCGCGTGGTGCGGGTTGGCGGCGGTGGAGGAGGAACTGGGGGAGATCGAAGCTGCGATCGCCAGCTATGAGAAGGCTCTGGTTCTGGACCCGGCCAACGCCGATGGACACTTCAATGTGGCGCTCTGCTTTGAAAAGGCCGGTCGCAGAGGGGAGGCCTGCAAACACTGGTTTGCCTACCTGAAGCTGGACCCTGCAAGTGCCTCCGCTCAGCTTGCTCGGAACCGCCTCTCCGTGTCTCCGGACGCCTAGGGAATCGGAAAGCTGCTTCCCTTGCCGCCTCCCGCCCCTTTCCCCAAACCTCAAATCCTGCCTTGACAGTATCCAAGAAGCGCAGATAAGATTGCGGCTGGTCCGGCGTGCGCAGTATTGGCCTCATGAATACTATTGGCGCTATTCCGATCGTCATCGAATGATAAAAAGCACAGACCGCATTGAGATTAGGATCGGCAGCGCGCTCGAGTATCTGGATTTGGTGCAGACGCTGACCGACTGCATCACCGATTTCATGGGTTTCGACGAGGACACCGCCCACTGGATCGGCATGTCGGTTCGCGAGTCGGTCACGAATGCCATCCAGCATGGCAACAAGCTGGACCAGAGCAAGAGAGTCGACATCCGCTTCGAGGTTGCGCCGGACCAACTCGACATTTCGGTCCGGGACCAGGGAACCGGATTTCAGGTCGAAAGGTTGCCGAACCCTCTGGATGCAGAGAACTTGCTGAAGCCCAGCGGCCGCGGAATCTTCTATATCCGGTCTTTCATGGATGAGGTAGAATTCATCCCTCATGTAGAGGGTGGGATGGAAGTTCACATGGTGAAGAAGGTATCGTCCAATCAAGCAGTCAAGGAGACAGAGATATGAAAATAGATACTCGGAGCGTCGGGGACATAAGCGTTCTGGATTGCAGCGGCAAGATTACCCTCGGCGAAGGCACGATGGCCATACGGAACACCGTGCGTGAGGTGCTGAAGAACGGCGGCAAGAAGATCGTGCTGAATTTGGCCGACGTCAATTATATCGACAGCTCGGGGATCGGGGAACTTGTCAGCAGCTATACCACAGTAACCAACCAGGGCGGGCACCTGAAGCTCCTGAATTTGACCAAGAAAATCCAGGAACTGCTCGCGATCACCAAGCTGCTCACCGTATTTCAGGTCTATGATACCGAGAAGTCTGCGATCGAGAGCTTCTAGCGGAACAAGCTGCCGAAGATCGAGGTTTTGGTGAGATCGTTGATCACCACAAATCCCATCAGGAGGATCAGGAACACAAAGCCCACCTGAGTGATCTTCTCCTTGATCGCGAGGCTGATGTCTCGGCCGATCAGGCTTTCGATCAGGAGCAGCGTGATAACGCCTCCATCCAGGATGGGGATCGGCAGCAAGTTGAAGATCCCCAGGTTCAGGCTCAACAAGCCCACAAAACCGAAAAACAGCCGGGCGCTGCCTGTTCGTGCAGCGCTCCCGGCTACGTTGGCAATCTCGATGGGGCCTGATATCGTCTTGACCGATGCGCTTCCGGTAAATATCCTGCCGATGACCTTCAGGGTCAGGACTGCGATTTCGTAGTTGTGTCGGACCGACTGAACGAGGGAACCTGCCAGTCCGTAACGTTCGTAATCGGACGGAACTTCGGGCCAGAAACCGATGACGACACGGCCGTTGTCTTCGGTCGGCGTGATGGTCAGCTGCTGCGTCGGGACGCTTGCCGGCAGTTCCGCAACCAGCGATTCCCACGCTGCGCCCGGCTGGGGCGCCAGCGCCGGCCTGCGGATTTCAAACTGGAGAGGCACCCCGTCGCTGGCTGAAATAATCCCCAGGACCTCGTCATAGCCCCTGCCGCTTCTGCCTCCGCCCTCGACGGAGAGAATCTCATCCCCGGGCTTGAGACCGGCTTTTTGCGCCGGCGAACCCGAATCCACCCCCTGCACTATGGTCCTGGGCAGGGTGAACTTGAAGCCCAGGCTGTTCGGGTCTATGCTCTCCGTGCGCGGTGGATTCAGGCGCAGATCCAATTGCCGGCCGCTCCGGTCCACGGTCAGGTTCAGCGAGTCCCTGGGCGCGGTCCCGAGCGCGATTTCCAGAGCCTGCCAGGTGTTGACCGTGTTGCCGTCGACGGTCAAAACCCGATCCCCGGGCTGCAATCCGGCCCGTTCCGCACTCGAGCCCGGAGCCACCGGTCCGATGACCGCGGGACCCTTGAGATAGCGGGGAACCTGGACTCCCCCCATGTAGGCGACGCTGACAATCAGGACCGCCAGCAGGATGTTCATGAACGGTCCGGCGATGGTAACCAGCAGCCTGTGCCACTTGGGATGCGAGAGGAACTCGTCGGGAGCGCCTTCCCGATCCTCGTCAAACGCCTCCCCCGCCATCTTGACATAGCCTCCGAGCGGGATGGGGCTGATCTTGTATTCGGTTCCCCCGCGCGTGAAACCGGCAATGCGCGGCCCGAAGCCGAGGGAAAAGGTGATGACGCGGATCTTCAAGAGCTTGGCCATCGCAAAATGGCCGAACTCATGCACGGTAATGGTGATGCCCAACACCACAATGAAAGCAATAATCGTAACGATCATCGGCGACAATTCCTCAACGCTTCCTCAGGAATGATGCTATAAAGGAGGAAAAGTCTCAATAGCTCCCTCTGGGAGCCGCTGCGGCAAGCTCCCCTGCCTTCTCGCGTGCCCAGGCGTCGGCTTTCAGGATTGCCTCCAGGCTGGAAGCTTCTTCCGGAAGATGCGCGCCGAGTACCGATGCGATGATCGAGGGAATCTCCTGAAACCCGAGCCCTCGGTTCAGGAAGGCATCCACGGCCACCTCATTGGCCGCATTCAGAACCGCAGGAGAGGTTCCACCGGCTCGCAGAGCCTTGTATGCGAGATCGAGGCATCGGAACCTGTCGCGGTCCGGCTCCAGGAACTCGATTTTGGACAGCCTGAAGAAGTCGAGGGAAGGGAGAGGACAGGGCCATCGCTCCGGATACGTCAGGGCATATTGGATCGGGATCCGCATGTCCGTCTGTCCCAGCTGGGCAAGGATCGAGCCGTCGACGAACTCGACCATCGAGTGCACGATGCTCTGTGGGTGCACGGCCACATCGACGGAGTCCGGTCCCACTCCGAACAGCCAGAAAGCTTCGATCACTTCGAGCCCCTTGTTCATCAACGTGGCGGAGTCGATGGTGATCTTCTCTCCCATACGCCATGTCGGGTGGTGCAAGGCCTCTTCCCGGGTGACCCGGGCGAGCTTCTCCTTCGGGGTCTGCCGGAACGGGCCTCCCGAGGCTGTCAGAATCAGACGCCGGATTTCCGGTCGCCTGGCGCCGCGCAGGCACTGGTGGATCGCGTTGTGTTCGCTGTCCACCGGAATGATTTCCACGCCGCGCTCACGCGCCTTCTCCATCATGATCCCGCCGGCCATGACCAGAGTCTCTTTGTTGGCCAGGGCGATGTTCTTTCCCTGATCCAGGGCGCGGTAGGTGGGCAACAGGCCCGCGGCACCGGTCACCGCGGAGAGCACTGTAGTTGCCTCAGGATGGCAGGCGACATCCGTCATTCCCTCCTGGCCGTGCACGAACCGGGTCCCGGACAGAGGATAGCCACGACGGCGCAGGATCTCCTGCAGCTCGAGAGATGCGCCCTCGTCGAAGCTCGAAGCGACCAGTGGGCCGACGGCCTCGATCTGGTCTGCCAGCAGGCAGATGTTCCGGCCTCCAGCCAGGCCCACTATGCGAAACGCGCCGGGAAAACTCGATGTGACCCGCAGCGTGTTTGTTCCGATGGAACCCGTCGAGCCCAGAATGGAAACGTGTTTCATGAAAGCGCGCCTCATGCATCGGACAAAGGCAATATTTTAACGAATCCACCCCGCGGGCGCCACCCATGAAATCCTGCTCATGCGCTCGAGATGCTGCGAGCCTGCAATTTTGCGACGATCACCCTGGAAGCCGGGAGGTCCTGCGGAGCCGCGACCGAGCGAGTGGCCTGCGCCCGCTCGTAAAGCACCCGCCCCCTCACGGTCGCGGTTCTGAATGTCGTGCCGGGATGCCGGGCACGTGATCATCCGCGCCACTCCTGGAATCGGAGATCCCGATTTCAACGCGGGGTGGCGTAGAGCAGTTCGAGGTAGATGTACAGCACGGGAAAGGCGAAAAGCAGGCTGTCGATGCGATCCAGGACGCCTCCATGGCCGGGAATCAGATTGGAACTCTCCTTCACCTCCGCCGCCCGCTTGAACAGCGATTCCGCCAGGTCTCCCAACTGGCCGAAGATGCCGGCCACCACGGATGCTGCGGCCACATGCCCGGGCGGCAGGTCGGGAAAGAGAAAATGGCGCAGCAGCATGGCGACCAGGAGGCCGGCGAGCAGTCCCCCTACAGCGCCTTCGTAGGTTTTCTTCGGGCTGAGCTTCGATGCAAACGGCGTGCGCCCGAAGGCTCTTCCGACGAATAGCGCGGCTGTGTCGCCGGCCCAGATCACAGCCAGCAGCACCAGCATCCATTCCAGCCCCGGACGGCTGCCGAACCGGAATCGAATCGCATACGCGGCATAGAGGCATACGCCAAGGTAGAACACGCCCAGCAGGTTGGACATCATGCCCAGGACGCGGTCTTTCATGGAAGCGGGGCGCCAAATCGCCGCCAGGAACGCTCCCAGAACCAGTCCAGCGATCAGCGGGACGGCGTACGCTTCCGCCCGGCCGACGCCGATGAGGAGGAGCCAGAATGCCGCATGCCCGAACCAGGGCTGCCCGCGGACCCCTATTTTCTCAATCAGCCGGTAGTATTCGAACAAACAAAGCGAGCCGACGAATCCGAGGGCTGCCAGGAAGAGAAGCGGCGGGGAGAACACGACAGCGGCGAGCGCGGCCGGTATCAACACCAGGGCTGAGAGTATCCGCCGGAGCATTCTCCTCCAATCTTCAGGTTCGGGCTCCGTTCCGGATCCCGCCGTAGCGGCGTTCCCGCTTCTGATAGTCCAGGATGGCCTCAAACAGGTGCTTGCGGCGGAAATCGGGCCAGTATGTTGGGGTGACGTGGATTTCCGCATATGCGACCTGCCACAACAGAAAATTGCTGAGTCTCATCTCGCCACTGGTCCGGATGAGCAGATCGGGATCGGGCACCCCTGCCGTGTACAGGCAGTCCGAAATCAGGTCCTCCGAAACCGTCACAGGCCGTTTCTCTGACATCGACTGGATCCTGCGGAAAGCATCGACGAGTTCCGCACGGCCGCTGTAATTCAGCGCGACATTCAACTTCATTCCCGAGTTGCGCTCCGTCATTTCCATGGCGTGCTGAAGCTCGCGCCGGACGGAGGGCGCCAGTTCGTCGATCCGCCCGATGGCGGTGAACCGGATGTTCCCGCCGGCAAGCCTGTTCAACTCGATCCTGATGTATTCCTTGAGCAGGCGCATCAGGGTCCGCACCTCAGACTTGGGGCGTTTCCAGTTTTCCACAGAAAAGGCATACAGCGTCAGGACCTCGAGGCCAAGGCGAGCGGAGATTTCCACGATCTCACGCACCGACTCGATTCCGGCGCGATGCCCGGCCACCCTCGGCAGCCTGCGCTGGCGGGCCCACCTGCCGTTGCCGTCCATGATCACCGCGACATGCCTGGGGAGGCGGGCCCGATCCATCCTCTCCAGGAGTTCTGCTTCCTCCGTTCCAGGGGTCGCCAGGGCAACCTGATCGCTCATATAGGGGAACCTCGTTCCGTACTGGAAGCTCCATGGTATCAGAAACGGCGGAATCCGCGAAACACTCGAAAAAGTCTCACTGCGGCGCAGGCACCCGGTGGCGATAAGATCGCAGCCGTCATGGCTGGTGCCGTCCGGCAGCGCGGGAGTCCCGCCCGCAAAATGCCCGGTAACTGCGCCCAAAACGGGCTCTCACCTCACGCCTGCTGCAGGATGAATTCAGGAATCGTCGGCTGTATGCTGATGATGCGGGCGGGCCCCTCGCGCCCCATTTCAACTCTTGGACACCCGCTCAATAACGGACTCTTATCAGAATAAGGCCGCGGGCAGGCGCGGTGAATCCCGCCAGCGTGCGGTCGCCGTGCTCGAACAGCAGCTCGAAGTCCTTCAGCGTCATCTGCCCTCGGCCCAGTTCCAGAAGGGTCCCCACCATGTTTCGAACCATGTGATGCAAAAAACCGCTCCCTTCTACCGTAAAAACCATCCGGGTGCGCGTGGATTTAAGGCTGCAGCCAAAAATATGACGCACCGTGTCCCGTGCCGCGGACCCGCTGGCGGCAAAGCCGGCGAAATCGTGAGTGCCTGCAAACATTCCCGCTGCCGCGGTCATCAAACCCGTGTCCAACGGATAGGCGAAGTGAAAATGTTCCCTTGCCAGATGGGGAGGGAGGACCCTGCCCCGGAAAACCTGGTACCGGTAGATTTTCGCGCGCGCGCTGATCCGCGCATGGAAAGCGTCTGGGACTTCACGCGCGGAAAAGATGCGGATGTCATGCGGCAGTACGCTGTTCAAGGCCCGGACAAAGCTCGCGGGCGCCATGCGGCTGCCGGTTCTGAAGCTGGCGACAAAAGCACGTGCATGGGTACCTGCGTCTGTCCGGCCGCTGCCGGCAAGATCGGCCCTCTCCCCGGTGATCCTGCGAATCGCCTCGCGGAGTTCTCCCTGGATCGTCGGCTGGCCGCGCTGTTCCTGCCAGCCATGATAGGCTGTGCCGTCGAATCCCAGGACCAGCTTGATGTTTCGAGGGGATTTCATCTGCTTCCCGGCTTGATCGCCTGGCTTCCCGCTTTGCACATCGGGCAGTCTTCCGGTCGGTAATTCGGGACGTCGAGCACAGCCAGCGCCACGCTGGGCACCCCGAGATCGGCCCTGCCGCCGCTGCGATTGATGATTGCGCCGGCGGCAACCACCACCCCGCCGGCTTTTCTCGCAACATCCATTGTTTCACGAGTCGACCCGCCGGTGGTGACGACGTCTTCGACCACATAGCAGCTCTCCCCCGGGACGATCTGGAATCCGCGGCGAAGAGTCAGCACCCCTTCCTGACGTTCGGCGAACAGGGCCCGGCTACCCAGGGCTCGAGCCACTTCATGGGCGACGAGAATGCCGCCCAGGGCCGGTGCAATGACGAGTCCGGGCTTCGCTGCGCGCTCCAGCAGCAGATTGGCGAGCGCTGTTCCCAGCGCGGCGGCGTGTTGCGGGTGCTGAAGCACGAGCGCACACTGCAGATAGCGGCTGCTGTGCAGTCCCGAAGTGAGACGGAAATGCCCTTCCAGCAATGCGCCGGCATTCCTGAACAGCATGAGGATCTCTTCAGACGTCATGTGGCCTCCGATTCCACGGCAGGATCCGGAAATAAAACAGAGTCAACGCATTACAGCGATACATGCGGCAGCACGGGAGTTCCCCGGCTGGCGCCACGGCGAAGCATCCAGGGCCGCGAGCATCAAGGAGCGAGACGTTTGCGCCCGGGCTTCGCGGCACGATATCCGCCATCGATTCGGCTTCCATTGTCCGCATCGCAGCATCGCTTTCAGCCGGAGGGTACAAAGTACCAGCATCTATGTTAGAATGGCAAGATCGCGATCAAAAAGGAGCGTCACTATGTCCGGTCATTCCAAATGGCATTCTATCAAGCATAAGAAAGCTGCCGCCGATTCCAAACGCGGGCGGATCTTTACAAGACTCATCAAGGAAATGACGGTTGCGGCACGTTCCGGCGGAGGCGATATAGATGCGAATCCCCGGTTGCGCCTCGTGGTTGCCACTGCAAAGGCAGCCAACATGCCGGCGGAAAACATCAAGCGGGCGATCATGCGCGGCACGGGAGAACTCCCCGGCGTATCCTATGAGGATGTGAATTACGAGGGGTACGGGCCCGGCGGCGTGGCAATCTTCATGCGTGCGCTGACCGACAACCGCAACCGGACGGTTGCAGAGCTACGCCACATTCTTTCCAAAAACGGCGGGAATCTCGGTGAAGCGGGGTGTGTCGCCTGGATGTTTGAGAGAAAAGGCTATTTCGTCGTCGAGCAAGCCGCAGCCAGCGAGGAGGCGCTCCTGGACCTCATCCTCAACAACGGCGGGGATGACATGGGTGAAGACGGCGACAACTTCGAGATTTTCTGCGCCCCGGAAAACTTTGAGACCCTCAAAGCGGCGCTGGAAGGAGCTTCGATCCCGACTGTAGCGGCGGAAGTCTCCATGGTGCCCCAGAACTATGTGAAGCTCGAGGGCAAAGATGCCCAGACCATGATGAAACTCATGGAAGCGCTCGAGGATCAGGAAGACATTCAAAACGTGTGGGCGAATTTTGACATAGATGAAGCGGCGATGCAGGAGGCTTCCTGAGGCCCCCTACAGATGCGAATACTGGGCATTGACCCTGGAAGTGAAAAGACCGGCTACGGCCTTATTGAATCGGATGGCATCCGGCATTTCCCCATCGTCTTTGGAGCCATCCGGACCTCACCCCGCAAGCCATTCCATGAGCGACTTCTTCAGATCTATGCTCAGCTGATGGAAATCCTGGCGAACCGGGACATAAATGCGGTGGCGATCGAGGGGGTGTTTCACGCGGCCAACGTCCAGTCGGCGCTCAAGCTGGGCCACGCAAGGGGTGTGGCGCTCCTGGTCGCGGCGCAACAGGGCCTCCCCGTCTTCGAGTACTCACCACTGGAAGTCAAGAGCGCGCTCGTCGGCTACGGACGGGCGGAAAAGAGCCAGATCCAGCTTATGGTGCAGCTTCTGCTGGAGTTGCCCGATGTGCCGACTCCCGAGGACGCTGCCGATGCACTTGCAGTGGCGATCTGCCACAGTCATCGCACCGTGCGGGAAATCCCAGGGCGCCCGTCGGGGAGAAACCGGCCAAAACGGCGCTAGCCGTATTTTGTCGCGACAGGAACTGACTAACTGACCGCCAACCCCGCGTACCCCACAACCCGGTCGAAGTCGCCGCTCACCTCCCCCGATGTTGTGTATCGGATCAGTTGCCCGCCGGAGGCGCCCAGATCATTGCACGCGATCAGCAGTGCGACGGCTGGCGCGAATCCGCACATGCTCACATCCTTCTCGATGACGGTCCTGTACAAGCCGCGGGGATCCAGCTTTTTGATGGCCTCGATTGCGAACGCGTCCTTGCGGGTTGCGACTTCGGCCGATTCGTAGTGGCTCATGTCGGAGCTCGCCACCAGGAGCACGGGTTCCCGCGTCGACCGGATGGCCCGGGCCAACCCGTGGCCCAGCAATTCCAGCGATCCGTAATCGGCCGTTCCTACGCAGATCGCTGCGAAGCTAAAACTGCCGGCGACCACCTGGAGAAACGGAATCTGAACCTCGATGGCATGCTCACGGGCGTGAGCGGCTTTGTCCTCTGTCAGCAGGCCGCACTCGCGCGTGAGGCTCCGGTTCAAATCCTCATCGATACTCACCAGGCCGAGCGGTGTGCGCCACTGGCCGGCGGGATGGAGGGACAAGGCCACGCCCCTTCCCGTATGGTTCGGCCCGAGAATGATGCAGCGGGCGGGCACCCGGATTGCCCCGTACACGGCTCCCGCCACGGATCCTGAATATACGTATCCCGCGTGCGGCGCCACTACCCCTTTGGCCTCGAGAGGCGTCCCGGAGGGCTTCAAAAAGGATCGGACGCTTTCGCGGAGCTTGTTCGGGTTCGCGGGATAGAACTGGCCTGCAACCGCCGGTTCTCTGATCATGATCCAGCCTCCCTCATGCGATGAAAACTGCCTGCCCTATCATAGCACGCCTGCCTGAAGGATCCAGTTGCCCGGCCGGCTCCGGGTTTCCAGCGAATGGAACGGGCCGGTTCGCCGGAAAATGCGCTGATGCCTACCAGCGCCAGTGTTCCCCGAGATCGGCTTGCGCGCGCTTCACGATTGTTGCGTACAGCGGATCTCCGGGGAATGACAGTTCCTTCGGATCCTCGGACTCCATCTCATGCATGACGGCCTGGATGCATTCCGGCAGACCGCGGGGGCTGTAACCCCCTTCCAGAACGAAACAGATCCGGCCGCCGCAGTTGCGGTCGGCCGCCCTCAACAGTGAAGCCGCCGCGGACGCGTATCCGGCGACGGAAACCGAGAGTCCGCCCAGCGGATCCCCGAGCAGCGCATCGAAGCCCGCGGAGACGAGGATGCACTCGGGGCGGTACTGGTCGAGGATGGCGGAGACGGTGCGCGAGTACACGGGCACGAAGACCGAATCGCCGGTTCCGGCGGGGAGCGGGAAGTTTGCCGTATAACCCCGCCCCTCTCCCGCTCCGATTTCGTGGAAAGCCCCCGTGCCAGGGTAATACGGGTATTGATGGGTAGATACGTAGAGCACGCGCGGGTCTTCGTAAAAACACGCCTGCGTGCCGTTCCCGTGGTGGACGTCGAAGTCGACCACTGCGACGCGATTGAGGCCGTGCACTTTCCTCAAATAGGCTGCGCCGAGGGCAACGTTGTTGAAGAGGCAGAAGCCCATGCCCCGATCCGGTTCGGCGTGATGTCCCGGCGGACGGACAAAGGCAAACGAGCGGACCGTTTCTCCGCTCGCGATCGAATCCGTGCAGGCGAGCACGCCTCCGGCCGCCAGGCAGGCGATCGCGTAACTCCCGGAAGACACGGGAGTGTCCGCATCCAGAAAGGAGGGCGCATGCTCCGAGGCGCGATGGACGGTTTCGATGTAGCCTGCGGGGTGCACCAGTTCGAGGTCCTGCTCGCGGGCCATGCGGGGTTGGATGCGCGTCCAACGCTCCCCGATTCCCAGATCTTCGAGCGCTTGGTGTACGCAGGAGATCCGCTTCGGCGACTCCGGGTGGTATCTCCCCGTGTCATGCAGCTTGAACCGGTCGTCGATCAAAAAAGCGGTTTTCATCACGCATCGTTCTCGCGAAGTCGTCAGGGACGCACCCGCACGGGGGAATCTGGTTTCAGGCGCAAATTTGGCGGCTCTCTCATGACAGCATGGCGTGAAAGTTCTCTACACCAACGAACGGGATCTCAGAAAACTCGACTTCCTCAAGTACGCGATCCTCTTGCGCGCTCCCGGCACATCGGCGACTGAAAATACTGACACCAGTTCCTCCGGTTGATGGTGACGTCTTATGGGACGATTTTGATTGGCGTTCGCCGCAACGCGACCATCTGCCCGATGCGGTCCGGCAACGAAGCCTGGCAAAGGCACCCAATTGCCAATCGTGCTGTCCCTGATTCGGGGCATTTCACAGGGTTTTTCACCACAGCACTCGGCGGTGCTTTGAATCGAAATACATGCGGTATCGCTCCAGCTCGACGAAACGGTAATACGGCTTGAAGGCGTTGCGTTGCTGCACCACCGGCTCGTTGTCGATCTGGAAGATGGCCGGTTCGTTCGCCAGCGGCTTCATCAGCTTGTTCAGTTCGTCGTCGTTCGAAGGGATTTCCGAAAGCCACTTGTGCGGATCCTCCTGCGCATAGACTGCCGGCCCACGCACGATGGCAATGCGATTGGGATGCTGTTCGTCGATCGGCACGCGGCGGAAATGGAGCGGAATCGTGATCTCGACCGTGTCGCCCGACTTCCACTCGCGGGTGACCGTGGACCACTGGCCCGGCTTGGTGTCCTGGGTCTGCGCCTGCCCGTTGACCTTGATGGTCATGTCCTTCGACCAGCCCGGCACGCGCAGTTTGAGCGCGAACGTCGCGGGCTTTTCCATCGTCAGCGTGAGCGTGCCGGTGTCGGCTTCGGGATATTCCGTGGTCTGCACCACCTTGACGGCGCCTGACGGACCTTTCCACTCGACCTCCGAGGGCACATAGAGGTTCACGCAGAGCCCCTGGGCATCCTTGAAGTAAACATAATTCGAATACTCGGCGATGTTCTGGAAATACGTACCCGAGCAGCAGGTAAAGGCGTTGCGCGAGTAGTATTTCAGAGCCGAGCCCAGGTGATAATCCATGTAATACATATGTGTGCCGCGATCCTTGATCTGCAGCGCCGCGCCGATGCCGTTGTAGAGCAGTCGTTCGATCCAGTCGCCATAGCGCGCCTCGCCTGTATACATCATCAGGTATTTCGCCAGCTTGATCGCCGCCCATGCGCAGCAAGGGCACTCGAAGCTGGCCGAGTAGATTTCCAGCGAATCGCCCAGAGCGCCGTCGGAGAAAACGAAGCGCTCATCGGGCCCGTAGCCGCCGGTGGCATAGGTCTGGCGCTTCTGCATCCAATCGTAGAAGTTCTTCATTTTGCGCAGGTAGTTCTCGTCGCCCGTCACGTCGTAGGCCAGCGCCGCGCTCGAGAAGGAGTTGCAATGGCTGTAAGCGTGCACGCCCTGTGCGTCCCTGGGATCAGCCGTCGCGGCGAACTTGTCCCAATAAGCGGGATAGAGCCAAACTCCCGCGAACTCCTCGTACATCGAGTTGCCGGTGAGCTGGTAGGCGCGGTAGAGGTTCTCCGCCATCGTGTACCACTCGAGGGGGCGGCCGGAGTGCAATTCCCAAGGCTCGCGATTGGCTGCCACGCGGTCGCGATTGAAGGCCGGCATGGCGACCTTGGTGATCTTGTCGCACAAGCTCAGGGCTTCGGGATGGCCGCCATAGTGGTGCATGTCGAGCAGGCCGCCGACCAGCTTCTCATAGGGATAATGGCTCAGGCCGCCGGTCGCGCCACCGCCGCGTCCGCCGCCGCGCGCGGCGCCGCTGGACATGCCGGGCCAGCACCTGGCATATTCGCTGACCAGGATGTTGGCCTTCTCCAGGAGCTCTGTGTCGCCGCAGGCGCGCTGCATCCGGGCCATAGCCTGGAGCCACTGGCCGAAGACGGTGTTGGAGTTTGGGCTGGCCCATCCGCCCAGAGCCCTGCCGGGAGCGTTGGCCGTTCCGGCCGCCACGCGATAGCCGTGCAGGATGTCGTCGTTGGAGAGGCCCAGGTAGAAATCGCGTGCGCCCAAGGCCTGCCGCTGCCAGCGGCTCTGGCGCAAGGTGACTCCTGCGTAGTCGAAAGGCTCAAGCACCACTTTCCGGTAAGGGGTTGCCTTGCTCAAGGCAGCGGCCGCTCCTCGCGCATCTTGCGCTGCCGGCCGGGCAATCGGCTTCAAGGCGGCCGAGGCTGCTGCGGCCGAGCCCACGGCACCCAGGAAATCGCGCCTGCTCAGTTTTTCGTCCACTTCGCCGCCTCCACTCCGGGGCTCGCTCCAGCCCCGGGACAAAAGAGGGGTCCGACGGTCGACGTTCTGGTTGAGATGAGTTGCGAAGCGCCGGCAGTGAGTAGCCCCGCGCGTGAGCGCGGGGTGGGGGCACATCCCTCATCGAGGCCCGAAGGGCCGGCACATCCACCACGATTCCAAGGATTTAGTGCCGCGCCTTCGGCGCTCCCGTCCGTATTCTCCCTATCCCGGCCTGACGGCCGGGCCAACTCACTGGAGGCCCTTCGGGCCTCACCATGCTCCTCCTTTTCAACCGTCGGATACCCTCGAAAGTTAGCGGTATACGTCCCGCCGCAGCAGATCACCCTACTTCAAGGCCACGTTTAAATACACGGAATACCGGCCGTACGATTCAAAGAAAGGCTTGAAGACAACGCCGTCGATGCTGAAACGAAGGGCTTCGGGATCGCCCATGATGGATTTCCCGATGTCGCCGGCGTCGAGCGTTACGGGGCGCCAGTCGGTGCGCGGGCCGGACTCCTCTGCGGCCAGCAGGATCGGGCCGTAGAAAATGCTGGCGACGTTGGGCTGATCCATCACCGGGTCCAGGTAGAAGTGGAAGGGCATGCGCAGCTCGATCGTGTCGTTGTCGCGCCAGTTCCGGCGCAGCGTCAGGTAGCTGCCCGGCACGGCTTTCACTGACTGGTCCCGTCCGTTGATCTTGACGAAGAAGCCCCGGGTGGCCCAGCGCGGCACGCGGACCTTGATGTCATACTGGCCGCCGTCTCCCTTGAGCGTGATCCGGGTCGTGTCCGAGTACGGGAAGTCGGTGCTCTGGTTCACGACCAGCTTGCGATCCGTCCAGTTCAGCGTCGAAGGGACAAACAGGTTGATGTACAGCGTCCTGTTGTCGTCCCCACGGAAGTAGATCGTGTCCTGGAGCTTGGTGCTGCTTTCGAGCGCGGTGCCGTTGCAGCAGGTGAATCCGGTCATGTTGGCGTTGCCGAAAGATCTCTGCGAACCCGGATTGAGCGGCACGTGGTAGGTGTTGCCTGGGTTACTCTCGGCGACGGAAGCGAGAATGTGGTTGTAGAGCCCCCGCTCGTAATGGTCGATGTACTTGCTGGACTGGTCGAACATGAAGAGCTGGCGGTCCAGCTTCAGCAGGTTGTAGGTGCAACAGGTTTCGTTCTGTCCGCCGTTGGCGAACCCGTTCTCCCACAGCGAATCAGGCTCGGCGGTGAAGCATTCGGCGTTGTTCGGATTGCGCGCGCCCGCGACCCCGCCGATGCTGTAAGTGTAGCTGCTGGTGACCATGGTCCAGAAATTGTTCGCGATCATGTAATAAACCAGTTCCTTGGTGTTGCGGAAAGTTTCCAGCGCTCCTGTGATCTGCGGGATGTGCTGGTTGGCGTGCCTGCCGCGAATCGTATCGACGTTTTTGGCCAGGCCGTGGTCATGTTCTGCGTTGCCATAGAAGAAATTGATGTTGTCGAACAGCTTGGCGCACTCGAGGAACTGCTTTTCCTGGGTGAGCCGGTAGAGCCGCGCCATGACTTCGTTCATGCCGCCGAACTCCCCGGCGATATACCGGCTCCACATGCTGATGCGCGTCTGGGTCGGCAGGATGCTCAGCCGGGCATATGCCCAGGTGCCCATGTCCTTGGCGATCTCCAACGCCTTTTTGTTCCCCCCGACTTCGTAGCAGTCGAGCAGGCCGGCCAGGATCTTGTGCAGCGTGTAGTACGGCGCCCAGATCTGAGTGTTCTGGGAGCCGTAGGTCGCGCCCTGCTCGAGCATGATGAACTGATCCGGCGGATAGGCGCTGATGAATCCCTTGCCCCAGTTCCAGTAATCGGTGCGGATGGCGTCGGCCCTCAGGTTGGAGTCGTAGCCGGTGCGGCCCGGCCCGGGCGGGACCTTGGTCGGGTCGGCGTTGAAAGGCCCGCCTGCGTTCGCAGGCTTGCCCGATTTCTGTGACAGGTCGTACAGCGTATCGATGACGTAATTCATCGTCTGCAGGAACTTCGCCTGCAGCGCCGGGTTGTAGGTCGTGCTCGCGTAGACCTGGGCGATGGCGGAAAGGTAGTGGCCGCTGGCGTGGCCGCGCAGCCGCGTCGTCTGGCTGTCCCAACTGCCCAGCTGCCGCACGCCTTCGGGCTGCTTCTGACCGAAAGCGTCGCGGAAATTGTAGAGGAAGCTGTCGGGATTGGCTGCCGCAAGCCCGTTGATGAATTTGTCGCGGTTTTTGATGAACTGCGTGTCGCGCCCCTTGGTGTCCTTGTCCAGGGTGACCTGCCCGAGCGGGAACGGCTCAACCGTCCTGCCGGGCACGGGCGCGGGTTTGTCTGCCGCCTTTACCGTCACCACGGCCTTGGGTTGGAAGGTAGTGCCCGGGATTTTTCCGGTAACCTCGTACGTGCCCGGCTTGAGGACCTGGCTGTTGTCCTTTGGCGCCGGCCAGATCACGCGCACATCGGGACCCTTGGCCTTGTTGCGGTATACGGCAGGGATCATGATCGGCAGCCCGGGCAATTCGCCGACGGTGGTCTCGGCCTTGATGTCGGGGACGCTTTCCAGCCTGGACGCCAGCGGGGACTCCTGGGGAATTCCCGCGGTCGAGATGACCGGCGCCGCGCCGCGGCCGCGGCCGCCCCCCTGGCGGCCCGAAGCGTTGTTGAAAATCGTCATCACCTGCTGATCAGTCAGCGCGATGCGGTAAATGCGGAAATCCCGCACCCTGCCGTTGAGCGTCGGATCGGCGTCGTTCTGCGAGCGGCCTATGTAGAGACGGTTCGAATCCGCTGAGGTCTGATGGATCACCTGCGCCGCGGTTGCGGTGACGTTCGTCGACTGGCCGGCCCTGGCGCCGTTGATGTAGCTGGTCAGGGTGCGGGCGGCCGGATTGAGCACCACGGCAACGTTGACCCACTGGTTCGCCGGGACATCCGCACCCGTGGTTTCGAAGATCACTCCCGCGCCTGAAGCGATGGAGGCGCGAAACGAATCGGTAACCGCAGCGGACAGGTGAAGGGACGCATTCTGCCCGAAGCTGAATAACCGCTGCCCGGGAGTGGTTGCGTTCAGGAACACCCAGGCCGTGACGCTGATCGTGTCTTCCCCGTGCAGGGCGTTCCCCGGCAGCTGGACATGGCTGCCGTTGCCCGGCAGGTTCACGACTCTCGTGAACCGCTGGTCCTCCACAAAG
>JAFNAG010000089.1 GCA_017860135.1 Acidobacteriota bacterium
CGGGGGCTCAGTCGTGTCGCGGCTGTGCATTTTCAGAAAGGGAGGAAGTATGAAAACAACCGTGTCCGTCGCAGTGGTTGTGCTTTTATTGCTGGCTGTCCCGGCCACGTGCAGCGCCCAGGCTCCCCAGGCGCCCCCCAAAGTCTATACGGGGAACTTCGGGGCCGGTTTCTCTCTCACCGGAGGGAACAGCGACACGACGAATTTCAATATGTCGGGTGAGATGACGAGAGACCCGAAGACCCGAAACGTCGTCAAGATCAGCGGGCTTTACCTGCGGTCAAGCGCCAACGACGTGGAAACCGTGGATCGCCTCCTCCTGGGATTCAGGGATGAGTACACGCTTTCCAAGAGGACCTTCGTGTACGGCGCCTTCGGATACATGCGCGATCCGTTCAAGGATATCAGCTACCTCCTCAATCCCCAGGGGGGATTCGGCTATAAGCCTATCCTCACAGACAGGGCCGAGATGACAGTAAGCGGAGGCGCCGGCGGAGTCTGGGAGAAAAACTCGGGCTCTGATGTGCACGCCAGCGGCTCGTTGAACGCCGGGGAGAACATCACCGTCAAGCTGACAGGAACATCAAAGTTCATCCAGAGTTTTGCCGGACTCTGGAAGATGTCGGACTTCGAGGACGCGCTGTACCATTTCACCGTCGGCGTGACTACGGCGCTTTTCAAGCAGGCGGAGCTGAAGGTCGAATTTGTCGATGATTACAAGAACGTCACTCCGAATCCGGACATCAAGAAGAACGACACGGCCTTCATCGTGAGCTTCCTCTATAAATTCTGAGCAGTGCAACGCCGTGTTGCCCCGGATCAAGACATTCCCCGGTCATGACAGATAGCGCCCGGATGTGGGTTCCGGGAACTGCTGCTCCGCCCGAAAAAGGAGCAGGCAGCCCGTCCGGTTCGACCTTCGCCTAATGCACAGACAGACCGGTCCGTGCAGGAGCCGAAGACTTCCGGGAATGCGTCCGAACCCAACACATGCACGCCGGCGCCATGGCAAAACGCGCAGATGGTTGTTGCATTATGAACTAACTTAGTTTAGTCTTTTGGATCATGGGTGGTTGAAACCATGAAGACTCTGAACGTACACGAGGCGAAAACGCGATTATCGGCGGTACTGGCTGCGGTTGAGGAAAAAGGGGAGAAGTACCTCATCTGCCGGAACGGCAAGCCCGTAGCCGACCTGGTGCCGCATGTCAAGAAGAGCCGCCTGACTCCGCATCCGATCCTGAGCCGCGTGCGCATCAAGTACGATGTCACCGAGCCGCTGAGCGCGGATGAATGGGCGGAGGAACTCTGATGCTTCTGGATACATGCGCGCTCCTGTGGCTGGCCGGGGGCGGGAAACAACTTTCCAAACAGGCGCGCGACCGCATTGAAGGAGCGGCGGTTGTTTTCGTCTCCGCCATCAGCGCTTTCGAGATCTCGGTCAAATGCCGGTCGGGGAAGTTGAAGCTCCCGGTCCCGCCCAGGGAGTGGTTTCAGGGGATTGTGGATCATCATGGACTTGCGGTGGAGCCGCTTGACTGGGACATCTGCATGGCAGCTGTCGACCTGCCCCCGATTCACAGGGATCCGTGCGATCGTTTCCTGATCGCGACCGCCAGACTTCGAGACCTGGCGGTGGTTACAGCCGATCCGGTGTTTCGAGCCTACGGCATCGACGTTGTTTTCTGATCACCCGACAGCGTGTCGGCTCGAACCCATCACACCTTTTGGTCTTGCGCGGATCCTGCAAGGAGGGACGCTCCTTCAGCCCCGCCCCACCCGCTACGATCGTCGCATTGCAAATCCTGATCCAGAGGAAGAGGCGATCTGCGGGATCCGCCCTTTCTCACGTTGCGATCCGCAGCAGAGATCCGGGCCGCCCCCATCTCGAGTCTCATTTTTTCTTGACAGATTTTTTCTTTAGTACTAAAAAATAGTACATGAGACCCCCAAGCAGGAAACTCACGGATCAGGAACTCGAAATCATGAAGGTCGTCTGGCGCCTGCAGCCTGTGACGGTGCGGGACGTATACGAAGAGCTGCTCAAGGTGCGCAGGATCGCCTACACCTCCGTCATGACCGTGATGAAGATCATGTCGGACAAAAAGATATTGAAGCGCCGCCTCGACCATCGGACCTACGTGTACGCGGCGACAAAGCCCCAAAGCCGGCTCATGCGAGAGGTAGTCGCGGATTTCCTCAACCGGGTGTTCAACGGCTCGGCGGAGCCGCTCCTGCTGTACCTCGTTCGCAATCGCTTTGTAACCGAGAAGGAACTGGATGAAATCGTTCGCATGATCAAGGAGCGAACATGAACCCGCCCACGGAAATCCACAATCTCGTGGCATACCTGCTTCAGGGGACCCTGTTGGCGCTGATCGGCGCTCTGCTGCCTCGTGCCCTCCGTATTCGTTCCCCGAAGGTTCTGCTGCCGTACTGGCAATTCCTGCTCGTTTTCTGCCTCGTGTTTCCCGTGCTCGCTCCGCGCACCCCGCTCCCTGCCCAGGCGGACGCCGTGGCAGGCGGCCCCACTGCTTTTCCCGGGGGCAATGCGGCTCTGGTGCAGGAGCAGGTCCGCCCTCCGGTGGCTGACTGGTCCGCGATATCCTGGCAGGCACTCATGCTTTTGCTCGTGACAGGCTGGGTGGTGCAGGGTGGATCTCTGGCCGCGGGATTGAGAAAACTGGGGCTGCTGCGCAGGAACTCGCGCAGGTTCGCCGCACTGCCTCCGCAGATCGCGCAGCTGTCATCGCTTGTTGGTGGCAACACGGAAATCCTTATTTCCCCGGACCTTTCGAATCCCGCGACCTACGGATGGATCCGGACCTGGATCCTGCTCCCGGAACATTTCGAGAAACTGGAGAGCGGCGTCCAGGTCTCGATCCTATGCCATGAGCTGATCCACGTCCGGAGGCGGGACTGGCTTTTTGCCTTCGGGGAGCGTCTCATTCTCGCCCTTTTCTGGTTTCATCCCGCGGCCTGGTGGCTGATCCGCCGCATCGAACTGGCAAGGGAGCAGCTGGTGGACAGGGCGGTCCTGGCATTCTCCATAGACCGGCGCCAGTACCTGCGATCGCTTCTGTCGATGGTGGATCATCGGGCGGCGCTGGTTTCGGCCAGTCTTTTTCTCGCGCGTCATCATCTTAAGGAGCGGGTTGCGCTCCTGCTGGAGGAAATCCACATGTCAAGAATGCGCTTGGTCACATTTGTCGTTTCTGTCATGGCCTTCCTGGGAACAGGAGCCCTGGTGGCCGTGCTGGCGTTTCCCCTCGGCAGCGCCGTCTCTGAACAATCGCACCCTGCAACGGGTTTTCCGGTCCCGGCACCCGCTGTGTTGCCTCCACCGGCGCCCGCGAGCGCTCCCGGAAATGCATCTGCGGCTATAGCGGCGCCGACCCCGGCCGCTTCGCCCATGGCTCCCGGCCTTCCGGCTCCAAAGCCCGTAGTTTCGTCGGGTCAGGCCAAGGTGGTGCCCGTGGCGCCCAAGCGCGCGGCGGAACCGACAGCATCCCCTGTTGGAAGGAGTCCGGTGAATGGAATGGTAGTTGACCGGGATGGCGTTCCTGTGGCCGATGCGGCCGTGAAGATTGCGGATCCGGAGACGAAAGCGATTTTGATAACCGGCGTCACCGATGAACGCGGCAGCTTCAGCCTTACTTTGTCCCCCCGGGAAAGCGTGGAAGTGCTGGTGAGCCACGATGGCTTCAAGCCTGCGGTGATCAGTGGAGTGAAGCTGCCTGATGGCGTCCCGGTCAACGTCAGAGTCGCCCTGCAACCGGCAGGAGGAAGCGCCACGGTAACCATCCATGCAGGAGGGCAGGCGACTGCGACTCAAACAAACCGGCCGACCGGAGGCCGCGCCATACCCGCGAGCGTAATCAGCCGAGTGGATCCGGGCTATCCTGCCGCGGCCATGCAGCAGGGAATCGAGGCGGTTGTCATGGTGGAAACCAGGGTTGACGCCGACGGCAACGTGTCAGAGCTCCGCATCATAAAAGGCCATCCGATGTTCGACGAAGCCGCCATGAACGCCGTCCGGCAGTGGCGCTTCCGGCCGGCTCAATTGAACGGACAGCCCCGGCAGGGAAGTGTGACAGTCACCTTCGTGTTCAGAATCTGATAAGTTGCCGTCGCGGCACTCCATCTCGTGCGCCCCGGACCCCGGCCAGTACGTGGGCCCGGGCGATGCTGCCCCAGCTGATCTGATGCCAACGCAACTGCCCGCGGATTGTGTTCTGTTCCTTTCTCATTTCGGAGTTGGGCAGCCTGCCCTGGAGATGTCCTGGAACTGCAACAGCTCCACGGGTGCTCCATCGTCAAGAATGAATGCAACGCGGACGCCTGCGGAAGGCGCATTCGGCGCAATCAAAACCTCTTTCCCTTTGAGCGCCTCGTCCAGGTCATCGACGGCAAAGGCGATATGGGGAACTGTCCTCACGACTTCTGGCACGCGGCAGTGCGGTTCAAAGCGGATCCACTCGATTCCGTACGGACTGGTCTCGAATCCGCGCACGTAAATCCCGAGGTGATCGATATGCCGCTCTCCGGCGCATGGCGATGTGTGTGGGATCCCGACGTGATGGAAGCGCCAGCCAAGCCTCGCTGTCGCCGCAGGTGAGTCCTGAACGCCTCTCTTCTCAATCATCCGTGTTACCTACGCCGACTTCCCGGGCCTGCCGTCGGCGGGTGATGTGCTGGTCCCCGGCATCGCCCGGTGTTCTGCATCCCACTCACTACATCTCTCGATGGCGTTTCCAGACCATGTACTGTCGCCACGTTCCTGTCAGGCCGAGAATTACCAGAAAGAGAGAGAAGTACCTGTGCCTCGGTTCTACAACCGCCATGGCGGCGAAGAAGAGGGTGCAGGCGGCGCCAAGCAGTACACCGAACAGGCTGCCTTTCGGGAACCTTTGATCCATGGCGGATTCCTGCGTGCGTGAAGGGCTGCGATCAAGCAATGCCCGCCTGATTCCCCCAGAATGTACTCTCCATCAGGTCGATCTGACAATGCAAATCAGGCGAGCATCACCAAGGATTCTAACCGCCGGAGAGGGAGGAGAGGAAGTCGGCATTGGATCTGGTTTTGGAGAGCTTTTCGAGGAGCAGCTCCATGCTTTCGGTTACCGAGAGCGGGTTCAGAACCTTGCGCAGGATCCAGATCCGGTTCAGATCGGACGCGGGAAGCAGCAGTTCTTCCTTGCGCGTGCCGGACTTGTTGATGTCGATGGCGGGGAAGACGCGCCGGTCGACGAGTTTGCGGTCGAGGTGCAGCTCCATGTTGCCCGTGCCTTTGAATTCCTCGAAAATGACGTCATCCATCCGGCTGCCGGTGTCGATCAGCGAGGTGGCGATGATGGTCAGGCTGCCCCCTTCTTCGATGTTGCGCGCCGCGCCGAAAAACCGCTTCGGCCGCTGCAGCGCGTTGCTGTCGACGCCTCCCGAGAGCACCTTGCCGCTGGGCGGCACGATGGTGTTGTAGGCGCGCGCCAGACGGGTGATGCTGTCGAGCAGGATCACGACATCGCGTTTGTGTTCCACGAACCGTTTCGCCTTCTCCATCACCATCTCCGCAACCTGCACGTGGCGGGATGCCGGTTCATCGAAAGTGGAGCTGATGACTTCGCCGCGGACGGAACGCTGCATGTCCGTCACCTCTTCGGGGCGCTCATCGATGAGGAGCACGATAAGAACCACATCCGGATGGTTTTTGGCGATCGAGTTTGCAATCGACTGCAGGAGCATGGTCTTTCCGGTGCGGGGCGGCGACACGATGAGGGCGCGCTGCCCCTTTCCGATCGGCGACAGCATGTCCATGACGCGGCCCGACAGGTTGTCGGAGGTCGTCTCGAGTCTGAACGCCTCATGCGGATATAGCGGGGTCAGATTGTCGAAGAAGATCTTCTCTTTTGCGGCATCCGGGTGCTCGAAGTTGACTGCTTCGACCTTGATCAGGGCGAAGTACCGCTCGCCGTCCTTGGGCGGCCGGATCTGGCCGGAGACGGTATCCCCGGTTCGCAGGTCAAACTTGCGGATCTGGGAAGGGGACACGTAGATGTCGTCCGGCCCGGGGAGATAATTGTAATCCGGCGCGCGAAGGAAGCCGAACCCTTCGGGCAGGCACTCCAGCACGCCCTCGGAGAAGATCAGTCCGCTCTGCTCGGTCTGCGCCTTCAGGATCTGGAAGATCAACTCCTGCTTGCGCAGCCCGGTGTAGCCGGGGACATTCAAGTCCTTGGCGACCTGGGTCAGAGCGGAGATATTCATCTCCTTGAGGTCACGGATGTTCAAATGGCCGTTTTCACGGCCGCTGGCGGTCTCTTTTGCGTTGTTGTTTCGACGTTGCGTCGCCTCAGGCATAACTACCCTCCAGGGGGGAGAATTTCCGGCAGGTGAAAATCGAACCTTGCTCTCGGGGATTTCCTCTCGCGGATTATTGATTGTGGGCGGTTTCGACCACCCGTTGCCATATTTCCCTGCAGCCTGCGCCGGTAGCGGCGGAGGACAGGATCACCGGCACATCGGGGAAAACCCGGCGGATCGAGCGCAGCTGCACGACCCGCTGATTTCCCGACAGCTTGTCCGACTTGGTTGCCACAACCAGCCGGGGAATTCCTAACTGATGCAGCCATTCTGCGAACCGGATGTCCAGGTCCGTGGGCGGCATGCGCGCGTCCACCAGGTGGATCACGAGCGCGACCGCGGCCCGCCGCTCAAAATACTGTTCTGCCAGTTTCTTCCACTCGCGGCTCCCGTCCTTTCCCTTGGCGAAGCCGAAGCCGGGCAGGTCGACGAGGAAAAAAAGTCGGTCACAGCGGTAAAAATTGATGCTTCGTGTCTTGCCCGGTGATGCGCTGGTGCGGGCCAACCCCCGTACGCCCGTGAGCCGGTTGATCAGACTCGATTTTCCGACGTTGGACCGGCCTGCCAGGGCGATCTCCGGAACCTCCACGAGCGGAAAATCGCCCGGGGAAAAAGCGCTTGCAACGAATTCCACCTGCGAATGTGCCACAGCCGCCGTGCATGCCTGCAATTCCGCCGCAGGCCTCATGCCTGCGGGGGGATGCCAATCAGGGTGCCGTACGATGCGTCCGGCTTCCCGGTCATTCTGGCACAGGCTGACGCAGCCTCGCGGGGCTGCGTTCAGACCGTATGTAACACCCCTGGTTTAGGAAATAGCCATATTCACGAGAGACGCATCGAGAGGGCTTCGCAGCTGCTAGTGAGCGATGTTCTCATGCGGACGGACAGATAAGTCCGGCACCTGACCTTGCGGGATCGGAAGCCTCTCGAGGGCCAACTGCAAGACTTCGTCCATCGTATCCACGAAGTTGACTTTCATCGATTCCAGAATGTCCTGGGGAATATCCTGAAGATCCTTTTCGTTCTCCTTTGGTAGGATGACTTCTTTGATGCCGGCGCGATGAGCCGCCAGTAGCTTCTCCTTCACGCCTCCGATCGGCAGGATCTTGCCGCGCAGGGTTATTTCTCCTGTCATGGCAACGTCGCTGCGGACCGGGATCTTGCTCAACACGGACACAATCGTGGTGGCCAGGGTGATGCCTGCTGACGGCCCGTCCTTGGGGATTGCGCCTTCCGGGATGTGGATGTGCACGTCCACCTTGCGGTAGAAATCGCGGCCGATGCCGTACGCTGCGGTGCGGCTGCGCACGTAAGACATGGCGGCGCGGGCCGATTCCTGCATGACCTCGCCGAGCTTGCCGGTCATGGTGAGCTGGCCTCTGCCTTCCATGAGCGTGGCTTCGGTGAAAAGGACCTCACCGCCGACCTCGGTCCAGGCCAGGCCGCACGCCAATCCGATCTGATTCCCCTCGTTGACTACCTGGTCCCGGAACTTCGGCTTGCCCAGAAGCTGCCCGACAACTTCCGGCGTAATCCGGTTCTGGCTCACTTCCGCAATCACGATTTTCTTGGCCGTCTTGCGGCAGACGTTGGCGATCTCGCGCTCGAGGTTTCTGACCCCGGACTCCCGTGTGTATTTTCGGGTGAGCTCGAGCAGGCCTTCGTCTGTGAACTCGAGCTGTTCCGGCTTCAAGCCGTTGGCTTCCAGCTGCTTGCGCACCAGGAAGCGCTTCGCGATCTGCAGCTTTTCGAGTTCGGTGTAGCCGGACAACTGGATGACCTCCATGCGGTCCTGCAATGCCCGCGGAATCGTGTGCAGGACGTTTGCCGTCGCGATGAACATCACCATCGAGAGGTCGAACTCGGTGTCGAGATAGTGGTCGACAAACATGTGGTTCTGCTCGGGGTCCAGCACTTCGAGCAATGCCGCAGACGGGTCCCCGCGGAAGTCCATGCTCATCTTGTCGACTTCGTCGAGCATGAAGACCGGGTTCCTGGTGCCCGCTTTCTTCATGTACTGGATGATCTGTCCGGGCAGGGCCCCGATGTAGGTGCGGCGGTGGCCGCGGATCTCCGCCTCGTCCCGCACGCCTCCCAGCGACAGGCGGACGAACTTGCGCCCCGTGGCGCGTGCGATCGATTTCCCCAGCGAAGTCTTGCCTACCCCCGGCGGACCCACAAAACATAGGATGGTCCCCTGCGGCTTCTTCATGAGGCTGCGCACGGCGAGGAACTCGATGATGCGGTCCTTGACCTTCTCCAGGCCGTAGTGATCCTCCTCGAGGACCTTCATGGACCATCGCATGTCGCGGATCTCTTTGGACTTCTTGTTCCACGGCATGGCGATCAGCCAGTCGAGATACGTGCGGGAGACGGTGGATTCGGCCGACATGGGCGGCATCATCTCGAGACGCTGGATTTCCTTTGTCGCCTTGTCGTGCGCGTCCTTCGGCATTTTTGCCGCTTCCACCTGCTTCTTGAGGTCCTCGAGCTCCGTCTTCTCATCCTTGCGACCCAACTCCTTCTGGATCGCTTTCATCTTTTCGTTGAGATAGTACTCCTTCTGCGCCCGCTCCATCTGTCGTTTGACGCGGCCCTGGATGTTGCGGTCCACCTTGATCTTCTCGATCTCGACCTCGATGATCTCGTTGATCCTCTCGACGCGCTCGGCCAGATCCACCGTCTCGAGCAATTGCTGCTTTTCCTCGATGCTGATGGGGAGGTTGGCGCAGATGTTGTCCGCCAGCTTGGAAGGCTCCAGGTTCTTCATCGCGCTCAGGATCGCGTCATAGTTGACGTGATGGCTGAGCTTAGAGAACTGCTCGAAAACCGATTGCAGCCGCTTGACGAGGATGTTTGTGCGCGCGCTGGAGACCGACGACTCCTCGAGAAGCTCGACCTCGGCCACGAAAAAGCCCGGCTCGGTGTTCAGCCGGATGGCGCGAACCCGCTGGATGCCCTCCACCAGGACTTTGATGTTGCCGTCGGAGAGCTTCACGCTCTGCACGATATTCGCCACCGTGCCTATGCTGTAAATGTCCTTCGGCTTCGGCTCGTCCACTGACGCGTCGATCTGGGTCGCGAGGAACACACGCTTGGAGCCTTCGTGGGCGAACTCGAGCGCGCGTACGGAGGATGCACGCCCGATCACGAACGGGATCATCATGTGCGGGAAAACCACCACATCCCGGATCGGGATCATTGGCAGGCGTTCCGTCTTTTTCTGCGATTCTTCGTATGTCATGCGGTATGCTATCCGGCCTTCTCCAGCAGGGCGAAAACGATGTCCTTGTTCTCCACCATCTCGCGCGTGATGATGAACTCCTTCACCTTCTTCTGGGAAGGCAGCTGGTACATCACATCTAACATAAGATCCTCGAGGATGATTTTCAATCCTCTGGCCCCCATCTTGCGCTCCAGTGCCTGTTCCGCGACCGCGCCGATCGCTTCATCCGTGAATTTCAGCTTCACGTTCTCGAACTCGAACAGCTTCTGATACTGACGCACGAGGGCATTCTTGGGTTTCGTCAGGATCTCCACCAGCGCCGTTCGGTCCAGTTCCGACAGCGAACCGATCACCGGAAGCCGGCCGACGAATTCCGGGATCAGCCCGAACTTGATCAGATCGCGCGGCTGCGTGATGTCCAGGACGTTGGCAGGCGCCTGCTTTTTGTTCTTCGTGGTCTTGTCGGAGAGGAACCCCATGCTTTTCTTGCCGATGCGCCGCTCGATGATCTTTTCCAGGCCGACAAACGCCCCGCCGCAGATGAAGAGGATGTTGGTCGTGTCGATCTGGATGAACTCCTGATGCGGATGCTTGCGCCCGCCCTGCGGCGGCACGTTGGCGACGGTGCCCTCGAGGATCTTGAGCAACGCCTGCTGCACACCCTCTCCCGAAACATCGCGCGTGATCGAAGGGTTCTCATCCTTGCGCGCGATCTTGTCGATCTCGTCGATGTAGACGATCCCCTGCTGGCATTTCTCCTTGTCGCCGCCCGCGTTCTGGAGAAGCTTGAGGATGATGTTCTCGACATCCTCCCCTACATAGCCGGCTTCCGTCAGCGTGGTGGCATCGACGATCGCGAACGGCACGGACAGCATCTTGGCCAGAGTCTGCGCCAGGAGCGTTTTCCCGGTCCCGGTGGGGCCCATCAACAGGACGTTGCTCTTCTGCAATTCCAGGTCGCTTCGTTTCTTCGAAATTTCAAGGCGCTTGTAGTGGTTGTAAACGGCGACGGCGAGCTTCTTCTTGGTCATTTCCTGGCCGATTACATATAAATCCAGAAACTCCTTGATTTCCATTGGTTTGGGAAGCTTGTCCCCGATCGGGGAGGTGACCACGTCGTCCGCGATGATCTCGTTGCAGACATCAACGCACTCATCGCAGATATATACGGTAGGACCTGCGATGAGCTTTTTCACGTCATTCTGGCTCTTGGAGCAGAATGAACACCTCAGGATATCGTCGCGCTCGTCATCTTTTCTCACCGGGTTCCTCCAGTTCGAGCCGCTGCAGGCCTACTCCTTTTTGGAGATGACCTGATCCACGATACCATAATCGCGCGCCTGTTCCGCATTCATGATGTAATCGCGCTCCACATCTGTCTGGATCCTCTCCGGAGGCTGGCCGGTATGCCGTGACAGAATCCGGTTCATTGACTCCCGCAACCGGAGTATTTCGCGCGCGTGGATGTCGATGTCGGTAGCCTGGCCGGACAGGCCGCTCATGGATGGCTGATGAATCAGGATCCTGGAGTTGGGCAGGGCAAAGCGCTTTCCCGGGGTTCCTGCCGCCAGCAGCAATGCCGCCATGCTGGCCGCCTGGCCGATGCAAATCGTAGTGACATCGGGACGGATGAACTGCATCGTGTCGTAGATCGCCATTCCGGCCGAGATCGCACCGCCCGGCGAATTGATATAAAGCGAAATGTCCTTGGCCGGATCTTCGGCTTCCAGAAACAACAACTGTGCCGTAACCACGTTGGCGACGTTGTCGTCGATGGGCGTGCCCAGAAATATGATGTTGTCTTTCAGGAGCCGGGAATAGATATCGTAGGCTCGCTCGCCCCGATTCGTCTGCTCCACAACCATGGGTATCAGAGCCAATGCCTCACCCCTTGCTAATAGTAGCATTGCGATAGATGAAATCAAGCGACTTGTGTTGCAACAAATATAACCTAAACTGCTGCAGGCGTTGATCCTTCTCGAACTGAGCGCGAACCGCCGCCGCCGACTTGCCGCCCTGTTCCCCTATCTTCCGGAATTCGGCGTCGAGCTCGTCTTCGGTAATCTCGAGATTCTCCTGCCGCGCGATCGCATCCAGCACAAGCCGGTGGCGCACAGACTTCTCGGCGAAGGGACGTTCCTCCTCAAAAACCTTCTTCCAATCAATGGATGTCTTGGTGACATCGATACCCTGATGCGCCAGGTTCGACGCGATCCGCCGGGCGCGATCCTCAAGCTCGCCCTGCACCAGGCTCTCGGGCACATCAAAAGACAGGCGCTGAACGATCTGATCCAAGACTCCTTCTCTCGCCTTCTCTTCGGCAACGCGCCGGGCGTTCGTTACCAATTCATCCCGAATCCGGCACCTCAACTCCTCGAGGCTGGCGGCGCCCATGTCGCGGGCGAAGTCGTCACTCAGTTCTGGAACCTGTTTCTCTTTTATTTCCTTTATTTTAGCTTGATAGTGCACAGTATTTCCGGCCAGCTTTTTCTGCCGATAGTCCTCGGGGTAGGCAACGTCAAAACGCCGCTCCTCATCCACCTTCGCACCCAGGAGGTTTTCTGAAAAGTCGCGATTTGTTTGCGAGGCGCCGACTGCCAGAGTGATGTCCTCCTCGTGGATGTGCTTTCCACCGCCCTCGAACTCGCCGTCCAATTGAATAGTGACGTAGTGACCGTCACGCACCTCGCCGGTTTCCACAGGCGCAAACTGGGCGTGCTCTTCGCGGTATCTCTCCATGGCCGCATCGACGTCGGAATCCTCGACTGCCGGGGGGGTCAAGGTCACCGCGACGCCCTTGTAATCGGCCACCTCAATGACCGGCATCACCTCGAAAGAGAGCACGAACTTCAGCGCCGAGCCCGGCTCCGATTCGACCTTTTCGACGGTCGGCTCAGTCAGAGGTTTGATGTCGTGCTCTAGGACGGCTTCTTTCCAGGTCCGGCTGATCAGTTCCTGGGTTACGTCTTCGCGCAGTTCCGCCCCGTAGCGCTGGCGGATGATTGCCAGCGGCACCTTGCCGGGACGGAAGCCCGGCACCTTGGCCTGTTGGGCATATTTGCGGGCAAGTCTGCCGACCTCTTCCTCGATCGTCTCCGGCGGCACTTCCGCCACAAGGTTCTTTTTGCAACCGCTGATTTGGACTATCTCTAGATTCACCGGTGTCGGTTTCCTTTCTCGTGCACTGTGGACGGGCTGAATTTCGGCTCTTTCCGGTCAATGGCCTCCGAACATCATCGGAGAGCCCGGCTGGTGCGAAAGGGGGGAGTTGAACCCCCACCCCTTGCGGGACTGGATCCTAAGTCCAGCGCGTCTGCCAATTCCGCCACTTTCGCAGCAATCCAGCCTCGGATCTCTCTTCCTGGATTTCCCGTGGAAAAAACTGGAACCGGGCGAGGCGGGAAGTGGTATATGTACGAACGAAATTCTGAAATTCCGGCCCTACGACCAGTTGCAAAATCTAACAAACACAGGCGATAATGTCAACTTCCGATGCGGGGAGCTCACCGCAGCGGCAAGGTCCATTGTTCGAGCCGGAATCAGGATCCACAGAGGGATCACTATCAACGTTTTGGCGGATCGCGATATATCAATCTGCGGGCCGGTTGCGACAACGACATTAAACCCGATAGCGATCC
This sequence comes from Acidobacteriota bacterium, assembly GCA_017860135.1. Lineage (GTDB taxonomy): Bacteria > Acidobacteriota > UBA6911 > UBA6911 > UBA6911 > JAFNAG01. Next base: position 13,225 of record JAFNAG010000089.1, read on the forward strand.
CGATGCCGGCTTCCACGTCCGGCGCGGCCTCTGCCATCGGCGGTTATGGAGGACTGCGTTGCGTGCAATCGTTCTTCTGTCGGGAGGGCTGGATTCCGCTGTTGCGCTCTACTGGGCCAAGGCGCAGGGGTGGGACCTGCTTCCCCTGGAGTTTGAATACTATCTCCGGCCCGGGCGGGAGCGCCGGGCCTGCCGGGATTTGTGTGATCGCGCCGGAATCCGGAACGGCATCTTCGTTCCCATCCCTTTCCTGAGGGAAGTGGCGGACACGCCGGGGACGGAGATCGACAACCCTGCCCTGGCGAAGGCCCCGCAAGGGTATGTTCCCCTGCGCAACCTGATTTTCTATGCGCTGGCGGCGTACCATGCCGAACTGGTCGCCGCGCGGTACATCGTCGGCGGTCATAACCGCACCGACTGCGAGAGCTTTCCCGATGCCGGATCGGAATTTTGGAATCTATTCAACTGTCTATTGCATACGGCAATGTGGAGCCATCCTCAAGTCCAGACCGAAATCGTGCATCCCCTCATCGGATTGGGGAAGGTCGAGGTGCTCCGGTTGGGCATGGAACTCGGAGTGCCGTTCGAACTGACCTGGAGCTGCTATCATGATGCAGAATACCCATGCGGCGCATGCGAATCCTGCATCGAGCGTGTCCAGGCATTCGCAGAGTCCGGTATCCTGCCGGGATAAGGATGCCCCCGGTCGATTGGCCAGTGCCTGGTCACACCGCCCCCATGACATGGAACGGCATGACCAGGCGCCGCGACCCTAAGAAGGAACAGGATGAGCGGGCATCGCTGCGCCCTATTTTGTCGACCAGGGCGCTGAATCCGACGGTACTGCGTAGTTCCGCGTCAAGTAATGCGGATCTTCCGCTAAAAAAGCCCTCCGAGGAAAATCTCGGAAATCTTGGACACCCATTTTGTCGTCACTTTTCTTGGCTCATTCCCGAAAATCTTGGACACCCATTTTGTCGTCACTTTTCTTGGCTCATTCCCTGAATCCGCAGTTAGTGATCTTGAAGGGGGGTGATCCATGGCTCTGCCTCGCAGCAAATACGTCCTCGAAGGACAGGAAGGTGTCTATCACTGCTTCACCCGGTGCGTCCGCCGCGCATTCCTCTG
>JAFNAG010000318.1 GCA_017860135.1 Acidobacteriota bacterium
CCGAGGGTGAGACCGTATCCGTGCGTGTAGCTCAGGTGCTCGTTGATCCAATTCCGCTCGGGCAGGCTCGCCGCGTTCAATTCACGCGGCGAGAGCATCATCTGCTGCAGTCCGCCACTCAGGTTGTAGCGGTCGTTGTCGACCGACACGAAGTCGTAATATGTCCGGATTTCCTGGATCTGGCTGAAAGTGTCCAGGAGCGGTTCGTGATCCCAGAGGCGGATGCTCCGGATCGTCGCGGCGTTCGCCTGGATATCCTGCGGCGTGAGCGCCTTGTCCCCCGACAGGTTTCGTTCCTGGACTTTGTCCAGGTCGTAGGCGTGCAGCGTCGCTCTGATGTTGTTCTCGATCTGAGGGCTTTCCCTCATGAGCTCGTTCGGAGCCACCACGAATTTCTGCAGCAGCGCCGGATAAATGTTGCCTCCCAGAAACACCAGAAGATACAGTCCGGCAGCGACGAGGGCCGTGCGGAAGCTGGAAGCGAATGCGTTATAGATCCAGAGCGCCGCCCCCACAAGAGCGGATACCGCCAGGATGCTCAGCACCGGCAGGCGCGCCTGGAGATCTGCGTAACTCGCGCCGTACATCAGTTGGTGTTCGGAAAAGAGGATCCCGAAACGGTCGAGGTAGGCCCGGGCGGCCAGAAAGAGGAAGAACAGGCCCAACAGCAGGGAGAGGTGAGTGACGGCGCGCCCGCGCCTGGACTGGCGCACGATCTGCAGGGAAAACCCTCCTTTAAAATAATAAAGCGCGGCAACGCCGGCGAGGGTGAGGAGGCAGACAATCTGTCCCAACCGCATCCCCTGTTCCAGCACCGGCAGAGTGAAAACATAAAACCCGATATCACGCCCGAAAACGGGATCCGCCACCCCGAAATCCAAACGGTGAAGCCAGAGCCATACCGTCTCCCACAGGGCCGCGCCGCGGGCTGCAAACAGGAATGCCAGGACCAGGGACAGCAGACCGGCGACCCGCTGGACCGTGGTTTCCGGAAACGTGTATGCCGTCAATCGTCCGTCCGGCGTGGGAATGCCGATCTGAATCGCGCCGGGGCCCTTATGCGCCAACAGGAGGTTGACATAGATAAACAGGAAAACGCCGGCCAGGATGGAACTGAAGAGAACCCCCTTGGCGTACAGCGCCGTTGTGAACAGCACCGTCTTGCCCAGTTCGCCGAACCAGAGCCAGTCAAAATACAAGTTGACTGAAAAGGAGAGCCCACCCGCGATAAGGAAAAGCACCACCAGTATAATGATCAGGCTGAGTCGTTTTTGCATCGTCCCTTCCTTAGGTTTTTAGGATTTTGCCTGCCAGGGGCACATTATAACAGCGAAATGCCCGGAGCGCACAAAAACCCGACGGTGACACGCTGCCGTATCACTATTCTGCAAGAGACGCAGCGGGATCGCGCAGGAATGGGGACACGGGCGCCCCTGTCATCATTCCGTCGTCCGGGGGAAAAAAGGTGACCGGCCGCGATTTCGTGGTATCGTGGTGGATTATGGCAATGGATTCGGGCAAGGGAGTCATCCAGAAGAAGGTGTTGATCCAGGCATCGCCGACCGTTATTTTTCGCGCGCTTACCGAAAGCAAGGAACTGGCGCACTGGTTCTGCGACCGCGCAGCTTCCGATCCGAAGGTCGGCGGCGAAGTGCGCGCTTCCTGGAGCGTGGGAAAGGAGGGCAGGTCACAGCGCGGCCGCGCCATGTTCACCATTCTCGAGCCGGATTCGCGGGTGGAATTCTGCTGGGTTGAGGAGGGGGGCCGGAAGATCTCCGAAGCCGAACGCCATTCAACCTCGTTCGCCATCCGTCTAAAGCGGGGAACGAGCGAAGTGACCGTGTGCGACCAGGGTCCTCCACTGGAGGATGAAGAGGCGTTTGATCTTCTGGACCGGGGCTGGATCACCGTTCTTCGGGACCTGAAGGAGCACTGCGAGGCCCGGCAGCGCAACGCCCGCCGCCAGTCTGTCGGCAAGGCACAGGCGGGATAGTCCACTGCACCCGACTCGGGAAGAGTCCCGGATACAGAATCTGTTGGAGTCGCGAGGACCCCATAGAAGAGGCTTTGAGGCATTCGCGGTCCGGTCTTTATTTTCCGTGGAGCTGGTCAGGGGCGATAGCCGAGCAGGAAGCGCCGGTATTGTCCCAGTGCCATCAGCGGCCAGTAGTGGCGATAATAATGATAATTCAGGTAGAACACGCGCGGGAAACCGGTGCCCGTCCACTCGTCCTCCTCCCAGGTCCCATCGGCGGTCTGGCGCTCGAGGAGGTACTCGATGCCTCGCGACACGGCGGAGCTGTCTCCGAGACCTGCTGCCATCAGTCCGATCAGGACCCAGGACGTCTGTGACGGCGTGGAAGGGCCCTTGCCTTTCCGCGACGGGTCATCATAAGTGTCGCAACGCTCCCCCCAGCCGCCGTCCGGAAGTTGGACCGACAGGAGCCATTCGACCGCCCTCTGCAGGTACGGCTGCGACATGTCTTCGCCGATCAGGCCCAGCCCGCGGAGCACCTGCGGCGTCCCGTAGAGAAAGTTCACACCCCAGCGCCCGAACCAGCTGCCGTCCTTGCACTGGTCCTTTTTCAGGAAGCTGATGGCGCGTTTCACGACCGGATGCTGCGGATTGTATGTTGCCGGCGCAATGGTAGCGAGCATCTCCAGGGTGCGCGAAGTGATGTCCGCGGTCGTGGGATCGATCATGGCGTTGTGGTCCGCGAAAGGCACTTTGGTGAGGAAGGCCTTGTCGTTGTCCCGGTCGAAGCTCGCCCATCCGCCGTCTTCATTCTGCATGCCGCGCAGCCAGATCAGCCCGCGCGCGATCGCGTCGTCGACCTCCTGGCTTTCCCCCGGCGGTGAAGCCCAGCGCAACGCCATCATCACCATGATCGTGTCGTCGACATCCGGGTAGAACTCGTTCGCGAACTCGAAATACCACCCGCCGGGAGGCGCCGGGTTCTTGATCTGCCAATCCCCCGGGCGCCGGACCTCTTTGGAGAGCAGCCAGGCCACCGCCTTGCGGATCGCCTCGCCGTGCGGATCCACCCCGGCCTGCAGCAACGCGTACGCCGAGATCGAGGTGTCCCAGACAGGCGAATGACAGGGCTGGATGCGGACGGTGTCGTCTGCGGGATCGTAAATCTCGAGCGCATCCAGCTCGCGGAGCCCTTCCGCCATCAGCGGGTGATCGTCAGGATACCCGAGGACCTTCAGGGCCATGATGCTGTTCAACATGGCCGGGAGAATGGCGCCCAGGCCGCCGGAAGCCTGGAATCGCTCGATCATCCACCTCTCCGCCTTTTTCAGGGCTGCACGGCGCGCGGCCCCGATCGGAAACTTCTCGGCGATCTTGAGCGCCTTGTCGGTCAGCAGGAAGAAATTCGTCCAGGAGAATGCTCCCTTGGTGCGCGTCATGCTGAGGCGCGCGTGCGCCCTGCCGCCCACAAAAAGCTCATCCACATGGCATTCGGGGGGGAGCGGGCACACGGGCTTCAACGCATAGATCACCGAAAGAGGCACGAAAATCGCGCGCGACCAGGAGGACATCTCGTATATGTTGATGGGCGCAATGGCCGGGATGAACATGATCTCGGGCGGGATGGCCGGCACATGCTCCCAGTCATACTGGTCGAACCACGCGAGGTGAAATTTGGTGTAGGTGTTGGCCTGGGTCGCACCGCCCAGCTGCAGGATGGCGTCCCGGGACCGTTTCATGCCGGGCTCGTCCGCCGAAACACCCGCCACTTTCAGCGCGAAGTAACTCAGCACAGACACCGAGAGCTCGACCGGACCGTGCTGATAAATCGCCCAGCCTCCCTCCGGCAGCATCGCACCGAGGATGACCCGGGCATATTTTGTCAGGCGCGGGTCGTCGCGCCGGCCCAGGAAGGTCCGGAGAAGAATGAAGTAGCTCTCGAGCGTCGTGTCGGCTTCCAGTTCCGCCACCCAGTACCCGTCAGGATGCTGCCGGCTTTTGAGATACTGGCTGGCGCTCGCAACCGCAGCCTCGACCTTCTCGAGCGCCGGCGAGAACGAATGCGGCGCGCGCAGGATAGATCCGCCGCGGAGCCCGTAAGTGCCGGGGAGATGCACGCTGGCTGCAGCAGCCGCGTCGTTCTCCGCAACTGCCACCGCGGGATGGGAAGTGAAGCCGGGCACTCCCGCAAACAGCTCCCGCCATCGACCCTGCCATGCGCCGTCTGCACCGCTGTTCCTGCGCGGCCGGCCGGTTCCGGATTTTGAAGCCTCGTGCCCGTGCGATCTCGCCTTGCTCACCTGCACCTCCCTCCCGCAGACACGCCGCGCCCGCCCTTGCATCATTGGCCGATTTTCCCGCTGACTCTTGCGGGGTGCAAATCAATGAGATTTCACCGCGACGGAGACGTCGATCCCTTTGCGCACGCTCTGGGTGACGACACAAAAATCCTCGAACAGCCCGATGCAGCGCTCGATCTTTGCGGCGTCGGCAGCATCGAACTGAGGATCGATGTCCACTGTCATCCTGCCGATGCGCAGCCGGCCCTGCTCGTTGCGCACGTACCACACCTTCACCACCGTGTGGATGCCTCGGAGTTCGGCGCGCAGTTTGCGCGCACTGAACAGAAAGCTCGCGCTCAGGCAGTTCCCAACCGCAGCGGCCAGCAGGCGCGATGCGTTGGGAGCCGTGTCACCGCCCACGGGCGGCGGTTCGTCCATCATGAGATCCTGGAACTGCTCTTTGTCAAACTTGACGCGGAACTCGAAGCCCTGGATCTGATCCATGGTGATCGAAAACTGTTCCGGTCCCCACTCCCTGCCCGGTTCCCCCGGCACATGCTCCATCTGCACCTCCTCCTGAATTGAGAGTCCTGCACGCGATGTTCCCTGCTTCCCTTCCGCGCTCGCAACCGGAAAAATCAATCGGATGGAGCGGATGCAATCTCCGCGGGGAATTCGCGAAGAACTATGGTACCTTTTCCTGGATAGGTGGCAAGCGGAAATAGCTGCTCGGAGGACATCCATATGAGGCGACTCATAGTTTTTCTTTTATCTATTATCATTTTAACCACATTCTATGAGACATATTCTCAGGATAGGAGTGAAGCGACCGACCGGGTGGTTACTGCCGCCGTCGTGATCAAGGAAATCATGGGGACGCCCGACAAGTCGATTCCGCAGGATCTCCTCGACAATTGCCAGTGTGTGGCGGTGATTCCCGGGATGAAAAAGGGTGCGTTCATCTTCGGCGGTAACTACGGCAAAGGTGTTATCTCCTGCAGGACCGACGGCGGGCAGGGGGCCTGGAGCGCGCCGTCGATGATCCTGATGAGCGGGGGGAGTTTCGGACTCCAGATCGGCGTTCAGTCGACCGATCTTGTTCTGGTGATCATGAACCTGCGCGGCATGGAAAGCCTGCTCGACAGCAATTTCACGCTGGGGGGAGACGCCTCGGTCGCCGCGGGTCCGGTGGGAAGAAATGCTTCCGCGAAGACCGACGCGCTGCTTAAGGCGAAAATCCTGGCGTACTCGCGCACCAGGGGCGTATTTGCGGGACTGAGCCTGAACGGCGAAGTGGTCCGGTCGGACGCGGACGCCAATTTCGTAGTCTATAAGAAGCAGCTTGCTCCAAGGGAAATCCTCTTTCACGAGATGAAGGACGTCCCCTCGGATGTGAAGATCTTTACCGACCAACTGGCTAAGTTCAGCCCGAAGCAGGTAAAGTAAAGGTGGAGATCCCGAGATCCCGCGAGGAGATCTGCGATTCAGACCGTGGCAAGCCCCGAAGGGGCGGTGCAGGAAAGCCCAGGGCGTAAGCCCTGGGAAACGGCGCGCGCAAAAACCCAGCCCTGAATGGGCGGAGCAGCCGGCCGATAAAAACGCGCACAACATCGCACACACCAACTCTCATGC
>JAFNAG010000090.1 GCA_017860135.1 Acidobacteriota bacterium
ACGGAGGAAGCCTACCAGGGGAACCTGCGCCAGGCAAAGGTTGTCCAGAAGGAATTCGAGGATAAACTGCACCGTCTGGAAAAGCAGATCTCCCAGGTGAAGATCAAGGAAGCGCAGGCCGAGGCGGCGGCCGCCCTCGGGAATGCAGCCTTTCGGGTCGGAGACCTCGGCGATACTATGAAGACCGTGGAGGAAATACTCGCCAAGCGCTATGAATTCTCCGCGGGCAAGGCGCGCGTGGCCAAGGATCTGGTCGATATGGAAGCAGTTCAGGAAAAGGAGAACGAGCGAAAGGCGCTCGAGCAGACGGCACTCGCCGAGTTTCTGGCCAGCCAGGGAATTCAGGCCCCTCCGGTCGCGGAAACGAAGACCCCCGCCGCTGACAAGGAGATCGGCCCGTCGGAGAGCGGCGGGATACCGCCTTCCAAGTAGCGCCCGACGTGCAACGGACACACGGCTTTGCTCCCGGCTACAAACGGGAATAAAAACAAAGGAGAAATCGTATGGCGGACCAAGGCGCACGCTTGACACCTTTGGGAAAGATTATCTCGATTGTGCTGATTCTCGGCTTGATCGGGGCCGGCATCTATCTTGTGATGCAAAGAGGCATCGGCGGCAGGCCGGGAGGCGGGATGTTCTCCACGGAAGCGCCGGATACCGAAGCCCCGGATACGGCCGGCGTCACCACCGTCAAAGAGTACAAGTATATTCCGGCAGACCGGCTGCCCGCCGTCAAGGGGGTCAGCCAGTACGGATGGGATGAAAAGGAGAAAATCCTGCACTTCACCTACAACGTCTGGGCAGGCTGGCTTCCGGTGATTGCGGCCAACGGCGGCACCAAGCCGAACGCAGACAGCGTGTTTGCAAAGAAGTACGGATTCCGCGTGCAGATGGACCTGATGGATGATCCGGTGGCCGCAAGGGATGCCTTTGCGGCGGGCAAAGTCCACACGCTGTGGGGTACGGCGGACATGATCGTCCTGATGGCGCCGGAACTGGTCCGCGACTCGCGCACCGCCCCCCGCGTCGTGCAGCAGATCGACTGGTCCAACGGAGGCGACGGCATCGTCGTACGCAACACGGTCCGGACGGTTTCGGATCTGCGCGGCAAGAGCATCGCCCTGGCCCAGAACTCCCCGAGCGAATACTACCTCACTTCTCTGCTCTTGTCGGCAGGACTCAATCCGAAGGACGTCCGCACGAGGTACACGGCGACCGCCTTCGAAGCCGCGGCGGCGTTCGTGGCCGACCGAAAGGTCGACGCCTGCGTTTCCTGGGCGCCCGACATCTATAATATCCCCGAGCGCGTCGCGGGAACCCGCATCCTTTCGAGCACGGCAGACGCCAACAAGCTCATCGCCGACGTGTACGCCGTTCGCGCCGATTTTGCGAACGATCATCCTGAGATAGTGGAAGGTCTCATAGCCGGCATCTTCGAGGGGATGGATCTTGTGAAAGACAAGCCGGAACAGCCCGCCAAGTGGATGGCCGACGCCTTCGGACTGAAGCCGGAAGACGTCATGGCGATGCGCAACGATGCGCATGCGACGAACTTTGCGGAGAACATACAGTTTTTCCTCAATTCGTCGAACCCGACCAACTTCGAGCGTACCTGGAAAAACGCCAGCTACGTCTACCGGGAACTCGGACGGATCGATGCGCCCGTGGCGTTCGATCAGGTGATGGATTTTTCGTTCATCCAGACGCTCCAGAAGAAAGGGATGTTCGCACACCAGAAGGATGAGAGCATTGCAACTTTTACTCCCTCGAACTTCCGCAAAATTACGGCCGAAGCGCCGATCCTGACCCAGACCATCCGGATCAACTTCTTCCCGAATTCGGCCAATCCCTATGAGCCGGCCCGGGACGAGTCCAACAGCATCGTCAAGGGGAGGCTGTATGACCCGAATGTGGACGCAACCCTGGAACGCGTGGCGAGGCTGGTAGGACAGTTTTCCCGAGCCGTTATCCTGATCGAAGGGCATACCGACTCGAGCATGAAGGGCCGCGTTCCCGTCGACGCGGTGCGCCAGCTCAGCCTCGAGCGCGCGGAAGCCATCAAGCGTGCCCTGATCGACAAGTTCAAATTCGATCCCAACAAGTTCAGCATCGAAGGGAAGGGATGGGACACCCCCGCCGATCCGGCAGATCCCAATAATCAGGCTCTGAACCGAAGGGTGGAAATCAGCGTTTTCCCGCCGGAACAGAAATAGACGGGTGATACATAGCTGGTCTGGCGGGAGATGGACGGCTCGCAGTTATTAGGGCTGCGGAAGGGAGTCTTGCATGAACTCATTGCGGAAAACGGCGGCAGCTGCCGCAATCAGTCTCATTGTGCTGGCCGCCGCTTGCAGCGGCGGCGCCCAGCGGCCGGTTTTCAACAAGCCTGCCGATGCCGATGCCATCAAGGCGCTGTTGCAGAATGCTGCGCCCCTGACGCAACAGGATGGGATCGCGGCCGCGATCCTGCTCGACACGACCGGCAGCATGAGCGATGAAATCCGTGGCGCCGATCTCACCAAAAAGCCCAAGCTCCGGATAGCCCAGCAGGCGCTGCGCAACCTGCTCCAGCAGTTTGCCGCGTTCGCGAAAAAGCATCCCGACAAGAAGATTCTGGTGGGCGTATATGAGTTCAGCACAAGGTCCGACCAGCCGGCCTGCCGGCAGATCTTCCAACTTGCCCCTCCCGACCCTGCGGCTGCCGAAGCCGCCATCCAGGCCCTCAAGGCCGAGGGGAGCACCCCGATCGGCGATGCCATGATCGCCGCCAAGCGCGACCTCGATGCGACCGGAATGTCGCGCCGCCACATCCTTGTCATCACCGATGGCGAAAACAACCGCGGATACATGCCCGGGGATGTGACCAGAGTCATTTCGCAGGAACCGGAAGCTGCCCGGGCCGCCGTCTATTTCATCGCTCTCGATGTCGGCGCCGAAGTGTTCGATCCGGTTAAAGAATCCGGTGGTTTGGTTCTCTCCGCTCAGGGAGAGCAGCAACTTGCCGACACCCTGGACTATATCCTGACCGGCAAAATCCTGGTCGAACAGCCGGCAACTCCTTCCACCCCCCCGCACCCGTCCGTTATCATCCGGAAGTAGAAGCCCGAATGGGTGCTTGGTGCTGGGGGTTGGGTGCTGGGGGTTGGGGGTTGGGGATCTGAACCTATCGAGTGGCGCGTTTGGCGGGACGGGTGGCGTAGTATTCAGTCAACTTCACGATCATCATAGATAAACGAACGGATCATCTGTATTTGCCTTCGATTGAATTCCTGGGCGGAGCTCACCACCCCGGCAGAGGCAAGCAGAGGAACGCTTCCCGGAGCGCAGAGGCCTGACAATACTTTTCGCGGCTCGCTGGGGTGCGTCCTGCCTTCTCCCCACCCCCCAACACCCAACCCCCAACACCCAACCCCCAACACCCAGCCCCCATCACCCAGCATTTGATCCGGCACCGCGTTGCATGCATAATAGGACGGGAATCATAGGAGTGGGAGAGATCAGAAATGCCGCTATTTGAATATGTCTGCATGAAGTGCGGTCATCGGTTCGAAGCGCTGGTGCTTGGTTCGCAACGTCCCGTCTGTCCTAACTGCCAAAGTGGTGAATTGGAGCAGGAGATTTCGGCTTTTGCGATGGGGCACGAAGGCCGGCAGGGAAGCTGTACCGCGAGTGCCCGGCCAGCCGCCGGCTGCGCGAGTGGTGGCGGAGGCGGAGGCGGGTGACGCTGGTAGTCAGGCCGGGTGCCTGATCCATCAATGACGCGAAGGCGAGCGCGTGGGATAGTATCCCTGCCTCGAGCGGATCCTGAGTTCCGGTCTGCCGGGAACGCGCACGGAGATGCGGCGGAATGATCCGTCCGCCTTCGCATCCGGCGAATAGTAGGTGAGCAGATACTGCGACTGCAGCTCCACGGCGATTCGGCCGTAGATAGCCTCCAGATCCTGCAGTTTTTCCGCCAGAAATGCATACCCTCCGGTCTGTGCTGCGAGTTCTTCCATCCCCTGCTGCCCGCGCAAGCTGACCTTGTTCAGGCGAATCGAAGGTCCTCCCGGATTGATCGAATAAAACAGGCAATCCGCCTGCTGTACCTCCCGCAGGGCGTCGGCCAGCTGGTGCTCGCTGATGTTATCCTCACCGTCCGACAGCACGATCTGCACACGGCGGGTGTCCGGATCGGCGGTGCCGGCGAGCAGGCGTGCGGCGGCGATCAAGGAATCATAGAACGCCGTGGAAGCGCCGGAAGGCTTCAGTCGCGCCAGGCCCGCCAGGGAATCGGCGAGCGAAGGGGTCGGCCGCAATACAACCTCGGGTTTCGTGGCAATGCAGAGAATCGCCACCGTATCCGACGGCCGGAATATAGCTTTCAGGAACGCGGTGGCCGCCTGTTGTTCGAAGTCGAAGCGCGCGAAAACACTGCCGCTGACATCGAAGAGGAGCACGACATCGAGCCTCGTTTGTCCCGGCTCGCCCATGTGAGCGATCTGCACCGGCGTGCCGTCTTCCTGGACGACAAAATCCTCCACGCGCATGCCTTTCACAGGCTGGCCTGCAGAATCAGTCACAGATACCGGAACTTGAACCAGATTGGAACTGACGCGAATGGGTGGATGGAGCTGGCCGGGAAGCTGGTGCGCCGGATCGCGATCTGCCGGAGCGGCGGGTATGAGAAGGAGGGCAAATGCGAGAGCGCAGAATAGGAATCGATAACCCATGATATCCGTGTCAGATCCGGCTGCGTCCCCGGCCCCGAAGAGTATTCGGCAACAGGCCCGCGCGGAGGAGCGGGCCCGTTGCGTGCGCCCGGATTCAGATGCGTCGTGGCGTGCTACTTGATGGTCTGGCCGATGCCCCTGTTGATGAGTATCTTGACCTCGACGCGCCGGTTCTGTTTACGGCCTGCAACTGTGGAGTTGTCGGCGACGGGCTTTTTGGCGCCGAATCCGAAGGGCGTCACCAGCCGCCTCAAGGGAACGTCCTGATCTTCCGTCAGATAGCGAATGACCGCGTCCGCCCGACGCTGGCTCAACCGCTCGTTGGCGGCAGGATCTCCCTCGGAGGAGGCATAGCCGGTCACCTCGATCATGTAGCCCTTCTCGGCCTTGGCCGCTGCTGCTGCCTCGTCAAGCTGCGCCTTCGCTTCCGTGGACAGCGCTGCGCTGTCCATCTGGAAGAGGATGACTGCCGTGGTCTTTACTTCGTAATCATCCAGCGAGGAGATACGCGCGTTGGCGGCGTCGGCTGTGGACTTGGCTGCTTCGATTCCTTCCCGCGATGCGTCCGCGGCAGCCTGCTTCGCGGCATCCCCCGTGTCCTGTGCGGCTTTTGCCGCGCTGCGGGCAGCTTTGGCGATCGAGGATACTTCCTCCACCTGGCCGGACAATCGCTGCGCGTTCTGTTCCGACTGCACCAGCTTGGTTTCCACATCCGTCAGCCGATTCTCGATCGGATCCACCCGGGTTTCCACCGAGTTGGCGAAGCGAAGATCCGAGTCCTTCAGCTTGATCTCGTCCGCGACCAGCTGGCCCGCGGCGTTCCTTCTGCCTTCGACCTCGATGATCAGGCCCCGCACCAGCTGAGTGGTCGCATAGTTGCGGCCGGAACGGAACGGATTGCTCTTTCGTTCCTTCACTTGGGTGGCGTCGGTAAGTTCCACGACGATCACCGAACCTGCCGCATTGCGCACCGAAAGCGTGTCGGCTTCACGCTTGACGACGATTCCTTCCATCTTCATCTTCTCGCCGGACCCGGCAGTCTGCGCGCCCTGCAATGCCAGGGAATTCGGCGCTCCGGTCCACAGCACGGAGGCAAGGACGAATGATAATGCGCCTGCCCCGAGGTGCCGGCGGATGGCAGTCTGTTTCATTGTGATTCCTCCAGATTCAAAGGGAATTCCGACCGTTACATCTCGACATATATAAACATTCAGTTTTGCACAAATCCGCCAAGATGTCGATAGCGACGCGACCGAATTTTCGGGGGTTGTGGATTCAATTCCAACCGCACGGAAACGCGAACTGACGGGAATCGCGTGACGCCGCAGGGAGATTGCCGGATAATGAAGTGGATTATTCACTGGGGAGTTGACTCATGGAAATAGATACAATGACTCTGAAGGCCCTGACAAAGCGCGTGGAAGATCTGGAACGGCAGAACCAACGGTTCAGACGGACCATCGTGCTGGTGCTGCTCCTCTGCAGTTCCGTATTCCTGATGGCACAAAAGAAGGTCGCGCCCGTAAAAGCAGTCAAGGCGTTGGAGGCGGGGAAGTTCCTGCTCAAGGATGGCCGGGGAGTCACAAGAGCCGAACTGGGGCTTTTCGCCGATCGGCCTGCTCTGGTCATCTACGGTTCGAAACAGGATCCCTTGCTGTCACTGGGCGCGGAACCGGAGGGCGCGGGGCTCAGCCTCTACGATGACGAAATGGATAAGGCCGCTACATTCAGCACGGCTTCAAACGGTCCTGTTGTCAGTTTGTTCCAGGGGGGCAGGAAGAGGCTCAACCTGAGCGTGACCGCGCAGGGCCCCGCAGTAGGATTGCTGGGAAAAAACAGTGAGGCAAAAGCTGCGTTCGGGCTGACAGCGGAGGACGACTCTTTCCTCCAGCTGTTCGGCGCCGGCGAACGGGGCGGGACGCAACTTCTGGCTGCGCCGGACCGCAATGTGCTGCGCTTTTTCGATGCTGCCGACCGGGTGCGAGCGGTGCTGGGGACTGTAAACAAGGCCAGCGAACCCGGATTGGTGCTGAATGACGGGGCCGGCGTCTCCCGGGTGATTCTGATGCTGACCCAGGAGGGGCCGGGACTCGAGTTTTTCGACCAGGACAAAGTGAGAACCTGGATTGCCCGCCAGCAATGAGCGGAGGAGCGCGATGAACGACCCTGAAGAGATGCGCGCAATGGTTCTGGTCTCCGCGGGGAAGCGGCTGCAGCGCGTTGCCATGCCGGTTCCCGTTCCGGGACCCACCCAGATCCTGATTGAGGTGCACGCCTGCGGTGTGTGCCGCACCGACCTGCATGTCGTGGACGGAGAACTGCCACATCCGAAGCTCCCCTTAATTCCGGGACACGAGGTGGTGGGGAAGGTTCACCGTCTCGGGGAAAAGGCGGTAGGATTCAAGCTCGGCGATCGCGTAGGAGTGCCGTGGCTGGGTTCCACCGACCGCAGCTGCCGGTATTGTCTCGAGGGCCGGGAGAACCTGTGCGACGGAGCGGTTTTCACGGGATATACGACCGACGGCGGCTATGCCGCGTATTGCCTCGCGGATTGCCGTTATTGCTACGCTCTGCCGGGTGCCTTCGGAGACCTCGAGGCCGCGCCGCTGCTGTGTGCCGGGCTCGTCGGATACAGGTCCTATCGCATGGCGGGCAGGAACGCCGAGCGCCTCGGATTTTACGGGTTTGGTGCCGCAGCCCATTTGCTGGCGCAGGTAGCGGTGCATGAAGGCCGGAAGGTGTATGCATTCACCCGGCGCGGCGATTCCGACGCGCAGCGCTTTGCGCTCAGTCTGGGAGCTGTCTGGGCCGGCCCCTCGGATGAAATGCCACCGGAGAAGCTGGATGCAGCCATTCTCTTTGCTCCCGTGGGGGAGTTGGTGCCGGCGGCGCTGCGCGCCGTCGTTAAGGGCGGAACCGTCGTCTGCGGCGGGATACACATGAGCGACATTCCGTCATTCCCATACCAGATCCTGTGGGAAGAACGCTCGGTTCGTTCTGTGGCCAACCTCACGCGGCAGGACGGCAGGGAATTCCTGGAAATCGCTGCAAAAGTGCCGGTCAGGGCCGAAATCACTGTCTTCACTCTCGAGCAGGCCAACGAGGCCTTGGAGGGTGTGAGGACGGGAAGGCTGAATGGAGCGGCAGTCCTCGAAATCCATGCCTGACCCTGGAATTGATAGGGATTCCGTCAGTCGCGGGGAGGATCGCGGGCCCGGCGTTCCGTCACGGCATGCAGGGCCGTGACCGTCGGGGAGCGGGTGGTTTTCCGGCGGACCAAAGCAACCCACTCCCTGACGGTCGTGGCTCTGAACGGCCTTGCGGCGTCCGGCGGGATCTCTGCAAACTTGCCGGCGCCGGATGCCTGGATCGCCGCATGCAAAAACTCGCTTGAGCTGTGGCCTTCGATCCCGTAAGCTGGCTTCTCGCTGTCGGAGCAGGCGGCAGGCCCGGTGCGCGGCCCGATTGCAATGCCCCGGTCCCAACCGGCCGCTTACGATCATTGGCAATTTTCATCCAAATGGAATGGAGGTTTTCTCATGAATCTGGCACGCTTTCCGCGCCGGCGCTATACCGAAGGGGCGACGCCCCTGGAGCACGCTCCGAGATTTTCCGCAGCTGTCGGGGGGCCGAATATTTTCATCAAAAGAGATGATCTGCTCGGCCTTTCCGCAGGCGGCAACAAGACCAGAAAACTCGAGTTCCTGGTCGCGGATGCCCTGGCCCAGGGAGCCGACACCCTCATCACTTGCGGCGCCGTGCAATCCAACCACTGCCGATTGACGCTGGCTGCGGCGGTGAAAGAAGGGATGAAGTGCAGGCTGGTTCTGGAGGAACGGGTTCCGAAGAGTTACAAGCCGGACGCGAGCGGAAACAACTTCCTCTTCGGGCTGCTGGGTGTCGAAGTGATCAAGGTTGTGCCCGGCGGTTCCGACATGATGAAGGAGATGCAGACCGTGGCAGGCGAAGTTGCTGCGGCGGGGCGCAAAGCATACATAATCCCGGGGGGAGGCTCCAACCCCATCGGCGCCACCGGCTACGTTTCGTGTGCCGAGGAGATCCTGGCCCAGGCTTTTGAAAAGGGCATCCGTATCGACCGTGTCGTCTGCGCGAGCGGCTCCGCTGGGACCCACGCGGGTCTGGTAACGGGCTTCTATGGCAACAACAGCAATATTCCCGTGGTGGGGATTGACGTGAGCCGCCCCAAAGAGCTGCAGGAAAAGATCGTATATGAACTGGTGCAAATGACTGCCGCGCATGTCGGCATTGCATCGGGGATTCCCCGAGAGGCGGTGGTCTGCTTTGGCGATTACGTCGGGCGCGGCTATTCCATCCCTACTCCCGGGATGGTGGAAGCAGTCAAGATGCTGGCGCGGAGCGAGGCCATCCTGCTGGACCCGGTGTACACCGGCAAAGCCATGGCCGGACTGATCGACCTCGCCCGCAAGGGCTTCTTCCAAAAGAGCGAAAACATCCTGTTTGTCCATACAGGCGGATCGCCTGCCCTGTACGCGTATCAGCAGGATCTGGCGGATTGATTCCAGATTTGAACCACTTCCAGATGCGGCAGGTAGTCCGCGCAATCGCGAGTCCGGACCAGATTCACGACTGCCATCCTGGCGCGTCCCGTGATACAACCTTGCGGCATGAACAGTCCGACTCAGCCTCGACAACAGGAACAGACTCTTATTCGCGCGCTGGGGCGTTGGGATCTGACCGCCATCGGCATCAACCAGGTCATCGGCGGTGCGATCTTCCTCATGCCCTCGCAGGTTGCCGCGCAGATCGGCGCCTGGAGTGTCCCGGCATTCCTGCTTGCGGGGGCAGCGTCGCTGCTGGTCGCTCTCTGCTTTGCCGAAGTCGGCAGCCGCTTCGAAGGCACCGGCGGGCCGTATCTCTTCACGCGCGCGGCCTTCGGCCGGTTTGTCGGCTTTGAAGTCGGCTTCATGCAGTGGTTTACGCGGGTGGCCAGCCATTCCTCCATCGTGAACGGCATTGCCCTGGCGCTGGGATTCTACTGGCCGGCTGCCTCTCTTGGCGCGGGACGCGCAACCGTTATCATCGGGCTTACGCTTTTCCTGACGGTGGTGAATGTGATCGGCATCCGCCAGAGCGCCTGGGTAGTGAACATTCTGACCATTGGCAAGCTAGTGCCGCTGGGGATCTTCATTCTCGTCGGGTTTTTCTACGCGCAGTCGGCGAACATGGGCTCCTTCGGGTTGATTACCTGGGAGCAGGGCGCGACGGCCGCATTGCTGCTGATCTTTGTTTACGGCGGTTATGATGTTGTGCCCGTGCCCGCCGGCGAAGCGAGCGACCCGCGCCGTCATATTCCCTTTGCACTGATCATGACGATTGCCACGGTGACGGTGGTCATGACGCTGACGCAATGGGTTGCCGCCGGGACATTGCCGAATCTGGCCGCTTCCAGGACTCCGCTGGCCGACGCGTCCTTCCTGTTCATGGGGAGCGCGGGTGCGCTTCTGATCGGAGTCGGATCCGTCATCTCCATGACCGGCAACAATGCCGGACAGATTCTTACCGGCTCGCGCATGCTGTTTGCCCTGGCGGAGAACCGGCAACTGCCGGTCTGGTTCGGGCGGGTTCATTCGCGATTTCGGACTCCCGCCAACGCCATTCTTTTCTCCTCGACCGTGGCCCTGGTACTGGCTCTGACCGGTTCGTTCGTCAAGCTGGCCGTCGTAAGTGCCGTGGCGCGCCTGGTCACCTACACGGGAGCGAGCGCCTCAACACTCATCCTTCGGAACCCGCGCTTCGAAAACGCGGTGAAGCGACCTACGTTTGTCATCCCCTTCGGGCCCGTTGTTCCCGTTCTCGCTATCCTGGTCTCCATCGCAATTCTCTTCGGCGCCACACGGGAGCAGATACTGGGGGGGAGCCTGGCGCTGGCAGCGGGCGCAGCGCTGTTTTCCCTCAATCATTGGACCCGACGGGTTTAGCCGGATCCCCACAAAACGCTTATAGCGCAGCAGCTTTGCTTCAGAATCACCTGTCATCCGGTCATCGGATCGGCGCTACAGCAACGCGATCCGGATGCCGATATGCATGAGACCCCTCCCCAGCGTGCAACTGTGCGCACATGCAGGATCCATCCCTCCGGGAAAGCCATGCTCGCGGCAGGGACGAGGAGTTTTTCATCCGGGTACATTCCGGTCGGAGGGAATCGAACATGAAGTCGGATAGGAACCGGCATCCGCCGCCGCAACTTATTCGCGCCTCGATTGTTATCAGCATGATCGTGCTGCTGCACCCGGATCTCCGCCAGGCGACAAGCGCGATGCAGGAACCGGCCAGTGAGCGCCGGCAGATTGACCGGTTGTTGAGGAACTACGAGCTATTGAAGCTGGATCTTCCGACCGTAGCCAGGCAGGTGCGGGAGAGCGGCGCCTTTCTTCTCGCCACCGCGGATCACACATTTGATGTCGCCCTGGAGCCGTACGACCTGCGCACCTCGGATTACCGTGCGGAAGAGGAATTGCCGGGCGGGATGACCCGCTCCCTGCCGTCCCGGCAGGTCCACACCTACCGCGGCACCGCGGCCCGACTCGGGGAATCGGAAGCGCGCTTCTCAGTGCGGGATGGAGCTGTAGAAGGTGTGATTTTGACGCCCGCGGAGTGGTATTACGTCGAACCTCTTCGCAACTTCATCCCGTCGGCCGATCCTTCCGAGGTTGTCTATTATCGCCGGTCCGACGTGCGCATGGAAGCGCTCGGCACCTGCGGCACCACACTGGCGCATCGCATCGGAGAAGCGCATCGGCTGGTCGAACCTCAGGCTCTCCCCGGGACTTCCGGCATCAGTACCGCGGACATCGCAACGGAAGCCGACT
This sequence comes from Acidobacteriota bacterium, assembly GCA_017860135.1. Taxonomy (GTDB): domain Bacteria; phylum Acidobacteriota; class UBA6911; order UBA6911; family UBA6911; genus JAFNAG01. The sequence continues at coordinate 11,564 of JAFNAG010000090.1, forward strand.
ATGAGTACGTGCAGGCCTCCGGCGGCAGCGCGCAGGCAAATGACTCGATCCTGGACGTCCTCAATCAGGTCGACGGGATTTACCGGACCGAGTTGTCGTTATCCCTGCGAGTCGTCTATCAGCACACCTGGTCTACAGCCGACGATCCCTACACATCCGCTTCCGCCTCCGCCATGCTCGGCGAATTCCGTAACTACTGGAACGGGAATTTCTACAGCGTGCCCTTCGATCTTGCGCACATGTGGACGGGCAAAGACATGGAGGGAAGTACCGTCGGCATTGCCTATCTTTCCGTGATCTGCGCCGCGCGATCCTACAGTTACGGCATATCGCAGAGGTTTACGTCCGCCCCTGGAAAATACATTTTGTCGGCGCATGAAATCGGCCATAATTTTGGCGCATCGCACCCGGATCAGGCCATCCCTCCGGAGACCGAATGCGCCCACACCATCATGAGCAGTTCGGTTGGAACAGGGTTTACCTTCTGCCCCTTCTCCCGCTCGGAGATTGCATCGCACGTCGCCTCCAATCCGACCTGTTATTCCTCGGGACTGGCCGCACCGTCGAACCTGACTGCCGCGGCCGCTTCCGCCTCCCGGATCAATCTGTCGTGGCAGGACAACAGTCCGGATGAAGTCGAGTTTGCCGTCGAAAGGAAGGAAGGAGCTTACGGCGCCTGGGCGCGGGTGGCGGGCACAGCGCCGAACACGACGTCCTTTGCGGATACTGGACTGGCCGGCAGTGTCACGTATTACTACCGTGTCCGTGCAAACGGGGCGGAGGGCAGCTCCGCCTATTCCAATGAAGCCTCAGCAACCACCTTTGCCGGCCTGCCCACCATTACAGGGATGCTTCCAATAAGCGGGCGTGTCGGAACTCCGGTCACAATCACGGGGACGAATTTTCAAGGGGCGACGGCGGTGAGATTCCATACGACCTATGCATCCAGTTTCACCGTCGTGACAGGGTCCCAGATCGCCGCGAACGTGCCTGCAGGCGCGACCACCGGCTATATCACCGTGTCCGCTCCGGCGGGGACGGCGACCAGCCCCGCTGTGTTTACGGTAACCGGAAGCCGTTGCGATCTTTCTGCAGACGGATCCCTGAACATCCTCGACATTCAGCTGCTGATCAACACCATACTGGGGCTTCCGGGGAGCCTCGGCAGTGCCGACATCAACGGCGACGGAAGCACCAATGTCCTGGACCTCCAGGTCCTGATCAACGTCGTTCTGGGTCTCACCGGCTGCCCGGGGTAGGCGCCCGGCTATTTGACCTTGATAAGGTTGAGGTTGTTCTCAAATCTGCCGCCCCGTCCACCCCTCTCTCCTCGCGCCCCGGCGGAAAAGTCCAGGACGGCGAGAACTTCGGCGGAATTCTGCATGCTGAGAGGTCCAGTGAAGACCGCGCCGGGTGCCACCAGCCGGACCTGGTACTCATCCCTTGCCAGCCCGCGGATCTCGAACTTGCCATCCGTCGTGGTCAGGTTGAAGGACTTCACGGTCCGTGAGGTGGTCGACTGGAAGAGGAGGCTGAACCTCTCGACCGGAGAGCCCCTAGTATCGCTGATAGTACCCTGCAGAGTAAGCCCCGGGTCGAGAACGAGGGTTTGCGGGCTGCCGGATGGCTGGAGTCGGGTTACAAGTTCGAGATAGTCACGCTGGCTGACGGTCACTCGATACACAGTGTCACGAAGGCCTGAGATCTGAAACCTGCCCTCGTCATCCGTGTTCGTGACCTGGGGAGACCGGGAGCGCTGCCTATCTTCAGTTGCAAAAACCAGTAAGGCCTGCAGAACCGGCTGACCCTTCTGATTCACCACGTTGCCCTTGATCTGCATGCCGGGATCCAGGCGGAAATCAAGCCTGGTTTCCATGTTGGCATAAATTGCGACGGCTCCCTGATTGTCACTTGTGTCAAGGAAGCCGTCCGCCGAGCATCTCACCGCGTAGTACTGCCCGTCGGCGAGCGGCGCGAATCGGTACCTGCCTTGCTGATCCGTCCGGGTCTCGGAAATGGCTCGATTCCGGGAGTCGAAGAGGGAAATCACGGCTGCGGCTACAGGTTTTCCCGATACATCGCTGACGGTTCCCGCCAGGGATCCTGATCCTCGCCCCGGGAGCATCCGGATCGTGATTTCGCTCTCAGAGGGGACGGCGACATTCGTAGCGGCTGCAGGTTCAAAACCCGGATGGTGTGCATCGACCTGGTACTGCCCTTCCCGGGGAATGTCGCTCAGCGAGAAGTTGCCCTTCGCGTCAGTGTTTGTTGTATAGAATCCCGGAGGCCCGCCCCCCGAACGCCTGAGGCGGACGAGCGCATCGCTGATTCCGAGATCCTGGGGGCCGACGACACGGCCGCGCAAGGTCAGCGCGGGGGTGAGCAGAATCTCCAGTCCATACGAGGGGCGAGTAATGACCAGGGAATCGTCCTGCCACGATCTGAAGCCATCGGCTTCGGCACTCACGGCGTAGCGGTATGCCGGGGGAGCCTCCGCTTCGAACATCCCGTCCTTTCCGGTGGTCTTTTCCACAACAAGGGAAGGCGAACCGTGCGCGTAAATTCTGATCCGAGCTGCCTCTACGGGTTCTCGGGTCGCCTCGTTGCGGACTACTCCCTTGAGGGCAATAGCTGATGCCGAAGCGCCCGGGGATGCGGGTGCCGCCGAAGCAGGTGGAGGGGCAGGTGCAGCAGCAGGCGCACCAGGCCGGAAGAAGCCAACCCAGACCAGGACGAGCAGCACAATGGCTGCCAGGATTGCCGCTGCCAGCCTCGATCCCCTGTTCTGTGCCATAGCCGCCACCGTCATACTGCTGCCGGGTGGAATAGAACCCGCCCATGCATCCAATACGTCGCAAACCTTTCGAGGTTTCAGAATCCCTGGCTCCGGGAGGTCACGAATGCCTGCAGCGTCATCTCGGGGTGGAGTCCGGAAGCCCGCCGTCCACGGGGATGGTCGCGCCCGTCGAGGGGGTCTGGCGTGTGACCAAGAAGAGGACGGCATTGGCCACGTGCCTGGCGGTAATACGAGCTTTCAGAAGGTTTCGATTGCGATAATGTTCTTCCAGCCCTTCCGCAGTGAGACCCCGGGATCGCATCCGCTCCGGGCCGACTTCCGCCCAGAGCCCGGACTTGCGCAACCCGCTGGAAAAAACAGCATCGGGCGAGACCATGTTGACGCGCACGCCGAATGCGCAGAACTCCAGGCTTGCGATGCGTGCCAGTTGGTGGGCCGCCGTCTTCGTGGCGCTGTAAGCGCCGAAGCTTGCTCCGGGCGAGAAGACGTTCTTGGTCGAGATCAGGACAATGTCGCCGCCGGTCCCCTGGCTGCGGAAGTGGCGCCCGGCGGCCCGGAGCGTCAGCAGGGTCCCTTCGGTATTTACCTGCTCCAGCCTGCGGAAGGATTCGAGGTTCATCTCCTCGATCGATGAGACCAGCGCCAGTCCCGCGTTGACGACCACGATGTCGATTCCGCCCCAGGTCCTGATGATTTCGCGGAATCCACGGTCCACCGAGTCGGGATCCGTCACATCGAGCGGCACTCCGATCATGCGCTGCCCGTGGCCGGGACTGAGTTCGCCGACAAGGGAAGAAAGTGCGTCGCCAGGAAGATCGCTGGCAGCCACGTGACAGCCCTGTTCGAGGAGCGCCTGGCAGATGCCGCTGCCGATTGCGCCGGCTGCCCCTGTGATCAGGGCCACCTGTCCGTGCAATGGGGGTTCCTGCTGCGCTTTGAGCTTGGCATGCTGGAGGATGCGGTATTCCATGTGGAACAGGTCGCTCTCACTCGCCCACTCGTAGGTCCCCATCGCGGCGATCTGCGTTTTTACAGCGAGAGTGTGTGCCGTAATATCATGCACTACCGCCGCCGCATGGGCATTTCTGCCGCAGCATATCGCTCCTATTCCGGGAACGAGTATCACACGGGGCAGGGAATCGAGAGGCGCTACCCCCTCCGGCATGCGGTCTCTGAAGCGGTCGATATAAGAACAGTATTGGGAGGAGTACGCTTCGATCCCGGCCGCGAACTGGGCTCGAAGCTTCGCTGGATCACTGTAGTCAGGATGATCGATCCACAGCGGCAGCGTTTTGGTCCGGATCAGGTGATCTCCCGTCAGGGGAGGCGTCAGGGCGAGTCCCTTGCCCCGGTCGCAATCGACGAAGTCGAGCGCTTCCCGGGTGATCAGGGGCCGAAGGATCACACGCTGGTATGGCCGGTCGGGATCGTCGGCCGGCAGGGCGAGCAGTCCTCTCAGCGCAGGCGCGATTTCGATGAAGCGGCTTTCTGCCGCCGCAAGCGGTGTTGGCAGGGGCACGACGAGCCGGCGGCGCGCTCGACGGGCGATATATTCCTCTGCACGGTTGATGAGTGACACGGTGCCTTCGTAAGACTCCCTGGCCGTGTCTCCCCAGCTTAAAAGGCCGTGGTGCATCCACACCATGGCCCTGGCATCCGGATTCGCTTCGAATGCGTCCGCGGAAGCGGCCGCAAGCTCAAAACCGGCTGCAATGTACTTCAGGATGATTACCTCGGGTCCGAGAGCGTCGGCCACCAGCTCCTCCCCGCCGGTCTGGTTCGTGAGTGTAAGGATTGCATCGGCGTGGGTGTGGTCGATGAATTTCTTCGGAATGAAGGCGTGGGCAAGCGTTTCCATCGAAGGGGCGGCCGCCCTGGAATTGCAGAGGTGAGTGCGAAACTCGTTCAGCATCTCGTCGTCGGACAAATGCGGCAGCGTACGCAGCTTCTGCAGGTAGCGCAGGTCGAGGGCGGAGTAATCCTCGGGTGCCATCGATGCCATGTTGTATCCCGAAGCCTTGACGCAGATGACCGGCACAGTCTCACCGAGTATGTTGGTGCGCTCGGACTTGACCGAGCAGTTGCCGCCCCCGTGGAGGACGAGCCGATTGTCGGCACCGATCAGTGCTCCAAGGTAGGTGCGCAGGGCAAGGTCCTCACCCCACTTCGTACCGTGACGCTGAATGTACTCGGCGGCCTTCTGGTCCGACCAGTTACTTTCCATACCCTGCCAACGGTTTTCAGATTTGTGTTCGTGTTCCGGTCTCCGACCTGAGCGTCTGATACAGATCGAAGGCATGCTCAGGCTTCATCATTTCGTGCACTACCTTCCGGACGGCTTGGATCATGGCTGCAGGAGCCTCGGACTGGAAGATGTTGCGCCCCATGTCGACTCCCGCCGCTCCCTTGCTGACGGCGTTGTAAGCCATCCTGAGGGCTTCGAGTTCCGGCAGTTTTTTGCCGCCCGCCATGACAATAGGCACCGGGCAGGAAGCAGTGACCGTCTCGAAGTCATCCGCACAGTAATAGGTTTTCACAATATGCGCGCCCAGCTCCGCGCAGATCCGGCACGCCAGCCGGAGATACCGGGCATCCCGGGTCATCTCCTTGCCCACTGCGGTAACGCCGAGCACCGCAATTCCATGACGGTTTCCGAGATCCACCATACGGGTCAGGTTGTGGACGGTCCTGGTCTCAAACTCCCCGCCGATGTAAACCTGCACCGCGACTGCGGAGACGTTGAGCCGCAAGGCGTCTTCCATGTCGACGGCGAGCTCTTCGTTCGAGAGCTCTTTGAGGATGCTGGGCCCGCCGGTCCCCCTGAGAACCACGCCGTTCGCATAGGAGGCGGGGATACTCGTCCGCAAAATGCCCCGCGTGAGCATCAGAGCGTCGGTGTAAGACAGAAGCGGCACGATGCCGACGTCGACGCGTTCCAGCCCCGTTGTCGGTCCCTGAAAATAACCATGGTCGATCGCAAGCATGACGGTCCGGCCTGAAGCCGGGTTGAAGATGTGTGCGAGGCGGTTCTGCATGCCCCAATCGAGCGAGTGCGATCCTTTGAGGAAGAATGCCTCGCGGCGTGCCGGAATGTCGAGATAAAAGTCTTTGTTGGCGGCGGTGCCGTCCAGATCAGCCATTGTTTGGTTTCCTTTCCATTGCCTTCAAAGATCCGACTGGGAGCGCGAGCGACCCGCCCGCAAGTCATGTGCTTTTCCCGCTGCCTCCTTACGTGCGGGCAGGACGCCCGCCCTCCATGGCCGGGCGCTTCCTCGGTCCCTGTCACACTATGAGGCGGTCCGCAACAGGCGCACACCGGGTGCCGATTCAGCGCTGGAGGAATTGATCGCGCTCGGTCTCCAGCATGCTGATGTGCTCTTCCTCCTCGGCCGCCAGTTCCCGGTATATTTCCTTCTGCGCGCCCGCTTCCAGCGCCTCGGCGCGATTCTTGAAGTGGTCCCGCGTGCGCCGTTCCATGTCAATCGCCTGGGCATAGATGGCGGGCACGTGCTTCTCCTCATCCGCAAAGTCGATTCCCCGGAAGATCCACTGGGAGAGGATTTCTTCCGCGCGGTGCGGAAGCTCGCGGAGCTGGGGATCGAGGTGCACGTGGTATTTTTCCTCGAGCTCGGCCAGGTGGTCTTCCTCCATGTGATAGAGCTCTTCCAGGATCGCGCGCAGGTCTTCGCTGGAGGTTCTCTGCATGGCGAGGCGGTAAAACTGATACATGTCGAGCTCGTATTGCACCGCCTCGTTCACGATCGCCACCTGGTCCAGACCGGCGCCCTTGTAGCCTTCGATGCGTTCGTTTTCGCCGCCGCACAGGAAGCAGCGGCCGTAGGGAACGACGAAGCCCTTCGACAGTTTTCCGCAGGATTTGCATTTCCAGGTGTTCTTGACCTCGGCACAGCAGACGCTGTCGTCTTCGATGATCCCGCGACACTTGGGGCAGGTGGAAGCCATGGCGGACCCTCCGTGTTTCTGGTTGTGGTTTGATTCCTCAATCTATGCCGGCGCACTCTGCGCCGCGCCGGGCTTCAATCCCATGTATTGGAGCATGCCGCGCGCCGCGCGCCGGCCTGCGCCCATCGCGAGGATCACGGTGGCCGCGCCAGTGACGATGTCGCCGCCGGCGAAGAGGCCGGGCACGGAGCTCATGCCGGTCGCCTCGTCCACCTCAATGTAGCCCCAGCGGTTGACCTTCAGCCCCGGAGTGCTCTGTGCAATGATCGGGTTCGCAGTGGTGCCGAGCGCGCAGACCACCATGTCGACATCAAGGACGTATTCGCTCCCCTTCCTGGGCACCGGGCGGCGTCGGCCCGACTCGTCCGGCTCGCCCAGCTCCATCTCAATCACCTCCATTCCCGTCACCCAGCCCGATTCGTTGCCCAGGATGCGAACGGGATTGGTGAGCCATTTGCAGATGACTCCTTCCTGGATGGCGTGGTGGAGTTCTTCGGCCCGGGCCGGGGACTCCTGGACGCTGCGCCGGTACACCAGATAGACCTTTTCCGCACCCATCCGGATGGACACGCGCAGGGCATCCATGGCGGTGTTTCCCGCGCCGATCACGGCTACGCGCTTTCCCATGCCCACAGGGGTGTCATACAGCGGTTGCCTGAATCCCTGCATGAGGTTGATTCTGGTCAAGAGCTCGTTGGCAGAGACGACGCCGTTGTAGGACTCGCCGGGAATGCCCATGAATTTGGGACTGCCGGCGCCCGTTCCCACGAATACGGCGTCGTAGCCCATCTCGTTGAGGAGATGCGGGATGGTGAACAGCTTCCCGATGATGCGGTCCAGTTCGAACCGCACCCCCTGCCGGGCGAGAGCCTCGATCTCGACGTCGATGATGTCGTTCGGGAGCCGGAATTCCGGGATGCCGTATTTGAGCACGCCACCCGCGACGTGCAGGGCCTCGTACACCGTTACCTCGACCCCGGCCTTGACCAGATCACCGGCGCAGGCGAGACCGGCGGGACCGGACCCGACAATAGCTGCCTTCTTGCCTGTCGGCGCCGCCGCCGGCATCTTTTCCCAGCCGCGCCCCACGGCGAAATCAGCCACGAACCGTTCCAGCCGTCCGATCGCTACCGGCTCGGCTTTGCTCCCCACGACGCAGGTCGCTTCGCACTGGACTTCCTGAGGGCAAACGCGGCCGCAGACGGCCGGCAAGGCATTGGCATCCTTGAGGATTTCGTAGGACCGGCGCAGGTCCTTGCGCGCAAGCGCGGAGATGAAACCCGGAATGTCGATGGAAACGGGGCAACCGGGGACGCACCTGGGCTTTTTGCAGACCAGGCACCGGTCGGCCTCCACCAGGGCCATCTCCAGCGTGTATCCGATCGCCACCTCATCAAAGTTGGTAACGCGCCGGTCGGCCGGCTGCTCGGGCATTACAGTGCGCTTCGGCGCGATCGTGCGGATGCTCTTGACCACCCGCGCTGCACCCGGTGCGGGAGGGGCGTCAGGCTGCGGCGCGGCGGGCAGGTCCTGAGGCAGCGTCCGTTTGCGCGCGATAACAACTGCCGGGTTGGATCCGCCTTTACCCAGGCTTGCCAGCCTTTCCCTTTCCTCCTCATAGCGCCGCAGACACCCCTGCTCTTCGCATTCAAAGCGCTTCTGGCGGAGCATCAGTTCGTCGAAGTTCACGGCGTGGCCGTCGAAGTCCGGCCCGTCGACGCACGCGAACATCACTTTTCCTCCCACGGTCACGCGGCACGACCCGCACATGCCGGTGCCGTCGACCATGATCGAATTCAGGCTCACCATCGTGCGGATGCCAAACGGACGCGAGAGCGCGGCGCATGCTTTCATCATGGGCAGCGGGCCGATCGCGATGATCTCATCGATGTCATTGTGCTCTTTGAGGACCTGGTCGAGCACGACCGTCACAAATCCGCGAGTTCCGAATGACCCGTCGTCGGTCGCAACGCGGAACTCGTCGGAGTAACGCTCGAACCGGTCGTTCCAGAACATGAGGTCCTTGCTGCGAAAACCGATGATGGAGATCGTATGGGAACCGAGTTCCTTGAGGCGCCGCAACTGGGGAAAAACCGGCGCCACTCCGAGGCCGCCTCCCACGAGCACGGCTTTGTTCCGCTTCTCGAGACGGGAAGCAACGCCGAGCGGCCCGATGAAATCCAGGACCGAGCCGCCCTCAGGCAGCGCCATCATCTGAAAGGTGGTCTTGCCGACTGCCTGGACCACAATCGTCACTGTGCCGCTCTCACGGTCGTAATCCGCAACCGTGAGCGGGATGCGCTCGCCGGTTTCGTCGATCCGTACCATGATGAAGTGGCCGGGCTCGCAGGCGCGCGCCACGTCAGGCGCCAGCACATCCCACAAAAACGTGACCGGGCCGAGCTGCCGTCGTTTCACAATCCTGTACATAGCGGGTGCTCCAACTTCCTCCCCGTCAAAAATCAGGCCGCGAAAGTATAGCAAATCCGCGGACGATTCGCGCATCCTGAACGGAAATTTCTGCGATTCAGACGGTGGGGTATGATACGGGCCGCACCCCACCAGGGGTGCGGCAGGAAAGCCCAGGGCGCAAGCCCTGGGGGAGGCGGCATCCTCCCACTCAAGTACCACCAACACACCGACCCTGAAGGGCTTGCGCAAAACAGCCCGGGCCGTGAGCCCTCTGGTCATGCATGCACAGCATACCATCCCGGAGGGGCCGAAGCAGCGTGCACCGCCATACGGGGTCGTTTTT
>JAFNAG010000701.1 GCA_017860135.1 Acidobacteriota bacterium
ACACAGTGTGAGGCCATTCGTCGAAGACCCCGTTGCCGGGGCATGGGACGGCCCTGACGTGGCGCTGATCGCTGTCTTCGGAGAAACAAAGAAAGAGGGAGGCCAGTACCACAATTTCTCGGTTCGCGGAGAACGATGGAGGTATACGCTCTACGAGAATGGGGCCGAGGAGCTCTACGACCATCGGAACGATCCCAACGAATGGACTAATCTGGCAGGGGCCCCGGAACATGCGAATGTCCGGGCGAAACTTAAAAGGACCCTTTTGAACATGCTGGGACGGCAGTAACGTCGATTCATCTTGCTCTCTCCTCTTTGGCCGATGCGTCCCCCTGGCTGGACCGGCCGACCCCGAACGAATGTAGTTCCGGAAGATGCTGTAGTCCTCGGGAGCATAAGCCTGCTGGCGGCGATTGGAGACCCATCCCAGGGATTCCGCGGACAGCTCTGGCACATCTCCATCCCCGGCGGAGAAGCCCGCCGTGTCACCAACGATCGGACGGCTTCAGACCTCTGGGTGGCGATCGCCGGCGACGCCTCGCGCGCCCGCCGGATCACCTCGGGAAGCCCTGCAGTTTCCAGCCTCTCCTGGATGCCCAACGGTGGAATTGTTTACAGTAACATGAACGGAGAACTAGTCTCCCTGCGTCCGGACGGCAGCAACCGAACGGTGATCGCGCCGGGTGAACAGAACAATAGCTCGCCTGCAGCCTGCGGGGACGGCCGCTACGTTGTGTTTTCATCCTTCCGAAATGAGAAGCTGAACGTGTGGAGAATCGAAGAAGACGGCTCCAATCCTACGCAGTTGACAAACGAAGCATTTGCGGGCTTTCCCTCCTGTTCCCCGGATGGCAGGTGGGTGGTGTATGACCTCACAATCAGCGAGAGCATGTGGCGAATGCCTGTTCAGGGTGGTGTGCCAACTCAGCTGAAAACCCCGAATCGGAACAGCCCGCGAGCCCGAATCTCCCCGGACGGAAAGATGCTGGCACATACAGCCTGGGGAGCCACGGTGTCGAGCCCCAACGTCCTGACTGTGGTTTCCCTCGATGGCGGACAGCCTTTGTACAGGTTCGATCTTCCCGCTGGTGCTGTAGGATTGCGATGGGCGCCGGCGGACAAGGCGCTGGACTACTGCCTGACCCGCGGCGGCGTTTCCAACATCTGGCGTCAGCCGCTTTCGGGCGGCCAGCCTAAGCAGATCACTAATTTCAAATCAGAGCGTATCTACTCCTTTGACTGGTCGCGCGACGGCAAGGACCTCGCCGTTGCCCGCGGCACCACGTCTCGCGATGTGATACTGATCAGCGGTTTTCAATAGTCCATCCCTCGCGGTGATCAATGCCCCCGGCAGAAGGATTTGTGAAGGCTTCCCGTGCGATCATCGGGCCCCGCATCGGTTCGATCAGCCAACAACCTGCGCCATGACGACGTCCGCTTCAGCATAAGAGATGGCGACGTTCTGATATGCCGGGACCGTTCCCTCCCGTCGCGCCTGATTCAGTGGGTCACGCACTCACGCTATTCTTACGCCGGCCTGTACATCGTTTTCCTTGGTGTTGCGATACTCACCAGCTCCCTCCGGGTGAGCGCCCACTCAAGACCAACGGAATACCCGCAACTGTGGACAGGAATCTGGCGGCGCGGCAGTTCGGCAACATTGGCGGATAAGAATGCTGCTTGAGCGCCTGGTAGGGAATCCTGCCGGTGCGCGCACCTGTTACGGATCCGAGAACGGGAAGGCGATGACACCCGGGCCGAGAGGCAGGCGGATGCTACGGGGGTGAACGACGCAGCCTTGACTGGACCTGCCGGCGAGGTCCGCACGCAAGCCCATATCGATGCCGCCATCGAGGCGGTGAAGTCGATCGCGGAATGGAAAGCTGCGCGCAAAGCCCAGCTCGCCGCTAAGGAGCAGCCTGCAGCCGGGCCGCACCATCGTGCGGGGAGTGAACTCCTCCGGATCCACCAGCGGACGCTCGGGTATCTTTAGGACGATGCCGGCCGGCTGACGACGTTCACCTATTCGGAAGGGCGCGTGCTGCACTATGACTATGACGCAGCGGGCCGGCTCAACGCCGTTAGGCTTCCGGACGATAGAGCGATCGTATTCGGCTATGACGCGAAAAGCCGCCTGGCTTCATTGGCCTATCCGAACGGGGTGAACCCGGCCTGGGAGTACGATGCCGCCGGCCTTCCCGCGAGCGCGATCTATGGCGACCGCGCGTCAAGATCCTCGGCCGGTGGCGCTGCGCGTATGACCAAGCCGGCCAGGTTCTGCGGGTGACGGACGCGCAAGGAAGCGTTGCTCAGGGCGAGCGCCACGACTACGATCCCTCGTGTCACGAAGCGCGCCGCATCTCGATCCGATTCAACCGCCAGACGGAAATCATCGAAACCATCGACCTCTACTTCAAGCGGGCGTACGAGAGAACGCAGTACCAGAAGTGGTCCAGCCTGGGGCAACCCTTCCGCACCGGAGTCGATGCCAACGGCAACCTGATAGAGTATTACCGGCCTTCAGGCATATCCCTGCACTATAACGGCCCCGAGGCGTCCGCCCCGGTGGATTTCTTCTCACATTACGATCCCGGGGCGCTGGCGGCACAGGGCGCAGCGCGGGCGGCAGGCGCCGAGCGTGTCGAAGCCGAACGGCGGCCCTACCTCGGCGCCATGCTCCGGCAACAACCCGAACCAGGCATCCGGGTCGTGGCGGTGGAACCGAATAGCCCGGCTGCCGGAGCAGGAATACAGGCGGGGGATGTCATCCTCGAGTTCGAGCGGACGGGATTCTGCCAAACCAACATCGACCCTAATGTCTTTGTGTCTCTGGAGCGGGCGCAGCCCGCCGGGAAAAACGTGCGTTTGCTGGTGTCCAGACTGGGCGCCAAGGTGGAGTTTCAGGTGCCGCTGGCCGCGGCTGACGATGAGACCAGGGCGCTCGAGCGCGGCCGGTGGTCCAATCGCCACTACGAGGAAAAGAAGAAGCGGCTGGAGCGCAAGTAGTACGACCGAGGATTCCTGGACATCCCTCAATTCAGTGCTGCAGGCACGGTAGGGGTGCGCCAGAAGGCCTTATCCAGCGATGCGGCTCGGGAGTGGAATGCCGCCGTAACCGAGGCCCGGACGTTTCAGGCGACATATCATCTGTTACCAGCATCTGACAGAGGGCACGCAGGGAGGCGCGTCGGCGCCCGGATCAGAGGACGAAGAGGGAGCATTCGAAGGATCGATGAGCGGGAGTATGGGCTCAGCAAGACCTTCAGGCCAAGCGGCCAGACACGAGTGTCAACCCGGCTCGGCAAGCCTGACGGGCAGGGGGATGATCGAAGGAGATCACGGATGAAGAATGCAGGAAGGCTGTTTTTGGCGGGGCTGCTCACTCTGAGTGTCGCGGTGGAACTGAGCGCCGCCGAAAGGAAGAAGTATGGGGTGGAGATCGAATCCGGACCCGTTTGGCAGAGCCGCAACGACGTTCGGATCCCGAACGAGACGGGCACTAAATTCTCCCTGCGCGATATTCAGGGATCGGGGCCCTTCGCGTACGGCCGGGTCCATTTCGACTACGCGATAAACCCGAAACACGAACTTCGCTTCCTGGT
>JAFNAG010000319.1 GCA_017860135.1 Acidobacteriota bacterium
CGCTGTAGCGGACGTGCCCTTCCACCAGCGCAATGTGCAGCCGCAGCTTGTCCGATGTGCTGGCCACCTTCGACACGGTCGTCTTGACCTTGACGGTGGATCCGGAATCCCGTTCAATCCCTCGTGTGCTGCACAAAAAAGTCACAAGCCCATATAGCCCTGGCCTGGTTCTTCAAAAATCTTCGCCAGGCTTGAGAATCTGTCGGTCCTAAATGCCTCTTAACCATGTATTTCCGGATGGTCGAACTGGCATGGCGAATACCAAACTTCACCTCCAACTCCAGGGCGATGCGATCCTCGCCGTACTCCGGATGATCGGACGATATCCGCAGAATGAAGTGGATATGTTCATTAGCAATCGCCGGTCTGCCTGGCCTGCGCTGAGATTTCCTCCACCAGAACTCCCGAAATTTCTTTTCCCTCCATCGGATCGCGGTCTTTGGACACTCAAGGATCAGCTCCGATCTCCAGTCTCTCCAGATCCTTGAGAGCAACGACCAGAACAACCGATCCCTGTTTCTTATCTTGGGCGGCTTCCATTTGCGCTTGCAGACGCAGAGCTGCTGCCTCAGTGCGAGAATCCGCATAAATGCCACCCGGTGGAGCCAAGCGAAAACAAGCAGATCGAGAATTTGTACGACCAGCATCGCCAGCAGAATCTTCATGCCCGTAGGATGGGTCTGAGGAGCTCAAAAACCCAATGAAATCAGTTAGGACGGAGTTTTCGCGGATCACGCCAGCAAAAGAGCCAAGTTGACAGAATCCTCCTGATCGGAAGCTGAACGGAGGGCCGGGCACACCTGGCCGGGAGCGGATTTCGGCCGAGAGGGCAGCTTGAACTTCCTATGGACTTGGGCTTGATCCCGCTGGCCGGGAGCAGGTCGATTACCTCCATCCCAAACTTGGCGTCACGATCCAGAAGGGCAAAGACGACCGGGACACGCTTGATTCCTTGCCCCCATGCTATGCTATCCTCGCCCAAGCGCGAGATCCTAAAAAGCAAAACGTCTGTCCATTCACGGAGGAACGGAACATGAAAATTCTCAAAGGGGCTGTTGCCGGCGGAATTGTCTTCTTCCTGCTGGGTTGGCTGGTTTATGGTGTCTTGCTGATGAATTATATGACAGCCAATATGAACCAATGCGCCGCAAGGCCAATGCAGGAGATGATCTGGTGGGCTATGATTGCTTCCAGTCTCCTTACCGGCCTCCTGCTGACGATGGTTTTGAAATGGGCGGGAGCGAAAGCGATTTTGGATGGCCTGAAGACCGGAGCGGTTTTTGGAGTTCTGCTGGCATCGGGCATGGACTTGGGTTTCTGGTCCATGACGAAAATGTACAATAACTTCGCAGTGATGGTGGTTGACATTGTTGTGTACACCCTGATGATGAGTGTCGTGGGTATGCTCATTGTTCTGCTCTGGGGGAAAGACACGGCGGCCTAACGGTCACTTTCCACCATGTCCGCATGGCCGATGGCCTCAATCTCGCGTGACAGGCTGCGCGATTCCCGAGTGGCCGGCCACTGCCGGCTGGAATCCTCATGTTCGAATTCGGGAATCGCACAGCCTGTCGCCCGAATTCAACGTCTGCCCGATTGAGGCGTGGTGCGCTACTTGGGCAGCTTCACGTACGTGTCGAGCCAGTTCACCATCTCCCAAATCACATGCCGCCGGCTTTCCTTCGCGATGTACCCATGCGACTCGAGCGGCAGTTGGACGTACCGGACATTGCCGCCGTTCCCTTTGAGCGCAGCGAACATGCGCTCCGACTGAATCGGGAACGTCCCCTGATTGTTGTCGTGCGTGCCGTGGATCAGCAGAATCGGTTCCTTGATCTTGTCGGCGAAATGGAATGGCGACATCTGATCGTAGACGTCCGGCGCCTGCCAGTAGGTGCGCGGCTCGGCCTGAAAACCGAACGGCGTGAGCGTGCGGTTGTACGCCCCGCTGCGAGCGATGCCTGCGCGGAACAGATCCGAGTGCGCCAGCAGATTGGCGGTCATGAATGCGCCGTAGGAATGGCCGCCCACGGCCATTCGGTTGCGGTCCCCGACACCCAATTCATCGAGCTTGTCGATCGCCGCCTTTGCGCTCGCGACGAGTTGCGGCACATAGGTATCGTTCGGCTCCTTCCCCCCCTGGCCAACGATCGGCATCGAGGGATTGTCGAGCACGCCGTAGCCGGCCGCGAGCAGGAGCAGGTGGTCTGCGCGGCTCGGACGACGGAATTGATACGGCGATCCCGCAACCTGCGACGCCGCGTCCTGCGACATGAACTCAACCGGATACGCCCACAGGAAGAACGGCAGCCTGCCGTCGCGCGTTTTGTCATACCCCGGCGGCAGATACAGCGTCCCCGAAAGCTGTACGCCATCCGGACGCGCGTACGTGATCAAATCCGCCTTCACACTCGAGAAGAACGGCGCCGGATCTGGCAGGTTGGTCAGACGTGCGAGGTTCCTGGACGCGATGTCGAGCACGTAGTAGTCGGGCCGTTCGGTTGGCGATTCGCGGCGGATGATTGCCTTGGCAGCGGACGGATCCAGAAGCGCGACGACGCTCTCGTAATAAGGTGGCGTCGACCGCCAGAGCCGCTCGGTCTTCCCCGTTGCCATCTCCATGCGATCGAGATACGGCCGATCACCCTCCTTGTCCTTCGAAGCACCGGAACCCGTCAGGTAGTACCAACGTCCATCCGGACTGGTGATTGGCAGCGAGCGATCGCTCGCGAGGTCGTACTGGAACATCAAATTGCCCGGAGCGACAATGCGGTCCTCGATGTTGTAGTCCCAGAGAGGTCGCGGCGTGCCGCCGCCAGGAAGGGACGGATCGATCACCCACGATCGCGCTCGCGTTTTCTGCGAGCTGAAATCACTGAGGATCGCAACTTTGGGACTCAGCCACTGGATGCCGCCGAAGCGCATTTCCGTCTCGACGAACGGCTGCGGCTCTCCGGTGAACGGCGCCTTCAGCATCGATACGCGATCGCGCTTGGCGACATCCTTGCGCGGATCCCCATCGTCGAGCGCCTGCACCAGCAACAACGTCGCCGGTTCATCGGCACGCCAGAGGATGGTGCGGATCCCGGGCGTGGTGGAGTCCCGCATGCTCGGCTGGGCCTCGATCAACGGCCGGTCGTACACGGTGCGCACGACCTTCCCATCCAGCGTCCACACTTCCGTTTTCACCGGGAAGTTCCCCATGCCCACCTGATAGGAGTAAGGACGATGGATCATGCGGACCAGCAGATACCTGCCGTCCTGGGAAACTGATGGCAGCGAGTGAATCGCGGGCTGGCCGAGCGGCGAGATCTTGCCGTCGAGCGTAACGACCACGAGCTGCGACATCATATAGTGGTCGAAGAGGGATTCGTCGTGCCGGTCTTTCAGCAGGTAGGTGTTGGTGCGCGCCGGCACTGCACGACCGTACGATTCCTGGACGATCGGTCCGGCGGGCGCCTCGGGTGCCTTTGGCTCTGCGCCACGACCTTCGGGAAACAAAAGACACACGGCTGGCGCGCGCCCCGCGGTCCACGAACATCCGCCCGCCACGTAGTTGATCCTCCGAGGCGTGAGTCGCCTCGCCGATCCCGCGGCGACATCCGCCACCCAGAGCGATGCACCCTCGCGTGTCGTCGCACTGAAGAGAAAGTGCTTGCCGTCCCGCGACCAGCCCCCCGCTGAGGCGAGGCGTCCTTCGACGCCGGGGGCGTTGACGGCGCGGCTTGCCTTCGTCGCAACGTCGAAGATGTGCAACGTCATCCGGCCCGGCGTGATCATGAAGTACGCGAGGCGCTTCGCGTCACGGCTCCACTGCGGCGGGGTGAGCCGGGCGCCTTCAGGCACAGGAATCGGGACCTCAGCTCCCCCCTCGACCGGCTTCAGCGACGCGGTGCGCACACCTTCGACATCGATGCGGTACCGGGGCTGCGTCTGGAATCGACTGCCCGCGAGGAACAGGGTCGGCTCGGCGAGCTCCGCAATCATGGTTTCCACGGTGTCGGACGTCGTGATGAGCAGCCATCGCCGGTCGCTGCTCGCCGACACGGCCGGAGGTGTCGGCGAGTCGAGGATCTTGGTGATCGCATCGGGCGGCGTGCGATAACCGTCCTGTGCGAAACTGACGTTAACGCAGATGGCGGCAAGGAGCAGCGCCATCAGTGCGCGTCCCACGGTGCGAGTAAGTGTCATTGGCGTTCCCTCCGATTGGCAACTCGACAGACGTTTCGCCTCGGTGGCGTGTTGACGATTTGGCCCTCTCGATAGATGGAGCAACTTATAAGCATATCTACCTGGGAGATCAAGGAGAAAGAGGCGATAGGCTCCGGGCAAGCCCGCGGAAAAATATCAGTCCCGCATATACGAAATAACCATGAGGTTATTCGCAAGGACGGCGGCGCCGATAAGCAGTTCGAATCGCTCGCGACCCTCAGCCAGGCAACGTTTCATCCCACGGCCGCGGAACAGAACGGAGATGCGCCCTTCAATTGAGCGCCAACGTTATGCGTCAGAAAGAAAGGCTTCGATAAAATGCGAAGAAACGTCGTCCTAATCGACTTCGAGAGCTTCCAGCCAGACTCAATCGAAGATCCAAACCATGAAAATTTCCGAGTGCTACTGTTCTTTGGTGCGAACCAGTCCAAGGTTCCGTTCGAAATTGCGGCCACCCTCCAGACGCTCGGCCAGCGTGCCCAATACGTGAAAATATCAGGAACCGGCCCGAATGCCCTCGACTTCCACATTGCTTACTACATCGGCAGGTTGGCAGTTGAAGAACCAGGGGCCTTCTTTCACATAGTGTCTCGTGATAAGGGGTTCGATCCACTCATTGAGTATTTAAAAGCGCACAAGATACTAGCCGCACGCGCCGAATCGATCGCCGAAATTCCCTTTGTGAAGAAAAGCGCTCGCAAACCACCGGCCGAGAGGGCGGAAACATTTATTGCAAAACTCAAGAGACCCGAGGTCACAAAGCCGCGGACAGAAAAGACCATGAGCAGCGCAATTAGGGCACATTTCCAACCGGCCATCGAAGAGTCGGACATAGCTCAGATACTACAGGCAATGGTGGCCACCGGCTTCATATCTATTGAGGCCGGGAAAATCATATATGCCCAGTCTGACGCCTAACCAGCCGTTGGAGCGGACGCCTCCGCGCTCCGGCGCCGCTCAACGCTGCGTTGGGCGGCAACAGCCCACCGACCGCGGGAGGTACATGCATGCCGAACGATTCCACAACCGACCGCGAGATCTTCCAGAATGAGACAATCGTCGCCATAATCGCTGCCCACAAGGGGATGATGTCCACAAGCCCGGCCAAAGGATTGCGCAGGCCGAAGAACAGGGGCGACCATGCGGCATTGAGCGCGAGTTGAAGCGCAAAGATTCCCAGAGCCCCGGCGGCCTCCTTGAATCCCCGTTGTCGCCAGACAATCCAGGCGGCGATTGCCATCATCAGGTAGAGAACGGTCCAGACGGGTCCGAACACCCAGGAGGGCGGATTCCCCGGCAGGAGCCTGTGCCGAAACCCGGCGCGCATTGGAAAAAGTTCCGTAAAACCTGAGCAGCTGCTGTCGCGAACCCGGGACATGGGTGCACAAGGCGGCCGGGAAGTCGAGCGCCGGGAAGATGCGGGCTGGCGAGGCCTCGGGTTCGCCGCTGCGGCCGCGTTGCCGGCCTCGCCCCTACTCGCCCTCGACCTTGACGTAGACTGCCTGCAGGATCTTCTTGGTGGCTTCGTCCTGCACGAAGGCGACCACCGAAAGCTTGCCGGAATCGATCTCGTGCTTCTTCTGGCGGAACGAGTACTGCCCCTTGCGGGTGTTGGTCTCGAAGTCCTGAAGGTGCGCCAGGGCGTCGTCG
>JAFNAG010000320.1 GCA_017860135.1 Acidobacteriota bacterium
ATTCCAGGTCGAAGCGCGCATACGGATCACGGCGCCGTTTCCCGAGGTGAACGGCGATCCCTGAGTTCTTTTCCGTCCGGTGCTCGGCGATCCACTCGTCCAGTCCGTCGATCCAATGCGTGTACTTGGCCCACACGTCCCGGTGGTTTTCCACAACGGTTATCTTGTCGATCGAGAAGGGGAACAGGAAATAGGTGTTCAGGTTTGCCAGCTCGATGTTTCCCCGGATCGCCATGAGCCCGATCATGGCACCATGGGAGAATCATCCCAAGCAGTTTGGCGGGGAGGCCGGGAACCCAATTGTGGCCTTCGCCGCCGCCCGACACCCGGGCCACAGGGAGCGCCATTAACGCATGAGAGGCTGTTCCGGATCGACAGGCTGAAGCCCTTGGCCGTGAAAAATTCTCCAGCGCCGAGGGAACCACGAAAGTTTTCGTTGACAAATACGAAAATCTTCGTATAATGAGCTCATGATACCCATTCGCTTTCGTCCGACGGATGCCGAACTGGCGATTTTGCAGGTGCTCTGGGACCGGGGGCCCTCCACAGTCCGGCAGGTGCATGATGTATTGTCGGCAGCCCGCGACACGGGCTACACGACGACGCTGAAGCTGATGCAGATCATGGCGGGGAAGGGCCTGGTCACCCGCGACGAGTCCGAACGAACGCACGTCTACACGGCCCGGCATGGGCGCGACGATACGCAGCGGCAGCTGGTCGCCGATCTTCTCGACCGTGCGTTCGGCGGGTCGGCTGCGGCCCTGGTGATGCAGGCGCTCAAGTCTCAGCCGGCGTCGGTCGCGGAGATGGCCGAGATCCGGCGCATGATCCGTGAGTACCGAAAGGAGCGTGGACAATGAACACGTACATTCCCCTTGATGCCCTGTGGGCACAGGACCTGGCGTGGACGCTGGTCCACTTCATCTGGCAGGGAGCTGCGATCGGCCTGGCGGCTTTTTTGCTGCTGCGTGCCGCGCGCCTGACAGCACCGGTGCGCTATGCGGTCGGGACTGCGGCGCTCGCCGTCATGCTCGCTGCGCCGATCGTGACGTTTTTGGTACTCCAATCGCAGCCGGCTCCCGCGGACCGGGTTGTCCGCAACCCGCAGGTTCTTGCACCACCGGATGTACGCATTGCTGCCGACGTTCCGGCTCCCCAACCCACGGACTCCACGATCCTGCCCGGCGGGGATTGGCGACCCCTGGTATCGTCGCTCATCATCGTTGTCTGGCTCGCGGGCGTTGTCGCTCTCTCGGTTCGGCTGCTCGGAGGCTGGCTGGTCGCAAGGCGCCTCGTCACGCGCGCGGTCCGGCCGGCCGTACCGGAGATTGGAGCGCTGGCGCGCCGCCTTGCCGGCCGGCTCCGGCTCGATCGCATGGTCAGGCTCTTCGAGTCGGCGGCGGTGGCAGTGCCGGTGACGATCGGTTGGCTCAAGCCGGTGGTGCTGCTGCCGGCCGCGGCGATGACCGGCCTGTCGATGGCGCAGATCGAGGCGCTGCTGGCACACGAACTCGCGCACGTGCGGCGGTACGACTACCTGGTGAATCTGCTGCAGTCGGCTGTCGAAACGCTGCTCTTTTATCATCCGGCCGTGTGGTGGATCTCGAGGCTCGTGCGCACGGAGCGTGAACACTGCTGCGACGACATTGCAATCCATGTTTGCGACCGCGTGGTGTACGTGACGGCGCTTTCGGATCTGGCCGCCATCGGGACGCCGCGCGTCGTGATGGCCGCCACTGCCGGGTCTCTGCTTTGCCGCGTGCGCCGGATCCTTGATGGGAAGCCGGGAGCGGATCGTGCCGGCGCCGGATGGATGCCGTCCTTGGTCCTGCTGCTGCTGGCCGGCGCGTTTGTACCGGCGGCCCTGACGTCGCCGCCCGTCTCAGACCAGGAGGCGCGCCCGGCGGGCGTGCAGTCCGGCGTGCCGGGCGGTGTCGCTGGTGGTGTCGTTGGTGGCGTGCCAGGCGGGGTCGTGGGTGGCGTGCCAGGCGGGGTCGTGGGTGGCGTGCCAGGCGGTGTCGCCGGCGGCGTGCTCGGGGTCTCGCAGGGTGTCGGTTCCACCTCGCAAAGCGATCGGCGTAAAGCCGAGGAGGCCCGGCGTGCCGAACATGAACAGCAAATGCGAGAACAGGAACGTGCGCGCGGGGGAGCGCAGCTGGAGGCAGAAATCGCGGAGCTGGAAACCGCGCTGAAGCTCGCCCGCGAGCGGTATGAGCGCGTGAAACAGCTGGTCCAGGTTGGACTGGAAAGTACACAGACGCTGGTCGAAACCGAGGCGGAGCTGGGCAAGCTCGAACGGCAGATCGTTGCCGCCCGACAAGGAGGTCAGTTCCGGGAGCTCCTCCTGAGCGGCCAGGCCGAACGTCGGGCAGAGATCGCGGAAATGGAACGGGCTCTGCTCGAAATCGGAACGGCCGTCCCGGAGGAGCGCCGCAGAGCCGCGGCAGAACAGGCGAGGCGGGATGCCAGGTCGTTCGACGTTTCCGACGCCGGGATGGAAGCGCGCCGTAAAGCCGCAGAAGCCGCTGAGCGCGACCTGCGGCTCCTGACTTCTTCGGCGCCGGTCACCGATGCAAACGAGACGGTACGCACGGGCGACCTGCTCGTAATCGAAATCGCCGGCGAGCCCGACCTGCGGCGCATCTATGTCGTATCGGACACCGGCGTGATCCGGCTGCCGCTGATCGGTACCGTGCCGGTTCTCGGCCTCACAGCCGCGCAGGTCGGGGAAGCCGTCGGGAACGAATTGAGCAAACGTCAGTTGGCCGGCGACCGGGTTGTCACGGTCGGTCTGCGACGCCCCGTCGGCGCATCAGTCTGACGGGATCCGGCTGATTTGCCGCCGGAGGGGCGACCGCTGGAAGGTCGTCAATACCGGTTTGCCGCGGTATCATGCTGCCAGTGCCCTTGCGATCGACCCGCACGATTCGACAATTATTTATGCCGGTACTGATGGATATGGCGTTTTTGTGAGCTCCGCCCTGGCACGGGTGACATTGGGCCTGCCTGCGGGTGGGGGCGCCGCAGCCTCGACGGTCACGGTCAGCTACCTGGGCAACGACGGCTCTCCCATCACCGTCGGCCGGAGACCACCCCGAGCAAATGATAGTCATCCGCAACACAACTTATTTGCCGTATTCGGGAAACGACAGTTCCTTCTCGGAGCGCGACTCACCGAAACTTGTGCAGTAGATTGCCGGCTCATCCACCACCGGGCACTTTGTTTCACATACGCCGCAGCCGTTGCAGAGCTCGGGATCTACTACGGGAGCATTCAGAGCGTGCGTCGTTCCGTCGGGCAGGCTGAACCTGGTTTCCACCATCTGAATCGCCTTGGGCGAGGTCGGACACCTCTGTTCGCAGACGCGGCACGGTTCGCCCAGCGCGTATGGCAGGCAGCGATGTTTTTTTATCCATGCCATGCCAATCCTGGTCTGGAGCTTTTCTTCGATCGTCAGCTCCTGGATCGCGCCGGTCGGGCAGACCTGAGTGCAGAGCGAGCAATAATACTCGCAGTATCCGATTCGGGGCACGAGGACAGGTGTCCAGATCCCGAGGAAGCCGGCCTCATGGAACGCGTTTTGGAGGCCGTTTGTTGGGCAAACCTTCATGCACTCGCCGCACTTGATGCACTTGGCGAGGAACTGAAGCTCAGGCAAAGCTCCCGGGGGGCGAATGAGCTTTTCCGAGGGCCGCTCAGCGCCCGTCAGGGCAATCAAGGGAACGGTAGCCAGCCCGAGCGTGGAGGTGAAAATAACCTCGCGGCGCGAAAGGTTGACGACATGCGAATCCGCAGCCGCCGGACCCGGCGGGTAACTGATGGCCTGGTGCGGGCATTCGGATGCACAGGTGTAGCAGTACATGCATTCAGCCCGATTCCACTTTTCATTCGGGTGGGGGGTTGCCTGCGCCTGGCAATGAAGGGTGCATAGACGGCATCCGTTGCATCGGCTGGTGTCGATTTTCAGCCGGACCAGATTCCACCGGCTCAAAAGGCCGAGTAATGCTCCGGCCGGGCAAAGGAAGCGGCACCAGAACCGCGGCCGGACTCCGTTGAGAAGAATGACTCCCAGGAAAATGAGCCCGATAAAAAGCGCTTGCCGGAAGGTCGTGTTACCGGCCAGATCCTGCAGGTATCGGGCCCAGCGCTCTCCCGGATACGGCAATCCCACCTGGAGAAACAAAGATGTGCCGGCGCCGATCGTCATCGAGACCGCAGGCATCACCGCCGCGGTAAACGATCGGTACAGGAAAGAAAGCGGGTCCATGAATCCGGCAAGATCGAGCCTAAAGATGCTGCCGATTACAATGAAGACCAGGATGAGGTACTTCCAACCAAGATGGTTATCTTTTTGGAGGCGGGGTTTGCTCCCCTTTGTCCTCCGGAACAGGAATGAAGTGAAATGGTGCAATGATCCCAGAGGGCAAACCCAGCCGCAAACGTAACGGCCGAAGAGTGCGGTGACAACGATCGTGACAAGCCCCAAAAGAAAGGCCTTGAAGAAAGTCCGGGAAGCGAGAAAGGTGGCCGCTCCGAGAAGCGGATCGAAGTGAAAGAATCGCTCCACCGCTCCAATAGTGTCTTTTCCGGCGTGCCGGGTTCCCAGAAGCAGATACAGAAACAGGCAGAAGAACACCGTCTGACTGAAAATTCGCAGCAGTTGCGTCAAACGGTGTTTGCCGGAAAAAAACTTGCCTGACCGGAGGTCCTTCCCACCCATCTCGCCCGTTTCCGTGTAGAGCAGGCTTTTGGCGATATCGATGCCGGCAAGTTGACAGCCGCCGGCGGCTACCGACAAGAGCCTGCATGCCTGTTCTAGGGTTTCGCCAAAACGCTAAAGTTCCTCGTCAGGATGGGAAAAAGCTCTTTGGAGGCTGCGGCCGGAAATTGCCTGAGCTTGCGCTGCAGAGATTTCAACAGCGCATCATCCGGCGTTCCGTTCAGGATTTTGCGGGTTTCATCCTCGGAGATGTCCTCAAGATTTCCCGTAATCTGACCAATACCCCTGTTTTCCGGGCAGGGATCCTGGCATCGTATGCAACCCATCAACGCGTGATGGTAGCTCCTGCGGATCCAGGTCGGAAAATCACCGGGGTTCTCGTTGTAAAGCGTAATGCATTTGTCGATGTCAATTACGAAATTGTAGCGCTGGATGCAGACTGGAAACAGAACGAAACCTGGACGCGATCCGTGCCCAGGCGAATGCCAAAATAGAGGCAATCCTGAATGAGGAACAAAAGAAGAGATTTGCCCAGTACCTGAAGGAGGCCGGATCGCGCGGCGACTCCAGGGGGTATCGCGGCGAGCGCGGTGATCGGGGCGGCCGGGGCGGCCGCGCGCGGAGACCTTGACCGCGGTGCATCGTCACGGATAAACGATATACCCGATCATCTTGATGATTTGTCCTTTACTTTCCTACTATTTAGGCTTTACAATGGTCAGTATGCGCAGCAGGATTTCGAGCAAGGGGCAGATCACGATACCGGCTGAGCTTCGGGAAGCCCTCGGCCTGCGTGCGGGAACCCGCGGGAACCCCGGTCATCTTCGAGCCCCACCCGGAGGGAGCGCTGCTCCGCAAGGGCACTGCCGGTGAGCACCCGGTCGACAGGCTGTACGGGCTCCTGAAGCTGCCCGCGAGCGTCGACGCGCTTCTCGATGCGATGCGCGGACCCCGTCCCGGAACGGTGCAGAAGCGCGGCCGGAGACGGCAGTGAAAACAGCGGTCGACACGTCGGTCCTGCTCGATGTATTCGCGGGCGACGCCGCATTCGGCCCCGGATCCCGCGAAGCCCTTCGGCGCGCGTACAATTCCGGCAGCCTGGTCGCCAGCGACATAGTATGGTCGGAGGTCCGTGCCCACTTCGCTTCGGACGGCCCCTTTGCGGCGGCGATGGATTCCCTGGGCATCCAGTATCTGTCGGTCTCCGAGGAGGCAGCGCGTCTCGCGGGCTCGTATTGGCGGCGGTATCACCAGGGCCGCTCGCGCTCCCGGCGGGGCGCGGACGCTCAAAAGCGGATGATTGCCGACTTCCTGATTGCAGCCCATGCTCAGGTTCAGGCCGAAGCTCTTTTGGCCCGCGACCGGGGCTTCTTCCGCAGTTATTTCAAGGAGCTCCGCCTCATCCAGCCATGACTCGAAGCGGACCGCCGGATTACAGCAATAGCAACCCGCCGTATATTTTACTCCGCATCCCCGATGTCAAGACCTACCTGCAATAATTAATGATAGCGCTGCCGCGCGCATTCGGTCTCGTATCGGGCCCGATCCAACTGTTGGCGGCGCAAGTCATCGGCCTCCTGCAGGCGCCCCATCCTCACCCACTCCCTGCAAAACAATTCCCTATCATTCGCTCTTTCCGGCCTCACGGAGGAGTCGCGCAGAGAACTGGAAAAAAACTTGCTGAGCGGTGCATAGGAAGTTCAAGCTGCCTGCTCGGCCGAAATTCACTCCCGTCCAGGGGTGCCCGGCCCTCGGTTCAGCTTCCGATAAGTAGAATAATGTTCTGAGTCTCTGTAAGTCTCTGCCGGTGCATGAGTTATGGCAATGCTGCGCGTTTAGCTCCAACTCGTGTAGAATCAGTCTATAATCGATTTCGGCCCAAAAACTCGGCACATTATTTTGGGGCCCACTTGACACTCCGCCAAGCAGTCGAGCGCTTGCTCTACCGAGCCCAGCAGACGCCTGGAGACCTAAATACTGACTCTGATGCATCTCCTGCGGCTTTGCGTACTGACGGGGCCCACAAAAACTTCGGGACGTCTTGCTCGTTTCCGAGTTTTCAGAGAATTGCGTCAGGCCGCCTCGTTTATTACAAAAGAAACAGGGAAACGAGGTGGACGTCCCAGCCCCGCTCTGGCCATAGATGCCCTCGAGAGACTCGATGTCGGCACGCTGGCGCTGAAGAAGCCCCCGAACCCGCGCACCGGTCATTGACAAAGCGCAACAAGGTCGAATACGATTGCGCACGCTGCGCGACCGATGCTGATGCAATTGAGTGAATAAACGGCTGGTGACGCCGGCGATGACGGTGCGGAGGCATGGCGATCCGGCAGTCGCTAGCCGTCTGCGCGCAGCGCCTCCGTGGGTTCGACGCGCAATGCGCGGAGCGTCGGGCCCACACAAGCGAGCAGGCACACGCCGAACATCAACGCCGAATAGCCTGCCATGCCTGCGCATTGAGCGAGCTTCAATCCCCCGTAGGAAGCAGCCCCGGAGATCCACATCACAAGCGCCGCGCCCGCGAGCGCGCCCACTGTGACCTGCGCCAGCGGCCGTGCGAAGACGGCGAGCATGACGCGGCGAGGGTCGCCGCCGAGCGCGACACGAATGCCGATCTCGCGGGTGCGCCGGGCGACCGTGAACGACATCACCGAGTAGATCCCCGCGAGTGACAGGGTCAACGCCATCGCGCTGACGATAAGCAGAATGCGGAACCAGAAGTTGATGAACTCGATCTCCGTATCGTTGAGGCGGGTCATCGGCAGCAGCGCGTCGAGCCGAAGCGTCGGATCGATGCTGGTGGCGAGGGCATAGAGGCGCGGCCCAAACGACGCCGCGTCACCCTTCACGTGGATTGCGACCTTCGCCGGATAAAGGGCCCCGAACGCTACCGGATGATAGATGCCCGCGACCTTGGAATCACCGTCCTCCGGGGCCGTGCCCAGGTCGCGCACCACGCCTACGATCTCGTACCATGCGGGCGGCGCCAGGTTCGCCGGCCACGCGAACTTGTGTCCGCCGTTCCCCTCCAGTGTCTGAGACATGCCCTCGCTGGGGCGGCCCTCGAAACGGACGTACCGCAGGCGCCGGCCGATGGCATTCCTGCCGCCCAGCACCAGGCGCACGAACGATTCGTTGACGATCACAGGACCTCCGGCCACGCTCTCTGCAGGCGCTCGGGGGGCGCCACCGCCGGTCTCGTGCTCCGACGGAGTGAAGCGGCGTCCTCGGAGCATCGGCGCCTCGAACACGTCGAAAAAGGACAATCCCACCGACGCGGCGCTCACGCGGTACGCCGGCCAGTCCGGAGGCATGGGCGCGGTTCCTCCGGCATCGACCTCGATCAGACGATGGTCGTGGTACATCCGTGGGAGCACGTCGGCGAACGTGACTCCGGCCACCGCCGGGTCGGCCGTCAGCCGTCGCTCCAGCTCCACCATGCACCGTCGAAAGCGCGAGCGGAACGCCTCCGGCGATGCGTCCGGCGCCGCGGCCGAAGGATCCATCTGGACGCGCGCCGTCAGGTACTCTTCATCCCGGACTCCGACATCGAGGTTCCGGATCTGAACGGCGTCGCGGCGCACGGCGTGGGTGACGACCGGGAATGCGATCGTCACCGCGACCTGAACCACGATGATTCCCGTCCACACGCCGCCGAACCGCAGCATGCCGCCGCCGGCTGTCGCGCCCTTGAGCCGCATCCCCAGTCCGCGCGTCACCTTGAGCCCGGGGATGACGCCGGCGATCGCTGCGGCGAGGACCGTGAGCAGAATCGTGTAGAGCACCGTAACCGGCGACAGCCGGTCGCCGAACCAGAACGGGAGATTGCCCGCGCCGAAGATCTCCGCTTCCGCGACCGAGATCGCCCATCGCAGCAGATAGCGCACAGCAACGAGCCCCAGCGCCGCCGCGAGACTGCCGAGCACGAGCGCCTCGGCGAAGAGCTGGGTGACGATGCGCCACCGGCCGGCGCCGAGCGCGGCGCGCACGGCGATTTCCCTCTCGCGCGTCGCTGCGCGCGCGAACATGAGAAGCGCGACGTTGGCACAGACGAGAACGAGCAGCAGGATGACCGGCAGGTTCACGGACATCGCAACGGCATAGTTCGAACCCGAGACATCGATGATCGACTTGGGGTAAGGCATCAGCTGCGGCCGGATATGCTCGTGCGTGTCGGGAAACTCGGCGGAAAGGCGGCGGCCGACGGCCGCAAGCTCGGCCTGTGCCTGCCTGAACGTGACGCCGTCGGCCAGCCGGCCGAAGACATTGATCCAGGTCCCCTTGCGGCGCTCGACGTTTGCAAGGCTGAGGGACAGCGGAGTCCACAGGTCGTGCGACACCGGGAAGGCGAAGCCCTCGGGCATGACACCCACAACCGTCGCGTTGCTTCCGGCGATGCGCAGGGTCCGGCCGACGATGTCTGCTTCGCCTTGAAAGAGCGACTGCCACAGTCCGTAGCCGATGACGGCGACCGGCGGTGCGCCGGGAAGCTCGTCCGCATCCATGAGCGTGCGTCCGTGAAGCGGCACCACGCGCGCGACGCGGAATCCCGAGGCGCTCATCTCCACCACGTCGACCGCCTCGGCGCGGCCGTCGGGAGCGATCACGTTCCGTTCGCGCTCGCGGAACGCGCCGACGTCCCGAATGGCCTTCAGCTCACCGCGCCAGACGACGAAGTCATAGGACGCCTGTTCCTCGACTCCCATGGCGGCGGCGTGCCAGAGCCGTATTCCGACGACACGATCGCCTTCGTCGAGCGGGAGCGTCGGGTGGAGAAGCTGGTGAACCAGCTCGAACGTGCCGGCGCCGACCGCGATGGCGAAGGCGAGCGCCAGGCCACCGACAAGCGTCAGCCCCGGATACCGGACGAGCATGCGGAAACCGAGCTTGAGATCCAGCCAGGAGATCCGAATCGAATCGGCGTGGCGCAGTCCGCGGGCTTCGCGGCCGACGTCCAGGTAGTAGTCGGTGCTGCCGAATTCGAGCCGTGCGTGGCGCGCCGCATCGGCCGGCGAGAGGCCGCGGCGAACCAGATCCGCGATGCGGAGCTCGAGGTGGTGGCGGAATTCCTCGCTCATTTCAGCGGCGACGTCTGACGGATTGCGAACGCCGCGCCAGAACGATCGGACGCGGGCCGGCAGGCCGCGGATCATACGAGTTCCTCCGGCGTGGCGGCGAGCGACCGCGCGATGGCCTCGGCAAGACGATTCCAGCCGGCCGTCTCCTGCCCGAGCCGGCGGCGGCCGGCGGCGGTCAATCGGTAGTATTTCGCCTTCCGGTTGTTCTCGGACGTCCCCCACTCGCTGTCGATCAATCCCTGGTGCTCGAGGCGGTACAGCGCGGGGTAGAGGGCGCCCTGCTGGATCAGTAAAGCGCCGCCGGAGATCTGCTCGATGCGCAGGAGCACGCCGTAGCCGTGCAGCCTGCCGAGCGAGACGGCCTTGAGGATGAGGAGGTCGAGTGTACCGGGAAGAACGCCAGCCTGGGCAGCCATACAGTCTCCTATGTTACTTAGGGGTAAGCATAGGGCGGCCTTCCTAAGCTGTCAAGGAGAAAGCCGCTCTCTTCCGCCAGAAAACTTGGGGACGCCCGGCCGGTTTCGGCATAACCGCCTGCCAATCTCGAGGATTATGGCAGACCTGGGACACTGCCCCCTTTTGGGGCTGCGCGCGAGCCAAAACTAGGCAGCGTCCCCACTTTTCCCCGCGACCGGCTCGAGCCGCGCCTGATTCCAACGGAAGGTCGACAGCCGGCAGCATTTCAGGGCACGCAGGAACGCCATCGTACACTGATTTAGATCCCATCGGCAGGGGAAAAACTTCCCCTACAGTCGCGGCCGTAAAGGAAGAACATGACAATCAGGACACAGATCAACACGGATTCTTGAGGTTATCGGGCAGCAAATCAAGGCTGCAGTGGTAAAATCCCGTCGCAACTCTACCTTGCGGAGGAAGTCGTGGACTCGATCCGGTATTATGTCGCACTGGCGATACTGTCATTCCTCCCGCCGGTCATCCTCTACTGGTTCTCAATCCACCCGTTGATCCGCTTCTGGCGGAAGGTGGGATTGCACCTCACACTCGGAATCCACTATGCAGGCATGCTGCTTCTCGCAGGATTGATTTCGCTGCTCTGCCGGCCGTTGCTCACAGTGGAGTTCGGCACCAGCCCGACTCTGATCGGGCTCGCCCTGGTACCGGCGTTCTTTTCCCTGATTCTGCGCAAACGGCTGTCCAGGCATCTGCGCCCCGGCATATTCACGGGCATACCTGAGTTATCGCCCGAAAAGCACAAAATCCCGCTACTGAGGGAGGGCATTTACGGCAGGCTTCGGCATCCGCGCTACGTGCAGCTATTCCTTGGCGTCGTCGCGTATGCGTTGTTCTGCAATTACCTGACCATTTACATCCTGCTGCCGACGCTCGCCATCATCCTGTTCCTGCTGGCGCTGATTGAGGAACGGGAACTCCGGAATCGCTACGGCGCTGAGTATGACGCCTACTCCGCCCGGGTCCCCCGATTCATCCCGAAGCTTCATTGGCAGAGCCTCGCGGGCCGAATTCGTGGTTCAACGTGAATTCGTGGTTCAACGTCGGTGATCAAAACCGGAACAGGTAGGAGACCTTGAAGAAGAGTCTGCGCTGGGTGTTCAGATAGTCGCCGGCGCCCTGCAGCAGCTGCGTGCCGTCCCACGAACGCCTCTCATACAGCGCCCCATAACCGGCATAGGCCACAGTCCCCGGAACAAGCTCGTAGGATCCGAGAAAGTCCGTAAGTATGCGGGCGCGCGAGCTGTCGTACTGCGCGATCGCGCGCACGGAGAGGCGCTTGTTGATCTGATAGCTCGTGCGGGTGCTGATGATGTTGACGGTATATTCGTGACGGCCGTCCGAGAGGCGGTCGAACGAGTCCCGTGCAAAGGGGATGCGCTGGCTGAGCCTGCCCCGTCATTTCCACGGCGCGGGAACTGGGGACGCCCTCCTATTTTGGCCAGAAGACTGCAAAATAGAGAGTGTCCCCGGTCTCCGTGTCATTTGCAGTTGGGGTCATTGGGAGCGCAGACACAGCTTGGACAATTGATGTGCATTTCCCAGGGCATATGGTAGGTGTACGTATTTATGACCCTTATGTCACCGATGGGAACCAGGTTGCCGACGAAATTAGGGAGGGGTGACCCGTATGTCTGATCAGTACTCACAATCCAGTTGTACCGGTCCAACCTTAACACGACCGCCGCGGCATTGCAGGGTTCAGCGGCGCCGTTTATGTAGCCAACCGTGGGTGAGTAAAAAACGGAATTACGCGCCACCGGCACCCCGACCGGTGCATCTCCGACATGCACAACCCTGAGAAAGCCGGTGTCTCTGACCGAGCCGATCCCTCCTTCTAGCGGATTGCATTCGGCTGGTGTGTCAAAATCGTATTGCACATACCGTTTCGGATTGCTTGATTTATACAGATTGAGCAGGAATTCGTTTGATTCATAGCCGCCTTGGTAGACTACGCACTTTACGTTCCGGACCCCATTCACATAGGGTCCGTTGATATCGTTGTCACCCCTGATTTTGTCGCCATCTCGGTTCGAAAAATACATCGACGTAGGGCCCGGACCCGGCGCAGGCTTGCCCTGCGCCGCAGCGGCGTTGGTGCCCTGCTTCTGCATGCCAGAATTTTCCTTTGCCAATCCGGCAACCAGGGCCGCGCATAAACAGATTGCCAAAATCATCAACCGATTCTTCATGTTTATCTCCCTTCGGTCTTTGCCCGTCTTCCGGCTTCCCACTGTTCCTTTTGCCGTTTTGCTGGGCGATGTTGAGATTTTCCTAGTTTGTCTCTGTAGATATGTCTCTTTGGGTGCAAAAACATTTCAGGAACTTGCAGGAAGAGGGGCGATGTTTGTTGCCGGGACGGGATGGATGGCGCGTGCCCCAATCACCTTGGCTTTTGCGGGCGAGACTCCCGCGCTCCGCTGTGATAACTGCTTGACAGTGCGCAGGGGTGGATGGAAACTAAGGCAACTCCTTGGTATCTAAAGGTATTGCCATAATCGGTTGCCTGGCAGTCAGGATTGCGGCGAGCAACAAGGGATCTCGTTTTGAAAACGGAAGACAGAACTATAACCGGAGAGGCCTTCAACCGCCTGCTTGCGGCCCTGGATTTGGACCGCGATCGGGCCGGCGAACAGTACGAACTGCTGCGGCGCAAGCTGGCCGCCTTCTTCCGGTGGCGCGGCATGGAATCTCCCGAAGATCTTGCCGACCGAACCCTCGACGCCGCCGCCCGCCGCCTGTCCGAGGGGGAACAAATCCAGAACATCACAGGGTATTGCGTGGGTGTTGCCCGGATGATTCTGCGGAAGCAGCAGCACGAGCAGGAAAGAACCCGTGTGGCACTGGACGAACTGGAGATGGCCTTTGCGAAGGTGATTCCGGTTGAGGAAGATCCCCGGACGTACTGTTTTGACAGGTGCCTGCAACAGCTTGACGCCGGCGATCGAAATCTCATCCTCCAATATTATTGCGGCCAACAGCAGGAGAGGATACAAGCGAGAAAGGAGCAGGCAGGCCGTTTGGGGATTCCCCTGAACGCCCTGCGAATCCGTGCCTTCCGCATCAGGACGAAGCTGGAGGC
>JAFNAG010000091.1 GCA_017860135.1 Acidobacteriota bacterium
ATCCGGCTCGAAATGTCCTCCCACCGGGGCATCATCCACGGAAAGTCCCCGGCCGCCGTGATGTTCACGACATGCTCCTTCCCCGACCTGGGGTCGAGTTCATGGATGTAGCCCGCCTGCTCGAACACAACGGCGCCGGCGCCCGAATCGAGGGCCTTGACATCAAAGTCGGTGAAACGGGTCACCTGGGTCAGACGCTTCGTTTTTGTGTCGAAAGCCCACACATTGGCGACGCCGTCGCGATCCGAGATGAAATAGACCGACTCGCCCACCCACACCGGATCCACGTCCTTGGAATCGGTCCATGGAGGCGACACAAGATCGTAGGTCTTCAGGTCGACGATCCAGATGGGCCGGTTCTGGCCGCCGCGATAATTGCGGCGCTCGTCATCCCACGAGTTGTTCATGCGGTAGGCGATGCGTGTGCCGTCGGGCGAGACCTTCCCTTGGTAGGCGCGCGGCAGGGCCATCGGTTCCTCGACGCCCCCCTCCGCCGGCACGGTCCAGAAGCGCGGCGCGCCGCTCGGCGCCCATGTCGCCCGCGTGGAAGCAAACAGAATCGACTTGCCGTCGGATATCCACCCCTCCACGGTGTCCGAGCCGGGATGCCAGGTCAGCCGTTTCGGTTCACCCCCCAGCGCAGGCACGACGTAGACGTCCGTGTTGCCCGCGTAGTCGGCGCTGAAGGCAATCCATTTCCCGTCCGGGGAAAAATGCGGATTCGAAGTCTGGCCCTGAAAGCTGGTGAGGCGGCGGGCCATGCCTCCGGCGCGTTCGACGACCCAGATGTTGCTCGCATACACAAACGCGATCTGGGTGGCGCTTACGGTCGGAGTCCGCAACAGGCGGGTCGTCCCGTCGGCCGGCGGCGTTGCCGGGACTGCCGCAACCGCAAGCAGCAGAAGCAGAAGAAAGCAAAAAGCGAAGATGCGCATCGACATAGGCGTGTTCTCCAGAATGTAATGGTCAGGCATTTGTATCATGAAGCCCGCGGAGGAGCAATGGATCCCGCAGGGGGGGTGCAATCGGAAGTGAGACTCAACAAGAAAGAATCTGTCAATTATCAATTGTCATTTGGGGGCTCGGCAGGTTGGCTCTGCGCTCGGGTACTTCACCCGCTCCGAACGCGATCAGGACCGCACAGCCCAATGGTTTGCAGCGGCCGGATGACAAATGACCCATTGCTGGATCCTTTTGTCGTTAATCGTTGCGCGACCTGAATTTTGCGGGGATGGAGTCTCACTTCCGATTGCACTCCGCAGGGGAACAGTCACCAGTGTCTTATCCTTCAAGCTCCGGAGGACACAGGTGACTGTCCTTCCCGGATGCCCTACAATGCAGGTTCGTGACCTCTTACTTTAAAGCGGCGGGCCGGTTTTTTCGCAGGCACTGGTTGCTCCCGGCTTTTTTGTGCAGCATTGCGTTGCTGGCGATGACCACAAACGTGCTCGAACGGATGTTCGTGTATTTTCCGACCAGGGAACTGGAGGGGAACCCGTCGATGCTCTCCCTCGAATACCGCGACCTGCTGATCCCCGCCGAAGACGGCGTAAAAATTCACGGCTGGTTCATACCGCACCCTGCGGCAAATGCCACCATTTTGATTTTTCACGGGAACGCGGGCAACATCAGCCATCGGCTCGGCTGGATCCGATTGCTTCACGAACTGAACGCGCATGTGCTGATCATCGACTATCGCGGATATGGCAGGAGCGAAGGGAGACCTTTCGAGAAGGGGCTCTACCTCGATGCCCTGGCGGCTCACGCCTGGTGGAAGAGGGAGCAGTCCGGAAACAAGGGCAAGCTGATACTCATCGGGGAATCGCTTGGCGGAGCCGTCGCCATCGACCTGGCTGCCAGAGTTCCGGTGGACGGAATTGTGCTCCAGGCAACCTTCACGACAGCGTGGGACATGGCCAAGACTGTCATGCCCGTCGGACTGCTTCAGCCGCTGACCGGTGTTCGCTTCGATTCCGCTGCAAAGATACAACGGGTCGGCTGCCCGAAGCTGTTCATCCACGGCAACCGGGATGAGATCGTGCCCTTCCGCCTCGGCAAGAGGCTCTTCGATCTGGCCGCCCCGCCGAAAGAGCTCTACGAAGTCCCCGGCGCAGGTCACAACGACCTCATTGACTCAGCGGGAATTGAGTACCTGAACAGGGTGCGGTCTTTCCTGGAAAAGATCGGCCGGGAATGAACGGAAGACTTCAGAACTCTGAAGACCTCAGACTTCAGACAAATGCATCGGGATCGGAATCGGGGTCGCAATCTCTATCGCAATCGAAAAAGCCCTCGGAGACTTCAGACTGGCGACAGGAAGCAAACCGAACGGGTGGGTGCATCTTCGTGCGACCTGCGGTGGTTTTCCTGGTTACACCCAGGGGAAAGATTTGTGGTGCGGAACTCTGCGATTTCCGTTCGGAGTCGCTGCAACGCGGTTATGTCGCACAACCCCGGAAGCACTGCCGCACATTCGATCGGAGCGACAATTATCTGGCCTGGTATAGGATCTCACGGCCCCGGTTGGCGGCGTCAATTCCGGCGCCGGCCGCGGCGCCGAGTCCCCCTCCCACGAGCCCGGCCAGAATAAGCCAGCTGTAACCCTCATCGTCCCCCCAGTACACGGGACCGCTCGTCTTGACGTCGGCAAAGACTGCCATGCTCGCTAATCCCAGCGCCGCACCCGCTGCCAGGCCGATCAAAGTCCCGTTGCGCAGCCTGTCCGAATTCCTTGCGGCCGTCTCGACTTTCTGGATCATCGATTTGGGAATCGTCCTTTCCTGCCCGCTCGATTCCGAGAGAATAATGCCAACGGGACTGCTGCCCCTGAACTCTCCCTCCAGATGGTCGCCCGGCTGGAGTTTGACCAGAATTCGAGTGCCGGGCCGGAGGCTTTCCACCTTTTCCCATCTGCCTGCGGGGACCTGCGCCCGTAATGTGGCCGTGGCGAGCAGGAATGAGACGATCGTCACGAATATTCGCATTTGCCTCATGGTGTTACCCCCATATCCATCAGCACCTTTGCCCTCCCTTTCTGTTGCCTGTCTTTCCATGAATGCGAGAACCGGACAAAAACCGGCTCAAAATTCCGAAGTGGTTGAAGGCATTGGACTCCGAGGTCCGAAGTCTGAAAAGTTGCCGGGTCGTTTCGTAGTTTGTGGCGCCTGTGCCGGGAATTGGTTTATACTCGGGCGGTTTTTTATGGGAGCAACAACTGAAACGGGGGGTATCATGAGATCATTGAATCGCCTGCGACGGTATCTGCCGGTCGCTCTTATTCTGTTTGTATCCGCTCTGGCGTTGGGACTCCCTGCGCCTCAGGAACAGGCCAGGGATTCTGCGGAAGCCAGGACGCGTCTGCAGCAGTTCCAGAAGCATCAGTCGATGCGCGCATCCTCGCCGTTCAAGGATGTGAAGTGGGTGCAGGTCGGCCCGATGCGGCCCAGCGGACGGATGACCGATGTGGAAGCTCATCCATCCCAACCGGAGACCATCTATGCCGCCGCCGCGCAGGGCGGCGTCTGGAAGTCCACCGATGACGGCGTGAACTGGGCGCCCATCTTCGATGACTATCCGGCAGGATCGATCGGCGACCTCGCCATTG
The DNA here is from genome assembly GCA_017860135.1 of Acidobacteriota bacterium. Lineage (GTDB taxonomy): Bacteria > Acidobacteriota > UBA6911 > UBA6911 > UBA6911 > JAFNAG01. The sequence goes on from JAFNAG010000091.1 coordinate 3,605, forward strand.
CCCCGTCCAATCCCCGCATCGTCTGGGTAGGGACCGGGGAAGCAAATATTTTCAGGAGCTCGCAGGCAGGGATCGGCATGTTCAAATCCGTCGATGCCGGCCGGAGCTTCACCTACATGGGACTGGCCGACACGCAGCACATTGCGCGGATTCTGGTGCATCCCGCCAATCCGGATATCGTCTACGTCGCCGCCCCGGGACACGAGTACACTTTCAATCCGGAACGCGGTGTCTACAAGACAACCGACGGCGGCAAGACCTGGCTGAAGGTCTTCTACAAAAATGAGCGGACCGGCGTCATCGATCTGGCCATGGACCCGGAAAACCCCGAGATACTCTACGCCGGCACCGCCCAGCGCCTGCGCTACCGTTGGAACGACCCGATCCAGAGCATCGAGAGCGGACTTTACAAGACCGTTGACGGAGGAAAAACCTGGACGGCGCTGACGAATGGCTTGCCGGACTTCCCGGCGGGAGAATGCGAACGCGTCGGAATCAGCATTTGCCAGACCAGTCCCAATGTCGTATACACGGTCATCAACCAGCAGCCCAAGGATCGGGCCAAACAAGGGGCCTTCCTGTACCGGAGCAACGACAAAGGGGAAACCTGGAAGCTGGTCGAGGGAAATGAACGGATCCGTACGACGTTCGCGTACGGCTGGGTCTTCGGCCAGGTTCGCGTCGATCCCAACAATGCCGATGTAGTGTACGTCATGGGCTTGAATTACCTCCGGTCCAAAGACGGAGGAGCGACCTGGGAGAACCTGAAAGGAAACCACGTCGATTATCACGGCATGTGGATCAATCCCAAGGACTCCAACCACATCCTGGTCGTCAACGACGGAGGCATCGCGATTTCCCACGACGGGCTCGCCAGCTTCAAACACCCGGTGAACCTCCCGATCGGCCACCTGTTCACCATCGCCGTGAGCCAGACAAAGGGCAAATTCTGGGTGTATTCCAACATCCAGGATACCGGCGGCTGGCGCGGCGAGATCGACATGACCGCAGGACGGGACAACATTCCCTACAATGAATGGACGAGCGGCATCGGCGACGAAGCGGGTCGTCACGCCGTACATCCGACCGACCCGAACATCGTTTACTTCGTCAGGCGTTACGGCGGCGGGCCATCCAGGATGGATTACGCCGAGGCCCAAAAGGCTGCAAAGGAACAGGAGGCTGCCCAAGCCCAGGGGCAAGTCCAGGCGCAGGCCCAGGGACGCGGTGCAGCGGGAGCTCAGGCACAGGCGCGCGGGGCGGCGGGAGCTCAAGGACAGGCGCGTGGGGGCCGGGCAGGCAGCGCCGGGCAGGCGACCATCGCTCCAGATTTCGGCGGCGAAACGAAACGCGCCCAGTGGGTGTCACCCATCATCATATCCCCGCATGATCCCAACCGCGTGCTTTACGGCGCACAGTTTGTTTTCCTCACGGACGACCAGGGCAAATCCTGGAAAAAGATCAGTCCCGATCTGACCAACTTCGACCCGGCCAAACAGGGGAACATCGCCTATTCCACTGTCTGGTCGATTTCGGAATCCCCTCTTAAGAAGGGATTGATTTATGCCGGAACGGACGACGGCAATCTGCACATCACCCGGGATGAGGGGGCCAACTGGGAAAAGGTCACGCAGGGCCTTCCGCCGGAGCTGTTCATGGCGAGCATCGAGGCTTCCCGTTTCGATGAAGGGACCGTCTACGTCGCCGTGAACGGCAAGCGGCACAACAATTTCAACACCTATCTTTTCAAGTCGACCGACTATGGAAAGAAGTGGACCAACATCGCCACTTCGGTGCCCGGGGGCATCGCCAACGTAGTGAAGGAGGATCCCACAAACCGGAACATCCTGTACCTCGGGACTGATCTGGCAGTGTATGTGACAATCGACGGCGGCAGGAATTGGGAAGTGCTCGGCTCCAACCTGCCGACCGCCCATGTGTTCGACCTTGCCCTGCAGAACGCGGAAAACGTTGTCGTGATCGGCACACACGGCCGCAGCGCCTGGCTGGCGGACATCCTGCCCGTGCGGGCCGCGGCAAAAAAGTAGTTGTCGCAAAAACGCCACGAATTTCACAAATTGCACGAAGCAGGGCAACAAAGAACCTCGCGTGAAGGCCGGATTTGTGAAATTCGTGGCTTAGGGCTCGCGCAAAAATAACTTCACATTCTGCTGCAGCATGGGAAAGCGAGGAATGCGCTGAACGATGGGCTTAGGAATTCAGATATCTGAGAGGCTGCAGCCCTTCGGGGCGCGTCGGCGGGCGGGCATCTGCTGCGTTGCCGCTCCTCGACGATGTCACCACATCGCCTGCGTCGCGGCGCCTTGCATCTGCCCGCCCGGCGCTCGCGCCAGAATGTGAATTTATTTTTGCGCGAACCCTTACCTTCAGCATCCGTTGCACGCCGTCATTTCGGACCCGGCGGCAGGTGCACCTTGAGATAATCCGTCATGGCAGTATAAAGGTGCATCGTCGTCCCGCGGCCCTCCGATATGCCGTGGGATCGATTCGGGAAAGATCTGCCAGCCGCCTTCTGCTTCGAGCTCCCTCGAGTCCTTTGCGTCTTCGCGGTTTTTTTCCGCCGCTACTCTACCGGAGTTGTGGCCGGCATCGATTGCGGTGGACTTCGGCCGACAGGGCATGAGAGAATTTCTGCCTCGGGCAGGAGTCCCAGGAATGACCGCTAAGAAATCCAGGCAGCCGTGCGCAGTCTGCAACCCGGCGGAAGCATCGCCGGGCGAGTATTGCGAAGAGCACCGGGAAGAGCTGCACAAGCTGGAGCACCAGTACGAGTCCCTGTTCCGCCTGCGACGCACTTCGCGCGGCAAGGACCATGAATCTTACGACATCCTGCTTCAGGGAGAGTGTGAGCCGTGCGGGCGGCTCCTGGTTGCCGAATCCCATCCGGATAACCTCGCCATGACGCTGATCCTGGCACAGGACATCGACCTGGACACACGGTTGCCGGAGTACGACGCTCTCGGGATCCCAAGGACGTGGGGGGACAACCTCAAGGAGAAGATCCAGCAGGAACTGATCTACTGCTGGTACGGGGATGCGCGTGCCTGCGTGGACGTGTTCCACAGCAACATCGAGAACCGGCAGCATTGGGACTTCGAGCCGCGCGATGAGGACTCCGAGGATGGCGAAATGGGCCCGGAGCCTCACGCTCCTGGAAATGGCGGGAAGCATTCAGTACACTGATGTGTAGGAAATGCGGGTTCGCTTTCGAACCCGACTCGGTTTCGCTCGCAGCGCCGAATTCCGCATTGACCTGTAGCTGCGACAGAGAGTTCCAGCGCAAAGCCTGCCAGGATGGAAGTGATGTCCGCACCGGCAAGGAGGCGATGTTTGTGCAAAACCGACCGGTGGGGTCATTGCGTCAGCCACGAGTTCGCGCGTTCATTATAGCGGGGCTGATCATCGCGGCGGGGGCAGTTCTGTGGCGCATACCTGCCTTTCGATTCCCCCTTGCGGCGATTCTTGGGGCGCCGGCAGGGATCATGATCGATTACCCGGGTGATGGAGCGGTCTTCCCGCCCGAGTTTCCACCCCCGACCTTCCTCTGGCGAGATCCTGAACCGAATGCCGCCTCCTGGGTCATTGAAGTGACCTTCGCCAACGGCTCAGCCGGCTTCAGGACAGAATCGCGCGGAGAGCCATTTCAATTCGGCGAGATCGATCCTCGCTGTGTCTCTTCGACGAATGAGCCGCCAAGGCTGACGCCCGAGCAAGCCGGCACCCATACCTGGAAGCCGGAGGACGGCATGTGGGAGGCCATCAAGAAGAATTCGGTGAAGGGCGCTGCGGCCGTGACCATTGCGGGGTACCGGCAGGGGAAGGGGGACCGCATCATTTCGCAGGGCCGGATCACGATCCGGACCTCGGGAGACCCGGTCGGAGCGCCCATCTTCTACCGGGACGTGCCGCTGATGCCTTCGGAAGGGGAGAAGGGGGTTATCAAGCCGCTGGCCACCAAATCCGTGCCGCTGATCGCCTGGCGCCTGCGCAACGTCGCCGAGACCCGGAGCAGGCTGCTGATGGAGGGGCTTCACAGTTGCGCGAACTGCCACTCGATTTCGGGTGACGGAAAGACCATGGGGATCGACGTGGACGGCCCGCAGAACGACAAGGGCCTGTATGCCATTGTCCCGATCCAACAGCACATGTCCATCCGCAACGAGGACGTCGTCGCGTGGAGCACTTTCCGGGGAAAACTGGGCAGCAAGCTGCGTGTCGGTTTCATGTCGCAGGTTTCGCCGGACGGGCAGTACGTCATCACCACCATCAACGATCCCGGAATCGACCAGTCGGATTACGAACGCCGGAGAAATCCTATCGACCTTGTGTTGAATTACTATGTCGCCAATTTCAAGGACTACCGCTTCCTTCAGGTGTTCTACCCGACCCGGGGAATCCTCGCCTGGTACAGCCGCACTGCAGGACGGCTCCAGCCGCTGCCGGGCGCGGACGATCCGCGCTATGTGCACACGAATGCCGTCTGGAGCCCGGACGGAAAGTATCTCGTCTTCGCCAGAGCCGAAGCAAAGGATGCCTACCCGCCGGGAGTGAAGCTGGCCGGGTATGCGAACGATCCGAACGAGACCCAGATTCAGTACGATCTCTATCGCATCCCGTTCAACGACGGCAATGGCGGCCGGCCGGAGCCCGTCGCCGGCGCGTCGCACAACGGCATGAGCAACAGCTTTCCCAAGGTCTCCCCCGACGGCCGCTGGATCGTCTATGTGCAGTGCCGCAACGGCCAGTTGATGCGCCCCGACAGCCGGCTGTACATCGTGCCGGCAGCGGGCGGCCAGGCGCGGCAGATGCGGTGCAACACCCTGCTCATGAATTCCTGGCACAGCTTCTCGCCCAATGGGCGCTGGCTTGTGTTCTCGTCAAAGAGCCGGTCTCCCTACACACAGATGTATCTGACTCATCTGGATGAAGAGGGCAACGACAGCCCTGCCGTGCTGATCGAGAATGCGACGGCCGCGAACCGCGCAGTGAACATCCCTGAATTCGTGAACATTGAGCCCGATGGATTGCTGAAGATCGACGCCCCCGCCGCCGACTATTTCCGGGTCCTGGACATCGCACTGGAGCTGATGAACACCAGGCAGTATGAGGCCTCGGTTCCCGAGTGGAAGAAGGCCGTGGAGCTGAATCCCTCGGAAGCGCTGGCGCACAACAATCTCGGCGTCGCCCTGGCCGAGACCGGGAGGGTCGAGGAGGCGATCGCGCATTACCGGAAGGCCATCGAACTCAGCCCTCGCTATCCCGAGGCATACAACAATCTCGGCGAAGCCCTGGCGGGCAGAGGGAGGCTTGACGAGGCGGTCTCCCATTTCGAAAAGGCTTTGCAGCAGGACTCACAACACGCCGATGCCCACTCCAATCTCGGGGCCATCCTCGCCCGGCAGGGCAGACTCGACATCGCCATCCCGCACCTGCAAAAGGCCGTCGAACTCAGGCCGGATGTCGCCGGTCCCCGAAAAAACCTCGGACTTGCCCTGGCAACCGAAGGGAGATTTGAAGAAGCAGCGCCCCATCTGGAACAGGCCGTTATAATGTCAGAGGGAAGGGATCCCGGAGCACTTGATCTCCTGGGCCGGACTTACGCCGGGCTGGGCCGGTTCAGGGAAGCCGTCGAGAGAGAACGCCAGGCGCTGGCCCTCGCGGAACGACAGAAAGACGACAAAATGGTGGAAGCGCTGAAAGCGAGGATTGCGCTATACGAAGCCGGGAAGAGGCGCTGGTAGGCGTCCTGGCTGCACTTTCGCTTGCCGGGAGTTATTTCAGGTCGACTCGCTTGACATGAACAAGCCGGTGGCCGAGCATGTCCACGGCAGCACCCGCCTGCTCGAGCGCGATATAGCCGATAAGGGGCTCGTACTCGCCTTCGTCATCGGGATTCATGTCCAGGAAAAGCACCTCCCCGACGATAGGCCGGAACTCCCCAATCCGCACTCGTATCGGGCCACAAACGCAGGCCTTCCTGACGGACTGGTCGGCCCTCTCAACGTCGACCTCGCCCAGCCGCTCGACTTCGCCAAGGCTCTCCCGCCAGGCGGTAGGCAACGTGATGTATGCAGAGCCGGTGTCGACCAGCGCGCTGACCGCAAGTGTCTTGGTGGGGTCGGAGAAATTCGTGAGCTTCACTTGTGCGACAATACGTCCCATGCGAGTCTCCCTGGCTTGCGTGGACATGAGCTCACCCGCGTTATCCCTCGGAGTTTGAGCATGAACCAGTAACTTGATCATAGTTATCTGGTGATGCTCTGTCAAATCCGCTTCAAAGACTCGGCATGGATTGGACTCGACTGCGGCAATCCCCTGGAGGGCCGGATTTCCACCGGTTATTCGTTTTAAAGCGCGCGGGCTGAAGCCCGCCCTCACGCGATTCCACAGTGATCGCGGGCTTCCGACAGTGAACACGGGCTTCAGCCCGTGCGCTCTACAACTCCTTAATAGATGGAAAAAGTAGGGGGCAAGCCGTGGAGGCTTGCCCCCTCTGTTATTGGTGAAATGCGGCGGATCAGAAGTCGTAGCGGATGGCGAACTGCATGCGCCGCGGATCGTTGCTCTGACTCGAAATCCGGCCCCACGTCGACGTCTGGGTCATGCTCATGCTTGGGCTACCCATGATCGGCGTGTTGGTCAGATTGAAGGTCTCCCACCGGATCTGGACGGTGTGTCCTTCCTTGTAGGGCATCCTGAAGGTCTTGGCCACAGCGGTATTGAGGTCGAAACTTCCCCAGAGGCGGATGTTGTTGCGGAGCCCATACTCGCCGGGAAAACTCTGCCGGTAGGCAGCGAACGCGGCCTTGCCATCGTCCTGCGTCCCGAACGCGGTGACGTTTTCGGAACCGCTGGGCAAGATCCCGTTCTTGTTGAGGTTGATCTCAGGGAACGGCAGGCCGTTGGGAACGGCCGGGTTGCTGAGCTGCCAGTTGGTGGGCCACACCGAGCCCGTGCTGGTGCTGGTTGTGTCGCCGGAGGCATAGCGGTACGTTCCCGATATCTGCCAGCCGCCAAGGATGGCATCAAGGACTCCATTCCACTGGCTGCCGAACCTCATGCCGCGGCCGAAGGGGAGCGCATACACGCCGTAGGCATTGACCGAGTGCAGCGTATCGTAATCCGAAACGGCGCGGTTCTGGCCGGGGTCCCACGAATTAGTGATGAATCCACCAGCCCAGGAGCCGGAACTTTCGTTGCCCGATGTGAGATCGATGGACTTGCTGAGGGTGTAGTTGAAATCGACCTGCAGGTCATTGGCAAACCGCTTGCGCACGGTCAGCTGTGCGGCGTGGTAATTGCCGGACCCGATGGTGCTCTTCCCGGACAGCGCGCCGAACTGGTTGGTGAACATCGCATTCTGGCCCAGCGTTGAACAATTCAGATACCGGACCCTGCCGTCGGAACGGAAGGTGGTGCCGGTCGTAGTGCAGGTGAAATCCATGGCCTGCAGGACGTTGGTGAAGTCCCCTTTGTTGCTGCTGCGGACGTAGAAATTCGCGATATTCTGCGTGGCGGTAAAACCGCCGCCTGCCGCGCCTGCCCACAGGTTTTCAAAGTAGGGAATTGGAGCGATCCGCGTATATGATGTGCCGCGGTCCCCATCGATCAGATCGGTGTAGGCGCCCAACCGCTGCATTGCCTCGAAGTACGTCATGCCGGACTTCGGGTCTTTGAGGTTGGTGGGCATCGCCATGTCGCGCTGCACCATCGAGTGGCGCGAGAGGCGCCCGACGTAAGAGGCCTGAACGAAGAAGCCCCTGCCGAACTCGCGGCCCCAGCTGAAGTTCATGTTCATCGTGTAGGGCGCCTTCAGTTGATCGTCGATGCTGTTGGTGATCGCGAAGGCATCCTCGGGATACTCCACGGGGAATCCGGCCGGAGGCGCAGCCGGGAGGTAGTCGAGCGGGATCTCATAGAAATCCGTAAAGCGCGGGGCAGTGGTCGCATCCAACGTGTTGAGCGGGTTGCTGAGGGACGTGGAAAGGCCGAAGGCGGTGGCGCTGAATACCCGTGCCAGCGGCTGGCCGATCATGTCGTAGTACATCCCATATCCCGCCCGGATGGAAGTCTTCCCGGGAGCGCCGAAGAGAAACCCTGCGAGACCGCTGTCCCCGCTGGGGGACCATGCCAGACCAAGCCGCGGAGACCAGTTCTTGTGATACGGATACATGTCTCTGCCTCCCGGCATGCTGGACAGAATAAAGCTTAAATTGCCGGACTCCGCCTGCGAACGGCCCTGCGAAGCCAGGTAACCCCGCTCCCCGAGCCACTCAGCCAGCGGCTTGTCGGGAGAAACCTGCTGCCCGTTGGCTTCGTGCACCGGCGGCATGAGCGAATATCGGATGCCCCCTGTGATGGTCAGGTTATTCCGGATCTTCCAGCTGTCCTGGGCGTAGAACTCGTACTCGTTGCCCGCGAAATCGAAGTTCACATACCCTCCCTGGGGAACAACTTCCGCTGAACCGTCGGGATGGGCTACGTACTTGTAGGTGGCATTGATTTGGCTGATCAGGCCGAGAGCCGCCGCCATAGCGTAGGTGTAGCTGACGGTGTCGCCGCTGGCAAGTCCGCCGGGGATGTTCTGGTAAAGCTCGGCGCCGCTCCCCGCCAGACCGGAGGCGTTCGTAGTCGCGCTGTGGAATGTATTGTTGGCTAACGTCTGGTTCGAAATGAAACGACTCGTGAAACCAAACCGGAGATCGTGGCCTCCCTTGTTCCAGGAGAAGTCGTCGCTGACCGTGTGGACAGGGACGATTCGCACCGAGTTAGTGCCGGTTGCGTAGATCGTGGCGTACCCCCGGAAGCTGGTAACGGGAGAATTCTGCAGGCCGGTGCTCTCTCCACCCGCCCGGGTGAAACCGTACCGGAAGGAGTTCACCATGTTGGGACGAAGCACCCACGTATAGCCGGTCGCCATCCCCTTGTTGTTGGCGAGCGTTACCGAAGACGGCGGCTGCCCCGGAAACTGCGGTGTCCCGTCGGCGTGGTCATTCTGCAGGTTGCCGCGGGCGAAAACCTGGTGCTTGCCGGCCTCGTCCACCGTGTAATCTATCTTGGCGATGTAGGTATCCTGCTTGGTGTGCCGCGGCGCGTTGAACTGATACGTGCAGGTGTTCAGGAGATCGCCCGAGCCGGGAACATTGCAATGCGGGTACATGTTGAAGACCTCGAGCGAATTGGGATTGAGGCCGATGCCCGTCGGATCGGCGTACTTCTTGATATCCTCCGGACCGAGCTTCCGGAGCACGCCCGATTTGTCGTGGTAGTTGACAATCCCGTTGCGCAGGTCGTCGGTCGGGACGGTGCGGCTCAGCTGGCTGGCGCTGGCATCGCGCCGGCCTTCGTAGTTGGCGAATATGAAGAGTCTGTTCTTGATGATCGGGCCGCCGAACGAGGCGCCGAATACGTTTATTTTAAGCGCAGGACGCTCCAGGCCGGAGCGATTGCTGAAGAAATCGTTCGCCGCGAAGTTCTCGTTCCGGTTGTATTCGTACAGCGAGCCGTGGAACTCGTTGGATCCCCCCTTGGTTACAAGGGCGATTTCGGCGCCGGAACCGCGTCCCTGGTCCGCACCCGTGTTGGTGGTAGTGGTGCGGAACTCCTGGACCGAGTCGAGCGTCACTCGCAGAGCGGGGCTCGACACGGAGCGATTGACCTGGTCGTTGATGTCAACGCCGTCGAGCGTGACGTTGGCCTGATCCGACTTGCCGCCATTGACCTGCCCATCCTCGGTGACGCCGGGCTGGAGCAGGAGCAGGCCGACCACGTTGCGCGCATAGGACGGGAGTTGCAGGATGGCCGAGCCGGCAATCGCGTTGCCCAGCGAGGCGTCCGTGGTATTCACGAGCGTCGCCGCGGCCGTAACCGTCACAGTGTCGGTAACGCCCCCGACCTTCTCAAACCTGACGTTGATCGTGGCCGGCGAATTGACCTGCAACCGGATGTCCTTGATCTCGGTGGTAGTAAATCCCGACATTTTTGCCGTCAACTGCCAGGTCCCGGGCGGAATCTGGGAAAAAGTGTATTTTCCCACCTCGTTGGAGAGGGCTTCCCGCTGGACGCCCGTTTGGGCATTGATGATAGTGATAGTGGCTCCCGGAACGACACCCCCCGTGGGATCCGTAACAACTCCCGTCAGCGTAGTGGTGGCTTGTCCGAAGAGCGCAGGTGTCAGCAAAATCAACAGGAATACTGACAAACCCGGAATTCTCATTTCTGATCCTCCTCCGTGTTGACTGACTGCCAATAGAGCTCAAAAGAGCCCCTATTCCCCCGGCATGGAAGCAAAATCACTGATCTTGACCCTTCGGATCGAGAAGCAACTGCCAGGGTTCAAAGTACATCGCTCCTCGAAAAACCGGAATCAGCGTATGAGACTTCCAGCCTTTTGTTTCTTTGGTGTCTCTAATTCAGGGTCGATTATTGCTAGAAACCCGATTGTGTCAAATGAAATATTTGTGCGGTTCGATCCGACAAAAGGAGGCACGCAAATGCGGGAAATCGTCCGGCAGAAGGCCAACTATTGCATGCGTGAGAGATACAGGTTCCCGCAATCCTG
>JAFNAG010000321.1 GCA_017860135.1 Acidobacteriota bacterium
GTCGGTTTGTGGAAGAAATATGCAACTACGCGCAAATGCATGCGGCCGAAATCCGCCAGGCGGCAGAAGAAGCCGATCACCAGTCCATCGCGGGTAAAGAGGTCGCCTTGCGAGGCCGCGCCGTGAGGTCAGCCGAGCAGGTGGAAATCCTCATGGGCGAGGTAACGACGGAGAAAAATCCATACACAGGCGCCAACATGCGCAGGCGCATCAGCACGCGCACTCCCGAAAAGATGTATCAGTACATCTCCTTTGAACCGAGCGAGACCACCCTGGCGCCGAAGCTGTACCTTGTGCCTGCCACTCTGCGCTTCGCACTGGACCGTATCGAAGCTCATGGGATCGCGTTCTCCCGGCTCGATCAGACGGCGAAACTCCAGGTCGAGCAGTACCGCATCGAAAGCTCGACGCTGGCAGAGCGGGAGTATGAAGGGCACCGGATGCGCACGATTACCGGGAAATGGGAACCGGCGGAAGTGGAGGTGTCGGCGGGTACGATCGTGGTGCCAGTGGACCAGCCGCTGGGCCGACTGGCCCTCATGCTGCTGGAGCCGCGCTCGGAGGACAGCCTGGCAGCCTGGGGCCTGCTGGATGATGTCCTGGAAAGGGTAAAGCCGGAATTCTACCCGGTGTTGCGCACGCCGGAGGCCGCTCCCGCAAGCAAATAAAAATGTACTTCGTCAGGCCATTACCGGGGGGACCCAGGTCCGAGACGTGAGGGGCTCCCTCCCGGTCGCCCCAACAGGCACGCAGGGCCCGTGTCAGCCGGCGCTTTGTGACGGGCGGGTTGTCAGGATGTCAGCCGGCGTCAACCGGCGGATTTGCCCCGGGGCGAGGGTGACCAGCGCACGCACAGATCCGTCCGCGTTGCTGAATTCAACTTCGTAGGCGATCGACATCTGGGTGTATAGGTCTACAATGGTCCCGATATCTCCGGCCAGGATCTGATCGTCGGGCCTGTCCACGGTCGCAACCACGGTTTGCAGCAGCTGAAGGTCGTTCATCCGGGCCTCCTGATTCGGGCACAGCAGTTCGAGTGGCAGTCGGCTTTGGAATCGCTCGCTTGAATTTACCTCAGATGATCTCCCGGCGATAGGGAAATCAGGCGTTTTAAAGCGTGCGGGCTGAAGAGGGTGTCCAACGGTTGACACCCGGCAAGCAGAGGCGCAAATAGCCCCGCGCGTCAGTGCGGGATTAGCGCACAGCCGGAAGGGAGGCCCGAAGGTCCGGCACATCCCATATATATCCGGAAACTTAGTGCCGCGCCTTCGGCGCTCAACCATGCTCCATCCCTATCCCGGCCTGACGGCCGGGCCTATTGACTGCCGGCCCTTCGCTGGTCACGCCGTGATTCAATCGTTGGACACTCCCTAAAGCCCGCGCTCACTGGACGACGGCCGGGCGCGCTTCCTTCATGGAGCGGAGCTTGATCAGGAAGATCTCGGTTTTCATCGGAGAGAAAATCTCATCGATACAGAAAGACCGCACCTGCCCGTTCCGTACCGGCAAGACGAGAAAGGCCTCGAACATATCCTCCGCATCATTCCAATGCAGAAATGCGATGCACTCCTCCCCCGGGTGCAGCAGGGAATTCGTTCGTTCGGGCTTCCCTCCCGCCGGCATTTCCGCGACTTCAGGAACCCGCAGGAATTTCAGTGAAGCGCCTGCCGGAGTCCCCCGATAGCGCCGGAAGACCTCGAACACCGAAGCCTCATGCTCTTCACCGGCGTGCGAGAAACCGGATTCCGGATATCGTGGCCTGAAATCGGAGGTTTGCCGGATCCGCAGATATGCCACGGCATCCACGCTCCGCCACAAGGTTGGCAGGTCATAGCTGCCGGCGCCGCTGCAATCCTGATCCGGTTGTCCGGAATCAGCCGGAAATACCGTCGAGGCGGCAAGCATCCATGAAAGGGCCACGATCCGAAAACTGTTGGTCACGCGCTTCCCAGGAGATGTCACATTCAAATCCGATGCACAGATCATACATGTTCCCGGATAGATATGAGAGTGGTGATCTCGACGACGCCCGACCTTTCCAGATTGCGGATGGCATTGGCGACCGCTTCGAGGTCCACGTCCGGGTATTCCGGCCCGAGCACGTAGGCGAACTTGGATTCGGTGCTGCCGACCTGCAGGTTCCCGCATTCGGCACGGACTGCGTTGTAGATATCCAGGATGCTTCTCTTCCCGTCGATGAAATAGTTGACGGAGGTGTTGCCGAAGCCCGCGAGCCGCGGCGCCGCTGCTCCCGGAGCGGTTTTGGTTGCAGGAACTCCCGGAGCGCCTGGGGGCGCCGGCGCTCCGCGGCCTCCCCGGCCCTGTTGCTGCGCCTCCTCGGAATACACCTTGAATCTCCTGCGCGGAATCATCCTGGCGTATTCGCGCTCCTTGTCGGTCAGGGCAAGAGGTGCGGGTTTGACGCCAAGCGCGGCGCACTGGTCCCGGTACACGGAATCGAGGCGACGGGCGGCGACGTCCCGGCTGGATTCGAGGCCGCCGACGAGCGTCCGGATCGCGGCCTCCAATTCCGGGGACTGGGCGAGGGTGCGGACCGATTCGACGCCTCCCTTGGCGCGCAGGAATGCGCCCGCGACTTTGTTCTGCGCCGCGGCGTGCCCGGCATGGATTTTGGCAGGATCCGAGCCGATCAGGCGGACACTCTGGCGGGCCACCTCGGCGATCCACTTGTCGCCGTTCGCGGCGGCTTCCCACGCGAGGTTTCTGGCTTCGGGAACGCCGGCGTTCGCCAGGTAGTAGAAAGCGGAAGCTGCCATGAACCCGACACGCTTCAGTTCGGTTGGATCCACGTGAATGATCCGGTCCTCGCTGCTGTGGTAGAAATTGTCCGGCCAGTAGTTGAACTGCATGGCGGGGATTGCGGCGGCAAGGAACACAGAATGATCGCTGCCGGAGGTGATCGTGGCCAGCGGGGCCAACCGGTAGTTGAAGGGGGCGTTCACGCCCTGGGCTGCGCGGATCTCGGCCTGGTCGGTGAACAGCAGAAGATTGGCGATGAGATCATTGAGGTAACTGGGGCGGCCGTCAGGGGTCATCTTGACGCGCAGGTAGCTGTCGGTCGTTTTCATGTTGGCGCCGGTCATGTCGAAATTGAGGGCAGCCAGGAGCTTGTCCTGCAGGTCAGTGTGCTTGTTCATGAAGGCGGTCGACCCGGAGATTTCGTTGCCCCAGAGGAAGCGGATCGTGCGCCGCGGCGGCGGAAGGGTTTTGTCCCGGATGAGCCGGGCGAGCGTCCGGCCGATCTCCAGGACGGTGCCGACACCGGTGCAGTTGTCATTCGCGCCCGGCTTGCTGATGGTCTCGTAGGCGTGGGCGACATAGAGGAACTCCCCGGCCGCAGGATCGGAGCCCGGAATCGCCGCCGAAATCACGTTCATTCTCGAGGGATATGTTTTCGTCCGGACATGGGCCCGGACGACGACCTTTTCGCCCCTTTCGAGGTAACCGCGAAGTTCGAGGAACTGGCGCAGAGAAAGAGCGAAGCCGAATCCGCCGCGCTCGGGCCTGGGGGAAACGCTTGCCCAGCCGATCTGGTCGAGGGAGTAGCCGGCAGCGTTGCCGCTGACTCCGGCGGACCCGGTCCCGAGGGCGCCGGCGGCACCCCGCTGATTGACGGCGCCGTTGAACACGGAACTTACCGACCCGGATCCCAGCACGATCTTGCCGGCGACGTCCTTGCCGGCGTAATCCGCTTCCCGGCCGGCGCCGACGTACACCACCTCCGCTTCGACATCCGCATTCATGCTGCCGGAAGCGAGGGAGGAAGGCACCTGGTTGAGGCTGGCGATCTTCTTCTCGACCGGCTGCAAGAGCCACAGGTCCCCTTCCTCCGCGTCCCACACGTCGCGCGCCGGAAAGAACTCGACCAGGACATCGGAAAGGCCGGACTGGATCGCAGCGTCGCGGATATAGGAAGTTTCAAAGTACTGGTTCTGATACTCCTCCGCCTGGCGATCGCGCGTACCCGAGAGCATCTGGACGTGAAGAAATGCCTGTTCACCCGAAACCTCGTTGAGGATCGGATTCCTGATCGCCGGCGGCACCAGACACCGGTCCGGCGGCATCTGCGCAACGAGCGCGCCGCCAAGCGCGACAGTGAGTGTGAGAAAGGCCAGCCGCACCATGGGCTGCTTGCTGGGATTCTTGCAGGTCATGATAGTCCCTCCAGACGGCGGAATGCAATCCCGGCCGGCCACGCGCCGGTTCCGGGAGAGCCGGCTCAGGAATCTCCGCCACCGGCGGTCATCTTATGAATGGATCCGCACAAAGTCAATGCAGAGTCCGGACCTTCGTCATGCCGGTCGGCAAAACCGAACCGAAATGATTTCGAAGTACCTTCTTTTTTTGAGATCCTGGTCGTCCAGGGCTGTTTTTCCCTCTGTTTTGTGCCGCTACCCGGGCTGACCGGGGTTATGGCTTTCAGCAGCCTTTCCAGGGATGCCGGAGCATCCCGGATTCCTTTGCGAGGCAAGCCAAACGATGTATGATCGTGGCGGGAGGGGAAGAGGGAATGATAAGAGACCCAGCCTTGCTGGTGGAGTTCGAGAACGCGCAGGTGCGCGCTCAAAAGCCGGACTACCATCGCAATCTGGAGATTTTCGAGGCGCTCTACTCGGAAGCCGCCGCCCTCGGGATTTTTCCGCTCACAGATCCGCTCGAGGGCATCGAGATTGACATCCGGCTTGCGAAGGCCATTCATGTTCAAAGAACTGCTTGAGGAGATCGCCCGCGCTCTCGATGAATCGGCCATTCCCTATATGGTCATCGGCGGGCAGGCCGTGCTGGTATACGGCGAGCCCCGTCTCACCAAGGATATCGATGTTACTTTGGGCGCGGATCTCGAGAGGCTGCAGGATGTACTTGCCGCCGCGCGCCGGGTCGGACTTTCACCGCTGGTGGATCCCGAGGAGTTCACCCGCCAGACCATGGTTCTGCCTTGCTCTCACCACGCCACAGAGATCCGTGTGGACCTCATCTTCTCATACAGCCCGTTCGAGCGGCAGGCCATCGCTCGTGCCAACAGAGTGAAAATCGGCGTCACCGAGGTGTGCTTCGCGTCTGCGGATGACCTGATCATTCACAAGATCATCGCGGGGCGGCCGCGCGATCTCGAGGACGTGAGATGCATCCTGCTCAAGAACCCTGCCGTTGACAGGAAGTATGTCCGGCGCTGGCTTGAGGAATTTTCATCCGCACTTGGCGAGCCTTTCACGGCCGTTTTCGATCAAATTGCAGGCGAGATGCAGTAGCCTCGAAACCAGCCCTGGCCCTGGCCAGCGAGCAGACTTGTGGTCGCATTTTTCTGCCGTGGCGGAACGGGGAAATGCTATCTTTCACGAATGCAGACTCCGATCCGATCCGGCATTCCGCAGTGTTCGCTCGAGACCTATGAAATCGATTTCGCCGGCCGTCATCGTCTGCACCATGTGCTCGGGTGGTGGGCGGAGCGCAAGCCGCAGGATCCCGTCATCATCAGTCATGACTCTGGACGAGTGGTCGACTGGCTGACCCTGGACCGCGTTTCCGCGCAATTCGCTCTGGACCTGCTTCGCCGGGGGTTCCGCAAGGGAGACTTTCTGGCGGCTTCGCTGCCGATGTCTCTCGAACACATCTATCTCGAGTATGCCTGCTTCAAGCTCGGGGTCGTGCACGCTCCGCTGGACCTTCGCTTGCGCCCGGCCGAATTGGTCCGGTGCATCGAGATCCTCCGGCCGAGAGGATACGCATGCCTGGCTCCGGAACAGGCTTCCGCAGTCCGTGGCAGCTGTCCCTTCGTGGAGCACTTCCTCGCGCAATCCGAGCTGGCCGGGTGGATCGAGCGCGGGCCGGCGCCCGTGACACCGGGGCTCCAGGCCGAATTCGCCCGGGTGACCGGCGCCATCAGGGAGGGGGATCCTGCACAGGTCATTTTCACTACCGGGTCCACAGGTTCTCCCAAGGCGGCATTGCTGTCGCACCGCAACATCACCTCGCAGAACTTCTGCCTCGGGAGCGCCTTCGGATTCGGCGAAGAGTGCATCCTGCTCAACCTTCCCCCTTCGCACGTCGGAGGGCAGGCGGAAGTGCTGATGACGGCGCTGTTCTGCGGCGGGACGGCAGTCACTCTCGGTGCATTCGATCCTGCGAAGTCCCTCGACGCCATTCAGAAACATCGCGTGACCATGCTGGGCCAGGTCCCTGCGATGTTCCAGTTTGAATGGCGGCTCTCCGACTATGACCGATATGACCTTTCGAGCCTGCAAAAGGTGGTCTATGGCGGCCAGCAGGCTTCCCGCCAGTTTCTCGAACGCATGGCAGGGATGGCGCCCTTGATCGCGACCGGCCTCGGCCTGACGGAGACCGCAGGGTTCTGCACTTACACCCCCCTGACCTCCTCGGTCGACGAAGTGATTTCCGGCATCGGGTACGACATGCCGATGTATCCGATGTCGATCCGGCATGAAATGAAGGAAGATGGCACGGGTGGAGATTCCCTGCCCGACGGGCAGATCGGCAATATTTGCTTTGCAGGGCCCCAGACGTTTCTCGGCTACCTGAATGATCCCGAGGCGACTGCGAGGGCCTTGTCCTCCGATGGGATCCTCTACACTGGCGATCTCGGCTGGAAAGATGAACGCGGCCTGCATTTTTCCGGGCGGGCGAAGTGGGTGATTAAGCCTGCAGGTTACCAGGTTTTCCCTGGCGATGTGGAAAATCACTTCTGCGCCCTTGTAGACAAGGTCGCGAGTTGCGGGGCAGTTGGCGCAGAGCACCGCCTCTTGTCGGAAGCGATCGTTGTGTTTGTCGAAAAGAAGCCCGGCGCCGGGTTGAGAGTCGAGGAACTCAGAAAGCACGCGCGCGGCCTGGCATCCTACCAGAGGCCGATGCACTACGTGCTCCTCGAGCCCGGCCAGATGCCGATCAACCGCGCGGCCAAGGTCGACTACGTGCGCCTGAGCGAGCTCGCGGG
>JAFNAG010000092.1 GCA_017860135.1 Acidobacteriota bacterium
GCCGCCCGGGCGCGACTATTTGCCTTGGGCTCCTGAAGTGAGCGCGGGCTTGAGATGGTGTCCAACGGTTGATTCACGGTCCGATCAGGTTCGAAGGGCAGGCAGTACATAGGCCCGGCCGTCAGGCCGGGATAGAGATGGAGCGTGGTGGAGCGCCGCAGGTGCGGCACTGAAAATATAGCGGATGTGCCGGCCCTTCGGGCATCATTTACGGGCGCCCTGACCCCGCGCTGAAGCGCGGGACTATTCACTTCCGGCGCTTCGCGCCTCAGCTTGCCGTGGTGCAACCGTTGGACACCCTCTTTAGCACGCGCGCTTCAGTCCATGTTTACGCTCGTGCTTAAAGTAGTGGTGTTTTGCTTTCACAGCGTGGGCACGGGATCTCAGGACACCGTGCCGGCCAGCGCGATAAGCGCCCGCAGAAGCTTGAAGCCTTCCAGGTAGTCGCCGGAGGAAAATGTCACGGTCCTCGGGCCCGATCTCTTGACTAGAGGTATGAGAGACGCGGGTTCTGCCTGAGCGCTGTTAACAAACTCCAGCTCAAACGCGTACGGAGGATTCAGGCGGTACGGCGGCGTCTTGTCCTTGTTCGCGAGCGCGTCCCTGGCTGCCTTTCTGATAAGGGCGCGCGCCTCCGTTGCGGGAAGCATCTTCGCTGCCAGGCGGCCGATAGCTTCCTTGACGGGCGCGGTGACCAGATTCGGTCCCAGGATCGCCTTGGCCTGGCTGCAGGTTTCGGTATCGCCGCTCAACATGATTACCGGGACTTTGTAATAGCCGGCGATGGCGGCGTTGATTCCCAGTTCCGGGAGTTCCTGGCCGTTGATGCGGATAGCGCGCACGGTGCTGCTGGAGATCGTATGGTCGAGGATGGCGGGTGCGGAGCCGGCCCGCGCGTGATAGCCGATCAAAATGCAGGCCTCGAACGATGCATCGATGCCCTGCATCATGGAGAGAGGTTTTGGCGTTCCACTGATCAGCGACGCACTCGGATCGAGGGAATCGGCCACGATATTGCGCATGCCGCCGTGGGAATCGTTGACCACGATCTCGCCTGCACCCGCCTCCCGCAGTCCTTGAATGGCAGCATTCACGTCTTCCGCCATCCAGCGTCGCGCCGCACCGTACTCGGAACTGGCGGCTGAGGTCTGCTCCCCGTGAACAACGCCCCAGATCCCTTCCATGTCGACCGAGATGAACACCTTCGCGCCCTGCTTCCGGGGCGTCTGGCCGAAAGCCATTGCAGCCAGATCCAGAATCAGGATGAGAATGATCCCCTTCTTCATAAACCAGGCCCTCCTTATTTTAGAGGCTCAGGGCTATACAATTGTGACCGGCTACCGTGTCCGCCCCTCATGGGGGCACGGCAGCCTGTCGCCAGTGCTACCCGAGGGCTGTTTCCACGGCTGCGGCTGCGTGCAGAGCGGTTGTATCGAACAGGGGAAGCGGGAAATCACCTGGCCGGATCAGGAGAGGTATCTCCGTGCACCCCAGGATGATCCCTTCGGCGCCGCGGGTGCGGAGATCGTGCATAACGGACTTGTACTTTTCCCGCGAGGATTCCGAGAGGATGCCGCGCCCGAGTTCCTGATAGATCACCTCGTGAACGGCTTTCCGCCCGGCGTCGTCCGGGATCAGGACTCTGAGCCCGTGCCTCGTTTCCAGACGTTCGCGGTAAAAATCCTGCTCCATCGTGAACCGCGTGCCGAGAAGCCCGACCGCGCGCAGGCCCTGGCGGAGGATCTCCCGCGCCGCGGCATCGGCGATGTGCAATAGCGGTATGCGGACGGCGGATTCAATAGCAGGTGCGGTCTTGTGCATGGTGTTTGCGCAGATGACCAGGAAATCCGCGCCTGCCCCCTCGACCCTGCGGGCGGCATCGGCCATGAAGCGGTCGAGGGCCTGCCAGTTGCCCGCCTCCTGCAGGCGTTCGACTTCTTCGAATTCTGCCGAGAGGAGGATGCACCTGGCGGAGTGATTGCCCCCCAGCCGGGCCTGCACGCCCGCATTGATCAGCCGATAGTATTCAATCGTGGAGTGCCACGTCATGCCGCCCAGGAGTCCGATAGTTTTCATTGCCACATCCATGTGACAGGCTGCCGTATCACCATTGTCCAAAGGATAATGCAAACTCGCCCGCG
Organism: Acidobacteriota bacterium; assembly: GCA_017860135.1. Classification (GTDB taxonomy): domain Bacteria; phylum Acidobacteriota; class UBA6911; order UBA6911; family UBA6911; genus JAFNAG01. The sequence continues at coordinate 2,142 of JAFNAG010000092.1, forward strand.
AACCGGGACATAGTAGCCGGTCAACAGTCTTTCAGCGGGGCAGGCGATGTTCGGCTGCCCACTTCACACCGGCACCGGTCCCGGTCCTGGCAGTGCCCGTAATCCAGGATTTGTTCACCCGTCCTGAATACAGTGTCATGGCAGAGCCTGCGCCGACTGCGAAGCTGATCTGATCCCCCGCCAGTTTCGCATCCTGGACCACCTGTTCCTTGCCGTTCATCCTCAAACTCCCCTCGATCTTCTGGAAAGTCTGTTTGAGAGCGAGTTCCGCCGGGCCTCCGGGTGTCTGCCAGGTCCAGGTGCCCGCGACTTCGGCCGGGACGATCCATAAATAGGCAGTGCGGCCTTCCACGTTCGTGCTCTGATCCGGTTCCCAGTCTTCCATGGTGAAAGCATGCGTGACCACGCGCGTACCCGGCTTCATGGCGAGGATCTTTGGGCGCAGCCTCATGTTGAGATCTGGAAGCAGGTACATGGTGACAACGGTGGCCTGGCTGAAATCGGCATCAAAAATATCGCCGTTCAGATAGGTAGCCTTATCGGCGACTCCGGCTTTCTGGGCGCTCTGCCTGGAGAGTTCGACCATGTCTGGATTGAATTCCACGCCGAGTGCACGGGCGCCACGTTTGGCGGCTGCGATCACGATACGGCCGTCGCCGGACCCGAGATCGACGACATAGTCGTTCGGGGTGACCTTGGCCATGTCGAGCATGGCGGCGATGAGCTCCTCCGGAGTGGGCACCCAGATGACATCCTTCCCGGGCTGGCCCACACTCGGCTGATACTGTTGTTTCTGCTGGGCGTTGACACCTGCCGGCACGACCGCTGCCAGCAACGCCAGTGATATGATGAGCAAAACTGCCTGAATTCTATCGCGCATAGTCGCAACTATCTCCTTTAAATAACTGATTGCTGACGGGCATTTTATGCACGATCGTTGCCCTGCGGCAAGACAAAATCTGTCCGGCACTGAAGCCGTCGGAGCGCGGGCTTCAGCCCGCGCTCGTTAAACCAGGTTCACACTCGGGTCCAAAGCCGCAGTATCACGTGTGGGCAACCGCCGGCGCTTTGCGCCCGATTCCATGAGGGAGAGGACGCAGGCTCTCCGGCGCCTTGGATGTGGTATGCTCGGTTTCGATGCGAACGCCGACTCCGTGCAGTGTTGCCATTCTCTTGTGCCTCTGTGTGTGCGCGGTGTCCCCCGGGCGCGTGGCGGTCGCCCGGATCCAGGAGAGCCCATCGACTGAACCTGGCACCGTTGTGGTCTGCAACCCGCAGGACGCATATTTTCCGCTCGCTGCGGAAATCAGCCGCAGCGAATCCATTCCCAGCTATCCGGAGTTGGTCCAGGCCCTGGCGCTGAAACCGCGCTTCCTTCTCTGGGTTGGGTCCCCGGGATTCTTCAGCGACAGGATCTTGGCCGAGGCCGGGCTGGCAATGAAAGCCAGCGAATCGTCCACCGCCGCCGGGATCATATCCGGGCGTACTCTCGAGGAGGCGCGTGCTCTCTGGATGAGGCGGGCCCAGGCAGGTGGCATGCGGGCATACGCGGTCAACGGGGAGTATCCGCCCGCACGGGTGACGCACGGCCGCATCCTGACGCCGGGTCGGCCGGCTGCCGGAAAAACGGACCTGAACCGCGAAGAACTCGTCCGGGTTCTACAGGAGGCCGATTACCTGACTTTTACGGGGCACGGAGGCGGATCCTACTGGCGGCTGGCGGAGGGGATTTCTCTTACCGCAGCGGACATCCCGCGACTGCCTCCAGCTTTGCTCGCGACCGCAAGCTGTCAGGCCCTGCGGCTCAATCTGGATTCCTCGATTGCCCTGGCCGCCGTGTCGCAGGGCGCTGCCGGGTACGCGGGCTTTGTTTTCAGTCCCATCGAAGGCTACCTCATCGGAGAGTTCGACGGGCTCCCTCTTCTCTACACCTGGCCCGGAGTGACCTCCGGGGAGGTGATCCAATTGCAGAACCGGGGCGCCATGCGGGGATTCGCTGCATTCCCGCATTATTTTCTTCTCGGCGATCCGCGCACCGTGTTACAGCCGGAAGGGTCCTGGAACCCGAACGGGATCGAAACCTTCCGGGGCGTACGCACATGCAATTACGGGGAGACGCCGCCCGGGTTTTTCCCCATCCGTATCCGCGGGGGCGCTCAGTATCACTTCATCCAAGTGCCCGGCGTCGCTTCGGCCTCGGATGAGGATCTGTTCTATAACTCACGCCTGCAGATCATGAATGCCGGTCCGGACAAGCTGGTGCTGCTCATGCACTCCGGCGGCGAATTGAAGATCAGTATGCAGGCGGAAGCGCCGCGCCTGTGGCGCCTGACGGACCCGATCCTGGATGCGCTGGACCACTCGCTTCTGTTTCTCCCGGGAACCGGAGGCACCGCGATGCCAATCGCCACGATCTGTCTCGCACTGCTCGGGATTCTCGGATTGTTGCGGGGAGAGGAAAGCGCGAAGACGCTCCTGACGCGGGGAAGCCTGGCGGGGATTGTTCTGGGCCTCGGTCAGGTCCTGTATGTAATGAACCGCATCGACCGCATCTCCATCACATCCAAGCCCGTCGGTATCGGAATTGCCGAAATCCTCGTGACGGCATTGCTGGGGAGCTGCGGAATGATATTGTTCCTGAAGGCCGGGTTCCCGCTCCGCAGGCTTGCCGGAGTCACCGTGGCGGTGTTCCCCACCCTTGGCGCCGCAGGCCTTACTTTCGCCATGGCTTTCGGCTTCAATGCGTTTTTTGCCAGGCCTTCGTTGGGGACCGGCCTTTACAACTACCGGATGACGGGCATGGCTCTCATCGGAACAGCCTGCCACGCGGCCGCATTCGTTGTTCTGGCTCAGATGCTCCAGAGACTCCCCGGGGCCGGGCGCGCCCGGCGCCCCGCACCCCGAATCTGAACCAGAGCGTTTTCCCCAATCTCCACCCTCGGGTACACGCCCCCTCAGGACAGGATGGTTCGGCTTTAAGAAGCCTCATTGAGCAGCCGAATACTGCCTTGTGGGGACAGCCAGGTGGGGCATTCCATTACGTTTGTCTCCAAGGTCGGGAATCCGGAGGAGGACGCCGGACGCTCGGCGGGGGGGAAGAACCTTGAAAACGCGGTGTCCCGCCTGTAAGTTGATCCAGCGACTGGAAACCGTATGACTGAAGAGTTCCACGACGGAGTCCCTCAAGTCAATCGCTGGCTGATTTCCATCTCAGTGGTGACCACGACCTTCATGGAGGTGCTGGACACGACAGTGGTGAACGTGTCCCTGCCCCACATCGGCGGCAGCATGTCGGCGACAGTCGAAGAGGCCACTTGGGTGCTGACTTCCTACCTTGTCGCCAATGCCATCATCCTCCCGATTACCGGATGGTTGGCAAGGTTCTTCGGCCGCAAGCGGCTCCTGCTCATGGCTGTCACCGGCTTTACCGGAGCATCTATCCTGTGCGGCCTCGCGCCCAACCTCTCGAGCCTGATTGTCTTTCGCGTGATGCAGGGGATGTCGGGCGGCACCATGCAACCTCTGTCCCAGGCGATCATGCTCGAGGCCTTCCCACCGGAGGATCGCGGCAAGGCAATGGCCTTCTGGGGCCTGTGCATTGTCGTGGCCCCGATCCTGGGGCCGGTGCTGGGCGGATGGATGACCGACACCTACAGCTGGCGCTGGGTCTTTTACATCAATATACCTGTGGGTGTCACGACGCTGCTTATGGCGCGGATGTTTGTTTTCGACCCTCCTTACCTTCGGAGAGAATCGGCGCGCGTGGATTATTGGGGCATTGGAATGCTGGCAGTCGGCATGGGTGCCCTGCAGGTTTTCCTGGACAAGGGCGAGCAGGAGGACTGGTTTGCTTCGGGTACCATGACAGCCCTTGCCGTCGTCGCCGCGGTCATGCTCGCCACTTTCATCATCTACGAACTCCTGATTGCGCACCCGGTGATTAACCTGCGCATTTTCAAGAACCGTACCTATGCCGCAGGTGTCTTCATGGGATCCATGCTGGGATTCATGCTGTACGGCAGCCTGATCCTCCTGCCGATCATGCTGCAAACCCTGCTCGGGTATCCCGCGTTGCAGGCCGGCATTGCCATGGCCCCCCGAGGTATCGGCTCCCTGATTGCCACGCCGGTCATCGGCATCCTCCTGGGCCGCCTTGGAGCAAGACAAGTGCTTGCATTCGGAGTGGCGACCGTCAGCCTTACCCTCATCTGGCTGGGCCAGCTGAACCTGAACGCCGGATACTGGGACGTCTTCTGGCCGCAGTTCATTCAGGGCGTCGCCTTCGGCTGCCTCTTTGCGCCGCTCACCACGATCACCATGGATCCGATTTCCCGGGAGCAGACTGGAAATGCCACCAGCCTCTTCAATGTCATGCGAAACATCGGCGGAAGCAGCGGCATAGCAATCGCAACGACACTGCTCGCACGCCGCAGGCAGATGCATACGAACGTCCTTGTCGGACACATCCATCCCTACTCCGGCCAAGCCAACGTCCTGCTCGGGCAGATCCGCGGCGCACTGGTGGCCCGCGGTGCGGACCCGGCCACCGCGACACGCCAATCTTATGGTCTGGCTTGGGGCATGGTGCAGCGGCAGGCGGCCATGATGTCCTTCATCGACCTCTTCCGGACCATGGGAGCCGTTTTCCTCCTGATGATTCCCGTCATCTGGGTGGCGAAACAGCCACGACTGCGAAAGCCCGGCGCCCCAAGTCCCCGAATTCCTGCGCCGGCGGAGAATGCGCCGCCACGCACTCTCACTGGCGCCGAATCCGCATGAATCCTTCGCCTGCCCCGCTTTCCTGCAGTTGGCGGGACGGGGGTTGGGGGAGCGTCGGTTACAGCTCCGTGACTTCGTTTACCGGAAGGGGATAAAAGGGCTGACCGTCGAGGGCCTCCGAACACACCATTGTTATTGTGGGGGTTCGATGGCAGTACAGCTGATAATATTCCGGGAATGCGGCATAATTGCAAAATGCAAGCATGCGGGCGCCCGAGAACAGGCCGAGGTTCAGGGCCTGAACATGCTGGGACCGTCCCTGCAGAACACTGACGAGTATATTCAGAGCCTTCGCGGGATCTTGCCCTTTTAAAAACCGCTCCAACAAAGCCCAGATCTTCTGGGATCCGATTCTTCCCTCCACTTGGAAAGGCATGGACACATTGCGGAGCAGTCCATTGAACACGAAGGAATGATGGCCGCGGACAAACGGCTGGTTGAAATCCGGGACATTTTTATGATCCGGGAAGGAAGCACTCCGGGCATGGACCACACAGGCCGTCGTGGCGGGAATCCCACTGAACACCATCGCTTCCTCCCAAATCGGCCGCAGTGAGGTGTGCGCATGCCACTGCTCGTTATCGGCCCGCCAGGCAATGCCGCAGCCGTCTCCCTGCCAGTCGCCGTCGGGTGCACGGCTGCGCTCGGCCATGGCCGCGAACTTTTCCAGGACGGCATCCGGCCGGAATGGGGATGTCGAGCGGATCATCAGGAAGCGGCACACGGCTGCGCTCCTGTGAACAACGGAGAAGCGAGAATGCGACGAAGCTTCTCGAGAAAAATGTCGAGATGCGCTTTCTCGATAATGTAGGGCGGGAGAAGCCGCACTACATTCTCGCCGGCAGGAATTGCCAGAACATGCTCCTTCTGCAGTGCTTTCAGTACAAGATCCCGCGAATGTGCGACCTCGAATCCGATCATCAGGCCTCTGCCACGGATTTCCCCCACGAATCTGGAATCCAGGCATCGCAACGCGCCAGTGCAATATTCACCCACCTCGAGGATATGGTTGAGGCATGGCTGGTCGAGGAGTTTCAAGACAGCCAGAATGCCGGCGGCAGCCAGAGGGTTTCCCCCGAACGTCGACGTGTGGGCGCCCCTTGGTATCGACTCCGCGACCCGTGCGGAAACCATGGTTACTCCGATCGGGATCCCTCCTGCCAGGCCTTTTCCCAGCGTGACGATATCGGCCGTGATGCCTTCCGCGTGGCTCGCCAGGAAATGCCCTGTCCTGCCGGTGCCTGTCTGAACCTCATCGAGAATCAGCAAGGCTCCGCTGGCTCTGCAAATCTCGGCTGCGCGTCGGAGAAACCCCGGCGCAGCCGGATGAATGCCGCTTTCGCCCTGAATCGGTTCGAGGATCAGCGCGGCCGTGGCGTTGTCTACCGCCTCCGAAAGTGCGGCTGCATCGTTATAGGCAGGGAAGCGAAAATCCCAGATCAATGGTTCGAACGAACCCCGGTGACGCGTGCCTTCGGTCGCAGACAGGGCGCCGAGAGTCTTGCCGTGATACCCGCCGCGGCAGGCGACAAACTTTTTTTTCCCTGTGGCCAGGGCCGCGAATTTCAGCGCCGCCTCGTTGGCTTCCGACCCCGAATTCGTGAATGAGACGCGGGCCAGTCCGCCGGCGCAGCGCGCGAGCAGTTCCTGCGCCGCCTCGGCGCGCGTGTCGTTGGCAAAGCTGCCGTGCAGACAAACCAGGCGCCGCAACTGCTGCTCGAAACACTCGGTAAGGATGGGGTGACGGTAACCGAAGTTGGCGGTGCCGTAGCTGGACATGAGGTCAAGGTAGCGCATGCCCATCGGGTCCTGCAGATACACCCCCTCTCCCCCGACCAGGGACAGGCCCCGATTCACATATGCCGGAACCATGCGTGCGTTTTGCATCGCGGCAGCATCATTCATGGCGATTCGATTCTGTTGCTCACCGGATTATGGTCCCCCTGCCCGCAAGAGCATCTCTCACGGGATGCTCCACCCGGCCGTCGCTGAAAAAAATCTGTTCGACACCGGATGCGAGGGCCTGCATGGCGCCGAGCAGCTTTTTTTTCATTCGTCCCTGCGCGCAGGGAAGAAAACTCTCGATCTCGTGGCGCGGGATGTGTGATACCAGGCTTTCCTCCTGCCCGGCCTTTTCAAGGAAGCCGGGAGCTTCGAACAGATACACGATGGTCCGGGCTCCCAAGCCTGCCGCCATGACTGCTGTGGCGGTGTCGTTGTCGGTGTTGACGATGTCGCCCTCGTGGCTGATCGCCGGAGCGCTTATGACCGGGAGATAGCCGTGATCCAAAAGAAGATGAATGAGACCTGTATTGACCGCCTCCACCCGGCCCGTGAGGTTGTCTCTTACCAACTTTGTTTTTCCCGCTTCCCGCACCAACAGGTCCCTCTTGGCTTTCGCCTGCCAGAGACGCCCGTCGACGCCGGATAGCCCGACGGCGTTCACCCCCTGGCGCTGGAGGATGGCGACAATGCGCTTGTTGGCAACCCCGGCATACGCCATCAGAAAGACCTCGATCGCCTCCGGATCGGTATACACGCTGGAAAATCCGGATGGGGAAATCACGGTCCGGACCTCCTGACCGAGCCGCTCTGCAATGCGGTTTCTCAGGTAGCTGGCGCCGTGGACCAGGGTGATCCGGTTGGTCCGGCATAATTCTGCGATGTCCCGGGCGATTCCCTCCCAGTTCAAACCGGCTCCGCCGCCCCCTTTGATCAGGATCATATCCGCCCTCTCGCGCGCAGAAGCCCGGCGCAAATCAGACCGGATGAAGGCCGGGGAACTCCAGCCCCATGGTTTCGGGAAAACCGCACATGAGATTCATGCACTGGACGCCGTTGCCCGATGTCCCTTTCACGAGGTTGTCGATGGCTCCGATGATGACCACGCGATCGGAGCGACGTTCTTTTTCGAATCCAATCTCGCAGTAGTTTGTTCCTTGGAGAATCTTGGGTTCCGGATATCGGTACAGCCCCTGCGTCTGCTTGACAATCCGCACGAACGGCTTTCCCGAGTACTCGGACCGGAATGCGCGCCACAATTCCTGCTCGGTCAGGTCCTGATGTGCAAAACCGTGGATGGTCACAAGAACGCCACGCACCATTTCCACCGCCGTGGCCGAGATGCACACGGATGAAGGCAGGCCGACATTGCGGAAGACCTGCTGGATCTCTGCTGCGTGGCGATGGCCGGTCGGTTTATAAGACCGTACCGCTCCGGCGCGCTCGGGGTGGTGGGAGGCATCCGTGGGTGCATGGCCCGCCTGCGAACTTCCCATCTTGGCATCGATGATGATGGGATCGGGTTTGAGGATCCCGCGGCGGACCAACGGATACAGGCACAGGATCGAAACGATGGCCTCGCATCCCGGACCGGCGACATGGCGGGCATTCCGGATCTGATCCGCGGAAATCTCCGGCACTCCGTATGTGAAGTGCGGGAGCAAATGCGGCGCCGCATGCTCCGTGCCGTACCAGGCAGTCCACTCCTCCGCGCTGCGCAAGCGGAAATCGGCTCCCAGGTCGATGACGCGCTCCGCCCTCGTCATCCACATCTCCATCGACTGCATCGATTCGCCATTGGGCAGCGCCAGGAACAGCAGGTCACAATCGCCGATTTCCTCGGCGCGGACAAAGGTGAGGGAAGTCAGCCCTCGGAGATTCGGATGAGACAGGGTGACCGGCTGGCCGGCTTGGCGGTTGCTGGTTACCTGCTGAACCTGGACTCGAGGATGCCCCAGCAGGATACGAAGGAGTTCACCGCCGGCGTAGCCGGATCCGCCCACAACGGACACTCGCAGCCGGCCCTGGTTCAACACCGCCGGCCTCGCAGTATGCCGAGACAATAGTCCAGGATGGCACCCGATATGCTCACGCCCGTTGGCTCTTCTGAATTGCGGAACTCCATCGTGTGATTGACCTCGTTGACCGTTAATCCGCCTTCGGTTTCGAACAGGTCGACTGCCAGCAACCCTCCTCCGATAGCCTCCGAAACGCGGCGGCACACTTCTCGAATTTCAACGCCCACATGGCAATTGCGCGCCGTGCCGCCCCGCGCGGTGTTGGTAATCCAGTGCGCCGACTCCCGGTAGATCGCACAGATGGCCTCGCCGCCTACTACGAAGGCCCGAATGTCGCGATCCGGCTTGCGTACGAATTCCTGGATGTAGAAGGCCTTTTGCGGAGGAGTTCCCAGCACTTCCTTGTGTTCGAGCAGCGCGTCCAATGCATCCCGGTCGTTGATTTTGGCCAGCAGGCGACCCCAGGAGCCGAAGGGAGGCTTGACTACAACCGGGAAGCCGCCGAAATCGTCAACAGCCTCCAGCGCCTGTTCCGGCGAGAAGACGAGGGCGAAACGGGGTGTCGGTATGCCGGCGCTGCTGAGCAGCAGCGACGTCTGGAACTTGTCTTCGCAGTTCCTTGCCACGCGGAGCGAGTTGACGACAGGGACTCCCAGGGCTTCCAGAAATGCGATTGCGTAATCGCCCTTGACCGTGGAAACCGACCGCTCCAGGGCCAGCTCGAAGTCCGGCGCGAAGCGCCGGGGATCGAACACCTGCCTGCGAATGTCGACCGGTTTCACCGAGACGCCGGCATTTCGGGCTGCCGCCACCAGGAGCTTTTCTTCGGTCCGGATAGTAGAGTGCAGAATGGCCAGAGTGAACATGGCTGCTGTGCGGTCGGCGGGGTGCCGGTCATTCGCCCCAGTCTTCCTCGACGGAGGGGCCCTCGCGCAAAACGAGGCTGCAACCCTCGAAACCCTCCACCACGAGCAGGGACTGGCATTCCGGGCATGAAAGGACCTCGGATTCCTCGACAGATCCGGCGGGACTGATATCAGCGCAGCAGACGGGACATGAGCCGCTGATCGGGATTGTGACGGGTTGGAACGACATCGGGATCCTCCTGCTGACAGCACGGTTAATCGAAGCGACAACCAAACGCAGAGGATTATGCACAGGCGTATCGCGTCAGTCAAAATTTCACAAACAATTTACAATTTTTGCCTAAAATGTTTAAATCTTGACATGCGAACCGTACCTGAAATCGTGACGTCCATCGTCCGGCGTTCCCCGTACCTGGAAGACAGTCTGGCATCGGGGATTCTCAACCATTCAGCGCTCGCACGGCTGATCCGGAAGGATGTGGAGCGCGAGGCAATGAAGAGAGTTCAGACGGGCGCTGTAATTGTGGCAATCAACCGCCTGTCCCGCCTCCTCGAAGGGAAAGCCAGGAGGCGCCGGAACGTATTCCGCAAGGCGCCCGACCTGATCGTGCGGCTCCAGTTGTTCGAAGTTACCTATGGTAACTCGAGACCGCTCGTGCAGAAGCAAATCCGGCTGTTCGAACGCATGCGTTCTCGCCCCCACTGCTTCCTGACCGTCACGAGGGGGATCAACGAGACCACGATCATTGCCAGCCGTGAACTGCGGGATGCAGTCCTGTCCCTGTGCCGGGACGAATCGCTCGTGTCCAGGATCGATCACCTTGCATCGGTAACGGTGATGCTTCCACCCGGGACCACTCAGATCCCCGGCATCTACAGCTACCTCCTCAAGGCGCTGGCATGGGAAGGGATTAACGTCGTCGAAGTCGTCTCCACCCTGAACGAGTTTACAATTGTGCTGGAGGAAGGAATGATCGACGACGCCTTCTCCATCATCAAGCGCCTGTTTTGATGCAAGCGCTGCCGTTACTTTGGGCTGCGGGATATGATAAACATGTTTGTCGATCTGCAACCGGCGGCGCGCCGGGACATGCAGCGTCGGCGAGGGATTCGCGTCGGATGATTCACGCTTGTTTCTCTGCGGGCTGCGCCCTATGACGGTTGCCGTTGCTTTCGCGCTCATCGGCGGTGTGATCCTGATAGGATTTCTCGCCAACCTCCTTTTCCGCCTGAGCCGGATCCCCAGTGTTCTGCTGTTGATTGCGATCGGTGTACTTCTCGGGCCCGGGACGGGGTGGATCTCCTCCGACTCCCTCGTCGCCATCGCGCCGTTTTTCGGCACCATGGCGCTGCTGATCATTCTCTTCGAAGGCGGACTGGAGCTCGACATCCTGACGGTTCTGCAGCAGGCTCCGAAGGCAGCCATTCTTGCCGTGCTGACGTACCTTTTTTCGGTTGTGTCCGTGGCCACCTTCGCTTTTTATGCCGTGCATCTTTCGCTGCTGAATTCGCTGTTGCTTGCCAGCATTCTCGGCGCTGCCAGTCCGGCGATTTGTATCCCGCTCGTGTCCGGATTGAGTATCCGCAGCGAGATCAAGACATTCTTGAAGCTCGAGTCCGCGCTGGGTGACGTGCTTCTGCTGTTGACAGTGCTGCTTGTCCTGGACCTGCAGAGAACGGGGAAAGGGGACGCGCTGGACATGATCTCGGGCCTTGTCATGTCCATCGCCGTCGCGTTTGTGATTTCTTCGATCGCCGGGGTGCTCTGGGCTCGACTGATCGGCTGGATGGGGAAAGAGCCTCTCGCTTACATGCTGACGCTGGGCTTCGTTTTCCTGCTCTACTTTGTGGTGGAGGAGTTGCATGGCAGCGCGGCCATTGCCGTCCTCATGTTCGGCATGATGCTGGAAAACACACAGGTGATCGCCGGCCATCTGGGAGAGCGGGTGCGACTTCTCTTCGGCATAGACGTCCGGGCGGAGCAGTTCGTGCTCCACCAGTTCATGAAGTACATCACCGAGGAGCTGTCGTTTCTGATCAGGACATTCTTCTTTGTCTACCTGGGCCTGCTTTTGAACTTCGATGACCTGACACTGCGAATCGGTGTCCTTGGGCTTGGTTTGGTGGTGCTGTTGCTGATCAGCAGGTGGCTTGCTGTCCAGCTTGTCAAGAAGAGGTCCGGCCTGACCCGTGGCGAGACACAGGCGGTCATGGCCATGCTGCCTCGCGGCCTTACCGCAGCGGTCATGGCTTTTCTGCCGGCGCAGTACGGGCTGGCGGGAGTGGAGCATATCCCCGTGTATGTCTTTGTCGTCATAGTGCTCACGAACATCCTCATGACAGCCGGCGTCATCTTTTCGGAGCGGCGTCTGGCAGGGGAGAAAGCGGCGGCGTAGAGGAAGGATGAAGAAAGCACCTGGCTTTGCGAAGTGTGGGTGGTAGCTGCCTTATGATTTCGAAGCGGTGGCGGATGCGGGCGGGCTTTGGCCCGCACCGCTTTTCGCTTGTGAATTATCAGGATGAAAGCGCGCGGGCTGAAGCCCGAGCTCACTCAATTGCAACTACGAAAGGTGACATATGCGACGAAACGCAATGACAGCCCTCATGGGGATCCTGGCTCTCGCGACCGCGATTGGCGCCCAGACGAAACCGCCGGCGACCTTCGCCGACTACGGGCAGTGGGAATCGGTGGCACAGGCGGGCGCCAACGGG
>JAFNAG010000322.1 GCA_017860135.1 Acidobacteriota bacterium
ATAATTTCACGAATTCTCACGAAGAATTATCTCCCTTGATGCGAGCCATACGATGCGGCTTTCGTGATAATTCGTGGAATTCGTGGCAGTTTTCTTCGGGCCGGCTAAACAATTACCATAGGGCAAATCAGTGTGATTTGGTTCCTGACGGGTGCTATCCTGATTGAAGAGGGAAAAGCAAACGACTTTCCATCGGTGAAGGGAGGGAAAACCATGAAAGGGCTCAGTTTCATCCTGTGCGGTGTGCTTTCTGTCACCCTCTTTTGGGTCGATGCGATGGGCCAGATTCCCTGCACCGGGGGGCCGACGATTTACAGGTGCACGGACCAGGCTGCATATGCGGCCAAACTGGCGGAAGTGACTCCAGGAAGCGTCATCTCCGAGGGCTTTGAAAATGAAGCCATCTGGGGCTCCGCCCGGTTTCCGCTGAGAGTGACGAGCGTCCTCAGCCAGGGAATCCGGTGGTCCGCGAACACCAGCGCGGGCGGAATCACTACCGGTGACGGAGCGGTGAGAAGCGGCAGTTTCGGAGTCTTCAGCTATCCTCATGGGATCGTGAGCGGCGTTCCGTTCGATGTCCAGCGGGATGGTTTCGTCGGGCAGGCGGAGGAGGCGGGAACCTTGACCGGGGTGGGCGGGTGGCTGGCTACGAACACACCGGGTGCACGCGTGCGTTTCGTCATCGGCAGCCAGAGTGTCGACTTCGAAGATTCGGCCCTGACTGTGGCGTTCAGGTTTTTCGGAGTCATCAACACGGCGGGTTTCACCAGATTCGAAATCTATGAGACGGAGGGGCGCGTCCAGGATCAGAAACTGATCTTCGGCGATGATTTCAGCATAAATGCCGCAGGGGGTTCCAATCAGGCTCCATCGGCCGGCAACCGGAACGCCGGAACGATTGCATCAACACCGGTGTCGGTTCCCGTGACGGCAACCGATCCGAACGGGGATGCGCTGACATATCGCATCATCGATCAGCCCGCGCACGGGGTTCTGGGGGGAATACCTCCATACTATGTCTACACCCCGAACCCAGGATTTGCCGGTGCAGACAGTTTTACCTTCAGAGCCAGCGACGGGGCGCTCGATTCAAACCTGGCGACGGTAAGCATCCTCGTCGACGGGTCTGAGAAGACCTTGTATTTTCCTCAGTTTGTCGACGGGTCCGCCGGGAGCCTGGGATATCGCTCGACAATTATCCTATCCAATCTGGGTGCGGACGCTGCCGTCAGGATCGCCCTGTATTCATCAGATGGCATGCCCATGGCGGTCACGCTCGGTGAACTGGGAACAGGAAGCGAGTTTGAACTGACGCTGAGGCAGGGGCAATCCGTTTCGCTTCCGAGCCCGGGGACAGGCGGCTTGAAGGTAGGCTACGCCCGCGTGCGCGCCGGCGGCAGTGTCGATGGAGTTTTGGTATTCACGGGATTCGATGTCCCGTCAGGGACGCTGCTCTTTGAAACCGGAGTGGCGTCATCAACACCTATGCAGCAATTCTCCATTTTCGTCGATTCGACGGGATACCGCGATACCGGGCTGGCGATCGTGTTTCCAGAACCGGATCTCATGCCGCCGGGGAGTGCGCCCGCGGCGACGATCACCCTCCGGCTTTTCGACAAGAATTCGAACCTCATCGGGGAAAAGACACTTCCTCCCCTTGCCGTGCGCTGCCACTTTGCTGATTTCGTCTACGAAATCCTCGCCGGTGCGGTGGACCCGGCTATTACACAGGAGATGGAGGGGCTTCTTACCGTGGTGAGCGACCATTCGCTGGTGGCGATGACTCTGCGCCAGAACGACAATCCTGCGATCCCGTTCCCGCCGGATATCCCGGCGCTCACCACTTTCCCGGTAATGACCGGACGCCTGCGCTAGCGAAAATGGAATCCACGGTTCTGCGATTCAGACAGTGGCATACGCTACGGCCCGCACCCCACCAGGGGCGGTGCAGGAAAGCCCGGAGCGCAAGCCCTCTGGTCATGGATGCACAGGATACCATCCGAGAAAAGTTGAGGCAGCCTGCACCACCCTTTCAGGGTGGAAATCCGGACCTGCCTTGGTTCCCAGGGCTTGCGCCCTGGGCTTTCCTGCTCCGCCCCTTCGGGGCTTGCCACTGTCTGAATCGCAGGGCCACGGAGCCGCGGTTCTTCGGGGCTTGCCACTGTCTGAATCGCAGAGCCACGGAGCCGCGGTTCTTATGGTTGCACGAAGTTGGGATCAGGCGATATAATGTTGGATTGGGATAAGTTGAGTGCCGCGGAGGGCCGATTGAAGTTATCCTATAATCCCAAATACTTATGGGTTCTATGGGTCGCGCTCGCCTTCATGCTCGGCTACTGGCTGTCTGGCGGCGAGCCTGGGAATCGCAGTACCGTGGCTGAAAGCCCGGCCGCGCATTCCGACCACGCAGACGCTTCGGCGGCGACCTTGTGGGTCTGCCCCATGATGTGCGTTCCGCCCATGAAACAGCCCGGGAAATGTCCCGTCTGCGGAATGGAGCTGACCCCCGCTGGCGGGGACGTCGCCTCCGGCGACACACCGCCGACCTTGACGCTGACCCCGCGCGCAGCCCGCCTCGCTGAAATCCACACGGCCCCGGTCGAGCGGAAATACGTCGATGCCGAAATACGTCTGTTTGGTCGCATCGAATACGATCCCGTCGAGCAATTCAAAGTTACGGCCTACGCCCCCGGGACCATCGACCGGATTTACGTGCAGCGGGCCGGCCAGACTGTCCGGGCAGGCGACTCGCTCTTCGACATCCATTCATCGGAATTGTACTTCCTGGAGCAGGAACTGGTCGAAGTTCTGCAGGATCTGCCCTATCGGGAGAGCCTGTTTCCGTCGCGGGGGCAGAGGACCGAGCGCAGCATGAGGCCGGCAGTGACGGGTGCGTTCGATCCGATTGACCCGAACGCCAGTCCGGCCGAGCAGGCCAAACAGAAAGCCGCCTGGGAAAGATACGGGCAGGTGCGGCGCAAAATGGAGCTTCTCGGGCTGACCAGAGAAGCCATTGACAATGTAGTAGCCAGGGGCCGGCCGACGGGAATCTCCACGGTGTCCACTCCGACAACCGGCGTGATCCTGGAGCAGAACGCCTTCAAAGGGACCTTTGTAAATACGGGAGACACGGTTTTCGTCATAGGCGATCCCACATACATGTGGGCCCGGCTGGAAGCTTACGAATCCGATTTCGCATGGCTGAGAGTCGGCCAGGAAGCGGAATTCCAGACGGACGCTTTTCCAGGCGAAACTTTCCACGGCAACGTCCGATACATCGACACCACCTTCGACCCGAAGAAACGGACGCTTACGGTTGGGGTGCTGTATATCAACCCCAATTCGCGGCTCGCGCCGAACATGCTTGTCCGCTGCACCATCCGGGCCCGAATGACCGCGAATGGGGTTGCGACGCCGAACCTCCCCAATCAACCGCCGCCCCTGGTCATCCCGGACACTGCCCCGCTGATCACCGGCGAGCGGGCGGTAGTGTATGTGGCCGTCCCCGGAAAGCCTGACGTTTATGAGGGCAGAGAAGTCACCCTCGGTCCGCGGGCCAAGGGATACTATATTGTCAGAAGCGGCCTGAAGAGGGGCGAATCCGTCGTGGTCAACGGCGGCTTCAAAATCGACAGTGCCGTTCAGATCCTCGCCCAGGCCAGCATGATGACAAACCCGGGCGACCGCCCCGCATTAGCGCACCAACTCCCCGGCGGATCGGCGGCAATGCCGGAGCGGGCAGCCGGGCAGCCTGTACCGGATTCCGCAAAGCAGACTACGAATGCGCCGCCTCCCAAGGGAGAACAGCCGGTGCTCGGAGATCCTGACCGGAGCGGCTCTCGGTCGAAATCCTACGAAGAGCGGCTTGACCTGTTAAAAAAGGCCCGGGAGAAGAAAAAGAAGATGCCCGAGTGAGGGATGCCGGGCCGCTCGAGAGCAGTTGAATTCACGAATTTCCCGAAAGCAAGCCGCAGGGAACCGTAATAAGAACCCGAACGCGCAGCCCTGTGTATGGCGGAAATTCCGCCGCCACAGAGTATTTGTTCAGTTGGCCCCCGGAGCTGGGTGATTTCTGCCGCCCGGCGGCACGCAAGGCACAGTGCCGGGAGAACGCAAACCCACTTGCGCGTTGCGCCGAGGACGGAGCCTTGAATATCCGGAGTCTTCAGACCTTCTCTCCGTGTCCCTTCGGCGGCGATCCTCGCTTCCGCGGCGAATCTCCGTTTTGGCGGGGCGCATCTGACAACCGCCCTATAGCGCCTGAATCCGTCTCGACCGGGTCGGCGCCCGGGGACGGCACCGTTGATGAGAGGACGGGTAGACGATGAACGATGGGTTGTTCGAACCCCGATTCGGGTCATGGGTAGACCGCGTCATCTGGTTTTGCCTGCGGAATAAGATCATCGTGTTCCTGGGCATTCTCCTGATCGTCAGCTGGGGCCTGATCGTTGCTCCCTTTGATTGGGAGCCTCGGGACTTCCCCCGCTACCCGGTACCGGTCGATGCGATTCCCGACATCGGGGAAAACCAGCAGATCGTATTCACGGAGTGGAGCGGGCGATCGCCCCGCGATGTGGAAGACCAGGTCACATACCCGCTTACCGCCGCTCTGCTGGGCATGCCCGGGATCAAGACCATTCGCGGCAACTCGATGTTCGGGTTCTCCAACATCTACGTGATCTTCAAGGACGACATAGACTTTTATTGGTCGAGGTCGCGCATTCTGGAGAAGCTGAACAGCCTGCCTGCCGGGACACTTCCGGAGGGAGTCCGTCCAAGCCTGGGGCCGGATGCGACCGCCCTGGGTCAGGTCGTCTGGTACACGCTGGAAGGTCGCGACTCGGAGGGAAATGCGACGGGGGGATGGGATCTCCACGAGCTTCGGACCATCCAGGACTGGTACGTCCGGTATTCCCTCCTCGCCGCGGACGGGGTCGCCGAAGTCGCTTCCGCGGGGGGTTTCGTCCGGGAATATCAGGTCGACGTGGACCCGGATCGGATGCGGTCGTTCGGGGTGACGCTCGAAGAGATCGTCGATGCGGTGCGCCGATCCAACATCGATGTGGGCGCCCGCACGATCGAAGTCAACCGGGTGGAATACATCATCCGCGGCCTCGGCTTCATCAAGAGCCTCGCCGATCTGGAAACAACCATGATCAAGGTGGAGGCCGACGTACCCGTGCTGATCCGGCACGTGGCCAACGTCGGCTACGGCCCGGCCTACCGCCGCGGCGCCCTGGACAAGGGTGGGAATGAAGCGGTCGGCGGCGTGGTTGTCACGAGGCATGGGACCAATCCCCTTGCAACCATCAAGAATGTCAAGGCCAAGATCGAGGAGATCTCCCGCGGCTTGCCCAGGAAGGTATTGCCTGACGGCAGGGAAAGCCGGGTGGAGATCGTCCTTTTCTACGACCGGAGCGGCCTTATCCGGGAGACTCTGGATACGCTCACCGACGCGATCCTGGAAGAAACCCTGGTGGTCATCATCGTCATCGTGCTGCTGGTCCTGCACTTGGAAAGCGCGATCCTGGTTTCCGCCGTGCTCCCCCTCGCGGTCATGCTCGCCTTTATCGCCATGAAGAGTTTTGGGGTCGATGCCAACATCCTGGCCCTCGCGGGCATCGCCATCGCCATCGGGACCCTCGACGACCTGGGCATCGTTATTTGCGACAGCATATTGAAGCGGCTTGACGCGGCCGCTCCGGGAGAAGGCAAACTTGAGGTCGTGTTCCGCGCATCCTCCGAGGTCGGCGGCGCCGTTTTGGCTGCAGCCGCCACCACCGTGGTCAGTTTCCTCCC
>JAFNAG010000093.1 GCA_017860135.1 Acidobacteriota bacterium
GCTGCAGGCACAAAAACTGGAAAGTGTCGGCAGACTTGCGGGCGGCATTGCCCACGACTTCAACAACCTGCTGACCGTGATCAACGGGTATAGTGATTTGCTGCTCAGAGAACTCGACGGCAATGACCCGCACCGCGAGGTCATCACGGAAATCAGAGAAGTTGGTCAGCGCGCAGCGAGCCTGACAAGGCAACTCCTGGCGTTCAGCCGCAAACAGATCCGCCATCCGCAGCCGCTGATCATCGATGCTATCATCCGCGAGATGAACCACATGATCGCCCGGCTGCTTGGCGAGGACGTGCAACTCAAGATGAAGCTGAACGCCGGGAATGCTGTCATATTCGCTGATCCTGGCCAACTGGACCAGGTTCTCATGAACCTGGTCGTCAACGCGCGCGATGCCATGCCCGACGGCGGCACGCTGACCATAGAAACAGAAAGGATGGACATCAATAACCCGGGACGGGCCGAAGACCACCCGCGTTCCTGGGTTACGATCGCCGTCAGGGACACCGGCGTGGGCATGGATGAGGCTACCAAGGCTCACCTGTTTGAACCCTACTTCACGACCAAAGAAACAGGCAAAGGAAGCGGCCTCGGACTTTCAACAATTCACGGCATCGTTGCCCAAAGCGGTGGCCACATTCAGGTAGAGAGCGCTCCCGGATCCGGAACGACGTTCCGGATCTACTTGCCAAGAATGGAGGGACCGCTGCCCGATCCCAAGAGTATTGAAGAGCCTGCGAACCTTTTCGGCACGGAAACTGTGTTGGTGGTGGAGGACGAAGCCGAAGTCCGGGCGTATTCTGTGGCTGCATTGAAGGCTTACGGCTACCGTGTTCTCACGGCGAAAGATCCGCAGGAAGCATTGCAGGTTGCTGAACGTGAAGGGGAGAGTATCGATCTGGCGTTAACCGACGTGATCATGCCCGTCATGAGCGGGCGCGACTTGGCAGCAAGACTTGCCCAACTGCGGCCATCACTCAAGGTCCTTTATATGTCCGGCTACTCATCCGATATGATCGCACGTCATGGCATCCTGGAGGAGGGCCTCACGCTGGTGGAGAAGCCCTTCAGCCCCGAACAGCTTGCACAGAAGGTGCGGGAGGTGTTGGGGCCTCCGAAGTCGCTGACCAGGGTGCTCGTTTTGGCTGATGGCGAGGTCTGCCTCCAGCTGCGCCTTTGGCTGGGCCGTGGAGGTTATGAGGTCGTCGAGGCCGCAGACATCAACCGACTTGAGAAAACCGGGCAGGCGCATCCCGTGGACTTGATTATCACGGAGCTGGCGACGGCGGAGCAGCAGGCGATCGAAACCGTTCGCAAGCTGCGCCATGAGATGCCGGGAGCGGCCATCATTGCAATCCTGGAGGCATCGGGTGGCGCTTTCCTGGAAATGGGAAGGCTGGTAGCTGCAGATGGAACCATCGCAAAGCCGATCAGCATCGGGTTCTTGCTGAAAACGGTGAGGGAGGTGCTGGAGCGGAAGAGAAAAACCGCAACCGATTGAGCTGCGAACGATGATTCAGGATGCGGGATTTTGGCACACGTCCGGCAGAAGGTGCGGCAATTGGAATTTTGACACCCCGTATGCTTGAAGGTACAATCATTGCCTTTCGGGAAAGACATCAAAGCCCATGACATCTCTTGAACGCCAAAACGGCACGGCTGTTCAGCGGCGAACCGCGGAGCACAAGCCGCGTCGCTCCTGGCGTACCCGGCTTATCGGCCGGCCGCTGGAGACCGCCGATTCCCCTCACCAGACGGTTGGCAAGCTGATCGGGCTTGCCATATTTGCCTCCGATGCGCTATCTTCCACCGCATACGCGACTCAGGAGATGCTGCTGGTGCTGGCGGCCGCCGGGACTATGGCATTCGGCACCGTATTTCCGCTGTCCATAGCCATTGTCATTCTGCTTGCGATTGTGACCCTGTCCTATGAGCAAACGATTCATGCGTATCCCAATGGCGGCGGTTCCTATATTGTGGCCCGCGACAACCTGGGAGACCTGCCGGCGCGCACTGCCGGCGCTGCTTTGATGACCGACTATATACTCACCGTGGCAGTCTCGGTCTCATCGGGAGTCGCCCAGGTCGTCTCGGCAATACCTTCCTGGTTCGACTATCGGGTACATCTGGCGGTGGGCATGGTGCTGTTCGTCATGATCGTAAACCTGCGTGGGGTACGAGAATCCGGGAAAGCCTTTGCCATTCCCACCTACTTTTTCGTGGCTTCGATGTACGCCACCGTCGTCGTCGGCCTGGTCCGGTATCTGAACGGGTCCCTGGGGACGGTGCCCAATCCGCCGCCATTGGAAACCTTGCACGAACTGCAGGCCCTGACGCCGTTCCTCGTCCTGCATGCCTTTTCCAATGGCTCGGCCGCTCTGACCGGAGTGGAAGCGATTTCCAACGGCATCACGGCGTTCCGTGAGCCCCGCAGCCGCAATGCCGGCATCACGCTCATCTGGATGTCAGCGATTCTGGGCACCCTGTTTCTTGGCATCGGTTTCCTGGCCGGCCCGATCGGCGCGATTCCCTCGGAGTACGAGACCGTCATCTCACAACTGGCCCGGACCGCGTTCGGCGGCCAGGGCGTGTTGTACCTGGGCACCATTGCCGCTACCACTGTGATCCTCATCATGGCGACAAACACTTCGTTCGCGGGTTTTCCACGCCTGACCGCGCTCATGGCGGAGGACGGTTTCCTGCCGCGCCAGTTCACCTATCGCGGAAGCCGGCTGGTCTATTCGCGCGGCATTTTCGCCCTGGCAGTGATCGCATGCCTGCTCATCATCGCTTTTGGCGCCAGCGTGACCGGGCTGATACCTCTGTACGCGATCGGCGTCTATTTGTCCTTTACGCTGTCCCAGGCCGGCATGGCGCGCCGCTGGTGGAAGATCGGCCGCCTGCAGCCCGGTGCTGAGGCCAAGGAACGCGGTTCGACACTGCGCTCGCAACCGGGCTGGAAGACCAAAATGATGATCAACGGCTTCGGAGCGTTGTGCACGGCCGTGGTCATGGTCGTCTTTTCCGTCACCAAATTCATGGAAGGGGCGTGGATCGTCCTGGTCCTGATCCCGCTGCTTGTCGTGATGCTGCGCGCCATCAGCAATCACTACCGGCGGCTCGCGCAGGATCTCTCCCTGGAGGATTTCAGGGAGCCCCCTCCGGTGCCGCGCCATCGGATCCTTCTCCCGATCAGTTCCGTGCATCAGGGAACTCTGGCGGCGCTCCGGTATGCGCAGATGCTCTCCAACGATGTCACCGCCGTACACGTCTCGACCGATCCGGAGGAAGCGGAGAGGGTGCGGGCCCAGTGGGAAATCTGGGGAAAAGGCGTACGGCTGGTCATCCTCGGGTCCCCCTACCGCCTGTTCCTGGAGCCGCTGCTGCAATATATCGATGAGCTTGCATCCCAGCGTCAGCCGAACGAGACCATCACCATTGTAGTGCCCCAGTTCGTACCAAGGCGCTGGGTGCATAATCTGCTGCATACCCAGACTGCCATGATGCTGAGGCTGGTTCTCCTCTTCAAACGGGGAGTGATCATTACGGATGTGCCGTACCAGGTGGAATGAACCGGGTCGGAGGAGCTGAATCTTCATGAACATTATTGTCGTAGGATGCGGGCGCGTGGGGGCCGAGGTTGCCTACGGCCTGTTCAGCAAGGGACACAAAATCACGGTCGTTGACCAGGACGCGGCGGCTTTCCGCAATCTGCCCGAGGACTTCCGCGGCCTGACCCTGCAGGGGGACGTCCTGACCCAGGACGTCCTGCTCCGCGCGGGCATTGAGCGTGCAGACGCACTGGCAGCCGTCACTCCCAGCGATTCGGTGAACACCGTGCTCGGACACATTGCCCGGGTCGTGTTCAAAGTGCCTCACGTCGTCGTGCGCAACTTCGATCCGCGCAAACGCTCGATGCATAGTGCGTTCGGTATGCAGGTCATCAGCCCCGTCAGCATGGGTGCGCAGCGCATCGAGGAGATCCTGTTGGGAGAACCGTTGCACGCCGTCTTCCGGGCCGGGGATGGCACGGTCGGGATCTATCAGATGACCGTCCCAAAAGCCTGGCATGGCAAAGTCCTGCGCGAGTTGCTTCCCCAGGAGAAATACCGCGTCGTGGCACTGACGCGCGGCGACCACTCGGCAATGCCGAAGCCCGGTGGTCCTGTGGAATCAGGTGACATTCTGCATGTCGGCACCACGCGGGAAGATGCCGATGCGCTGCGCGAGCGGCTGGAGAAGCTGCGAAAGGATTGATATGTTCGTCATAATCGCAGGCGGCGGCCGCACGGGAGCTCATCTCGCCCTGCTGCTGGGCGCGCAAAACCACAAAGTGCACCTGATCGAAGACCGGCCGGATGTGCTTGCCCGCATCCATCAGGAGCTTCCCACCGAGGTGATCTATCAGGGGGATCCGACCAATCTCCGGATGCTTGAGTTGGCGGGCATCCGTGAGTGCCAGGCACTGGCCGCCTGCACCACCGTGGATGCCGACAACCTGGCTCTCTGCTACATGAGCCGCGACCGCTACGGCGTCCCGCGCACCATCGCACGCATCAATAATCCGCGCAACGCCTGGCTATTCGACAAAAAGTTTCACGTCGATGTCGCCATCAACCAGGCGGACCTGATGGCCAAGCTTATCGCCGAGGAGATGTCTTTGGGCGATATGATGACCCTTGTCAAGCTGCGCAAGGGAGAGGTGGCGCTGGTCGAGGAAAAGATCGCTCCCGGGGCGCCGGCAGCCGGCAAGTTGGTCCGCGATCTCCCGCTGCCCAAGGATTGCACTCTGGCGGCGGTCATCCGCAAGGATGCTGTGCTGACCGTGCGCGGGGATACCGTTTTGCAGCCGGGAGACGAGATCCTGGCCGTGGTCTCGAGCCAGCAGCAGGCCGCACTCGCTTCCTTGCTGGGTCCGCCGGCCGGCGCCATCCAGCCGGCGCCCCCTCCGGGCCGCAAGCACAAATAGCGGGCATTATTGGCGAACGGCCACCGTGTCCTCCTCTGCCAAATGATACAGCAAGCTCCCCTACGATTGGGGACACGGCAGCCTGTCACCTTTCCGCCCTGATTCCGCGGCGACGGAGTTACTTCGTCGGCAGCCACACGCACATTTCCCCGTCCCCGCGATTGGACCAGGCATAGAAGGGAATTGCAGTCACCTGCCGGCCGCCGCGCACGGCGCGGATCACGGTCACGCCGCCCAGCAGGTCCTTCCGGTGTTCGGCCGACAACTCGGCATCGGGGGAAACAACCAGGGTGCGTGCCCGTCCGCCATTGTCGATACCCTCGGCGCAGTACACCAGCGGGCCGCGCTCCAGTGCGACGCGCCCGAGATCCGCTGCAACCGCATCGTTTGCCAGCACCCGATGGATCGGCATGGGGAGATTTAGCTCGATGGTGTCGCCGGTCTTCCAGGTCCTGCGGAGCACGGCATACCCTTTTCGCAGCTCGGGGGATACGGTCTGGCCGTTCACACGCAGCGTGATTGGCGGCACCTCAGCCTCGGCGTAGCGGTACAGGTCGCCGGGCACCGGCTTGCCCCGCGCCCAACCCGGGATGCGGAGGTTCAGCGTGAACTCCGAAGCGGCGGCGGGCGCAACCGTGATTTTGACGCGGCCATCCCAGGGGTAGCGCGTCTGCTGGGTGATGCGGAGGGCTTTGGGTTTTGCTTCTTCACTCAGTTTGAGATCGGCGCTCCCCCCGATGAACAGATTGACGTAGACCGAATCGGCGCCCGTGGCATAGACGTAGCCGGGAATGGATGGCATAAGGCGCACGATGTTGGTCGGGCAGCAGGGCCAGGTAAACCATGGCATGCGGGCCGACCGCGAGCGGGCGCCGTCCGATTCAAGCACATTCGTGTAGAAGAAACGGTCTCCGCTCAGAGATATTCCGCCGAGAAACCCGTTGTAGAGCACTCTCTCGAGTATGTCGATGTATTGGGCGTCGCGGTGCAGCAGGAACAACCGCTGCTGCCAGAACGCGTTGGCGACGGCGGCGCAGGTTTCGTTGTAGGCCGTGAAATTGGGAAGTTCGTAATCATCGCCGAATGCTTCGCCGTTGCGCCGCGCGCCCAGGCCCCCGGTGAGGTACATGCGCCTGTCGACGACATTGTGCCAGATGCGGTCCATGGCCTGTGTGTACTGAGGGCTCCCCGTGAGGGCGGCGAGGTCCGTGACTCCGCAGTACAGGTAGCCGGCGCGCACGGCGTGGCCCACGGCTTCGGTTTGCTCGATCACGGGTTTGTGGTCCTGGGCGTACATGCCGTAGTTCGGCGTGCGGCGGCCGCGCTGGTCGACGAAATACCGGGAGAGCCGCAGATAGCGCTGGTCGCCGGTGGCGCGGTACAGCCGGGCGAGGGCGAGTTCGATTTCCTCATGACCGGAAGCGTCGTGGCGCTGATTTTCGGCGGGGCCGAAAACATCGTTCAGGAGGTTGGCGCTCTTGATCGCCACATCGAGGAGGGCACGTTTGCCGGTGCTTTGGAAATATGCGACGCCGGCCTCGCAAAGGAGGCCCATCACGTAGGTTTCATGGCTGGTGCGCTCGCGCGTCCAGCGTTCCGGGCCGGACATTTCGGGCATCTTGTCTGGCGGGGTGATGCGCCGGGCGGTGTAGATGTAGCCGTCCGGTTCCTGGGCGGCAGCAATCCTCAGGATCAGGTCGTCGACATACTTTTCAAGGTCGGGATCGGGATGGGCGGCCAGCATGTAGGCGGCGCCTTCGATGGTCTTGTAGGCGTCGGAGTCGCGCGCGGGTGAAGAGCCCCGGAATGGGCCTTCCATGGCGCCTGCCGCCTTGGCGAAGTTGTCGAACTCGCCGGCTTCTTCAGCCTGCTTGAAAACATGCCGGAGGGTGACGGTTCGGTTGATTTCGAGAAGCGGGCTCCAGAATTCGTCATTCACGTGAACCGAGGCAAGCGGCGCGGGATGTACGGCATAATCCTTCACCTGAGCCTGCGCGCCCACAAATAGCAAAGAGAACAGCACGAGGCCGAATCGCAGCCTGACCATGAAGCGCATGTCTTTCAACCTCCGAGCAAAAATGCATTCGCAAGAGCGTAGCTGAATTCGAAGGATTCCATTATGCACCGCAACCCGCAACGCCGATTTTACACGAAACAGCACGTCCCGGAGGCGTGAAATCATCGTTGAAACGGCCATACGTAACAGGACTGAAAAGAATCCGAAACACAGCGAACTTCGGGAGGGATCAGCTGATCGGCAGTCCCAAGCTTGCCCGCATTCTGTTACGATATCTGATGTCATGGTTCCTGCATCCGGCTCCCCTGGCCTGCGCGGCTTTGCCCGCGACGGAATCATCCTCTTCGCCACGCGCATCGTGAGGATGTTCGCTTACGGATTCCTCTCCGTTATCCTGGCGCTGTATCTGGCGCACCTTGGGCTGAGAGAAAGCGCGATCGGCGGGCTGTTCACTCTGACGCTGCTCGGGGATGCGGGCATCTCGCTTTGGATTACGACCTCAGCCGACCGAATTGGCCGCAAGCGCATGCTTCTGCTCAGCGCTTTGCTGATGATCTTTGCCGGGGTGCTGTTCGCGCTCACCTCTGAGTTCGTCGTGCTGGTTGTCGCGGCAATCATCGGAGTCATCAGCCCGAGCGGAAACGAGATCGGCCCTTTTATATCCATCGAACAGGCCGCCCTGGCCGAGATTCTCCCGGACAGCCAGCGCACGCGCGTGTTCGCCTGGTACAACCTGGCCGGTTCGTTCGCGACTGCGGCAGGGGCTCTGGCAAGCGGCGGACTGGTGCAACTGCTTCAGGCTATTGGCCACACGCCGCTCACGAGTTACCGTGTTGTGGTCATCGGATATGCCATTGCGGGTCTTGTGCTGGTCTTGCTCTTTCTTCGTTTGTCCATCTGCATCGAGACGTCAGCCAAAGTCCTTCTGCCGCGCAGGCTCGGCCTGCATCAATCACGGAAGGTTGTAATCCGGCTGTCCGCCTTATTTGCGCTCGACGCGTTTGCCGGCGGTTTCATCGTGCAATCCCTCCTCGCCTACTGGTTCCGGATGCGATGGGGCGTTGAACCGGCAGTGCTTGGGAGCATCTTTTTTGGTGCCAACATCCTTGCGGGGATTTCGGCTCTGTCGGCGGCGCGCATCGCAGCGCGCATCGGGCTGATAAACACGATGGTTTTTACTCACATCCCGTCCAACATCCTGCTGATATTTGTGCCGCTGATGCCCAATTTTCCGTTGGCGGTAGCGGTCCTGCTGGCGCGATTCTCGATCTCTCAGATGGACGTGCCGCCGCGGCAGTCGTACACGATGGCCGTCGTGGCGCCCGACGAGAGATCCGCGGCCTCGGGCGTCACCTCGATCGCACGTTCGGTCGGTGCGGCCTGGTCCCCCTGGCTCTCGGGCGCTCTACTGCAAACCGCATTTATTTCCGTCCCATTCTTCCTCGCAGGCGGGCTCAAAATCGTTTACGACCTGTTGATCTACCGCAGCTTCCGATCTCTGAAACCCCCCGAAGAAAAGTGAATGGGGTCAGGTCTCCAGTATTTACTATTTTGGCGTGTGTGTGGTCCGATCCAAGTTCGAAAAGTAAAGATTGCAGACCTGACCCCAGTGCTTTCAGCGGGCCGTCAGCATAGGCGAGAGGGAGTAGTTGGAGGAGTTTGTTCGGCCCGTGAGTTTCTTGCGCTGCTGCTCGTCCAATCCAACGTAGTATATGTTCCAGGCGCCCTCGTCATTGGAACAGAACATCACGCCCTTGCCGTCGGGGGTGATGAGGCTGTTCATGGTGCGGCGCAACCTGGCAGAGAGCAGGACCTGCTTTTTCCCCTCCGGGTCAGTCAAGCGCACGCTGTTCTCCAACTGGAGCAGGAGCATGGTGCCGTCCGGGGACCACTGCACATAGTAGACCGCATCTTCGGTGATGCGCCTTTTGCCGGTACCGTCCGCCGCAATGACATACACACCGGCATCCTGGTTGTCGGTGCCGGCGTTCGCGTATGCGGCGTAAGCGATGAGTTTCCCGTCCGGCGACCATTTGGGGCGGCAGTCGAGGGTCGTGGCATCCGTCAGGCGGCTGCTCTCACTGCCATCGGCGCTGATCAGGTACAAGCCGCCGTTCTCCTCATCTCCGTAACTCACCGCCAACCGTGTGCCATCGGGGGACCAGGCTGCGGAGCAGTTGCGCCCGGAACCCGGCAATCGGGTCAGTCTGCCGGTTTGCAGGTCGACTATATATATGGATGCAGTTGGATTCTTGATCCCGCCGGTTACCTCGGATGAGTCACGGTCCGGACCTTCGTGCGCAGAGATCACGAACAACCGTCGGCCGTCCGGGGCCCATGCGAAATCGAATATGGGAAAATCCAGCATCCGCTTCACATTCTTTCCCGACGCATCCATTACGTACAGCATATACTTGTACGGCATGAGGTACTTGTTCAGGATATTAGCATCCTGTGCGCGGACGGAAAAGAATGCGATCTTGTCCCCGGACGGGGACCAGGAACCAAAGCGCAGCTGGGCATCCTTGTCACTCACGAGGAGTTTCGGGCCGGTTGTATCGGAGTTCATTACGAAGATGCCGGACTGGCCCGCCATGCTGGGTACGTACGCGATCCGGTAGCCGCCCGGTCCTGCGGGAGGCTGTCCACACGCCACGCAGAGGAGGAACATCCATGGCGCTGTCCTTGAGATGAGTGCGTTCACCGCGGGTCCTCGAAGAAAACGTCGTACTGTTATCGGAATGTGATCAGGTCTGCAATATTTTACTTTTCAGCAGTTTACGGAGTCCGATCCCGGTCCGAAAAGTGGATATTCCAGACCTGACCCCATGTTCAGCCGGTCAAAGTCGGATGCCTGTCCTTCCATTCGGTCGCCTGCTCGAAGGCCAGGGCGATGCGGCAGATCGCCGCTTCCTCGTAGAGCCGTCCCGTGAGCATGACCGGCCGCGGCAGGCCGCCGATGAAGCCGCACTTCAGCGCGATCGCCGGATGCCCGGTGAGATTCGTCGCGCCGAGCGTGCCTCCGGTGCCGGGCTCCAGGAATGCGTCGTACTTCGAAATGAAGTCATCGAACTGCCGCAGGAGCAGCGTGCGCGCACGCATGGCTTGGATGTATTCGACGGCCGGCACGAGCCTCGCCTGGCGGAACGTGTTCGGCCAGGAACTGCGGGACGTGGCGGGCGCCATGAGCTTGTTGATGTCGCCGGATCGCGTTGGGGCGTCGAACGCGGCGCCCGACTCGGTTTCGAGGATGAAGCCGATCGCGCCGGATATCCGGTTGATCTCCGGCGGCGCATCGACCGGCACAAGTTTCGCGCCGAGCTTCCGATATGCCTCGAGGACGGCGTCGTACATCTTCTTTGTTTCGGCAGCCTGGGCCGCCTGTTGCTCCGGCGTCAATCCGCCGCGCCCTTCCCGCCCGGCGGCCTCGCCGCGCGCTCCCGCGACACCCGCGGCTCCGGGAGGTCCGGCCGCTGCCGGTCCGCGTCCTCCGCCCCGCTGCCCGGCATTCTCGAACGCGGTCTTCGCATATGCGATCGTGTAGCCCGAAAGCGGCGCCTGCGGGTCCCAACGGAACGCGGCGTCGGCCACGCTGCCGTCCCGTTTGTCCGGCCCGTAAATGGCGTTGAACACCACGACGCAGTC
Organism: Acidobacteriota bacterium; assembly: GCA_017860135.1. Taxonomy (GTDB): domain Bacteria; phylum Acidobacteriota; class UBA6911; order UBA6911; family UBA6911; genus JAFNAG01. The sequence goes on from JAFNAG010000093.1 coordinate 10,638, forward strand.
CTCGACGTATCGGCAGAGGGGGCCGACCTTGTCCATCGTCGTCGACAAGGCCATCGCGCCGTAGCGGCTGATGCGGCCATATGTCGGGCGCAGCCCGACGACGCCGTTCGCCGAGGTGGGCGACATGATGGAACCGCGGGTCTCGGTGCCGATGCTGAAGCCGACGCAACCGGCTGCGGTCGCGGATCCGGGGCCGGCCGACGAGCCGCTCGACCCCTGCGAGGCGTTCCTGGGATCAGGCTGCCACGGATTGTTCGTCCTGCCGCCAAACCACCGGTCGCCCTGCGCGAGCGCCCCGAGCGTCAGCTTCGCGACGAGCACGGCGCCCGCATCCCGCAGTCGCTCGACAATGGTGGCGTCGTAATCGAAGACCTGATCGACATACGGTTCGCCGCCCCAGGTGGTTTTGATGCCCTTGGTGGCGAACAGGTCCTTCGCACCCCAGGGAATGCCGTGGAGCGGGCCCTTGTATTTGCCGGCGGCGATGGCCCGGTCCGCGTCGGCGGCCTGTTTGAGGGCAAGCTCCTCGGTGAGAGTCACATAGAAGTTGAGAACGGGCTGATACCTCTTCAGGCGCGACAGATACATGTTGGTGAGCTCGGTCGACGTCACGAGCTTGCGCTCGATGAGGGCGGCCAGCCTCGTGACCGGCCAGAACGCGACGTCCTCCAGGTTGGCCGGGCGCCTCAGCGTCTGCGGCGGCCTCGTGTACCTGATCGCCGCGCCGGGTGTCGCCGGGCCCTTAGGCTCCTTGCCCGGGAGCGAAGGCTTGAACACGTAGGCCGGCTCGGTGTCCTGCGGGATATTGAGCTGGCGGAGGCGGTTGTAATTGTTGAGATTCGAATTTGCACCCCGAACCGCCGCCGCGGCTTCTTCGGGTGTAAACGTTATGCCGTCGAGGACTTCGGCCGCCTTGACAGTGTCAGCGGTCACCGGCCCTGCACTCTGCGGAGTGCCCTGTTCCTGCGCCCACGATTTCGATGCCGCCGCGCCGGCCAACGCCGCCGGCACGGCCTTCAGGAACCTGCGACGTGAATTGCGAACGTTGCCTTCGCTCATATTTGTCTCCCGGGAAAATCTCTGATCCCAACAACAAGCATTCGCTCTCGAACTGCCAGCGTCAGGATAGCATGAATTTCCGGATCCGTGCACGCAACAGGGAATTCACGCCGATCTAAGCGACGCTCAGACGGTCAATAACAGGTGCTGGTCCATCCACCTGCTCGCCTGCTCGAAAGCCAGGGCGATGCGGCAGATCGCTACGTCCTCATGGAACATTCGCGTCCGCACGACCGGCCGCGGCAGGCTGCGGGTGCGCCGGAACTATTTCCCGGAATAGGGCATCCCCTTGGTGATCCAGTCGGCGGCCGGCTCCCCTTTCAGATAGTGGTCGAAGTACTGCTTCATTTTGATGGCGTAGTCGAGCTTGTTCGGGTACTTGCGCAGGTGGTGCGGCTCGCCGCGATACTGGAGGAAGATGCAGTCCTTCCCCAACCTGCGCATCGCGAGGTAGAGCTCGATCGACTGGTACCAGGGCACCGCCCCGTCCTCGTCGCCGTGCTCGAGCAGCAACGGGGTTTGGATACGGTCCGCGTGGAAGAGCGCTGAATTCTCGAGGAACCGTTCCGGGTATTCCCACAGGCTTCCGCCGATGCGGCTCTGCGTTTTTTCGTACTGGAACTGGCGGGCGACTCCCGATTCCCAGCGGATGCCCCCGTAGGCGCTCGTCATGTTGGAAACGGCCGCGCCCGCGATCGCCGCCTTGAAAATGTTCGTCTGGGTGATCACGAATGCCGTGCCATAGCCGCCCCAGGAATGACCGTGCAGGCCGAGGGCATTCGGGTCGGCGATCCCCATGTCGACGAGTTTCTGCACACCCGGCACCAGGCATTTCACCATCGACATGCCGGGGTGGCCGACATCGAACACGACATCCGGTAGGAATACGGCGTAGCCGGCGCCCGTGTAAATCGCGAACGACGGCCGGTGATTCACGACAGGCTCGTTGAATTCATACAGCCGCTGCGACTGCCGCTCGTAGAAATATGTGATCACCGGGTAGCGCGTGCCGGGCGCATAATTGGCCGGCTTGATGAGGACGCCCTGAAGTGGCAATCCGTCCACGCTGCGCCACTCCACCAGTTCCGCGCTACCCCAGGCGAAGTCCGCTATTTGAGGATTGGCATCCGAAACCTTGCGCGGCTGCTGGAACCCGGCGTTGCTCACCCACAGGTCGGGGAATTCCTCATAGCTCTCTCTCGTGTACATGAAGGTGTCCGCCTGCTTTGCTTTGGCCACGAACCGGAACAGCCTCTTTTCGTCGAGGCGCGTTTCCACTCCGGGTTTCCCGGCGCGCGCGGCGTAGAATCCCCAGTTTTTGTCCTGTTCGTTGTAACCTGTCAGCAGCAACGGGCTCGCAGAGCTGAAGGAGCGCGCTTCCGGATCGGTTTGCACCACGCGGAATGTGACTTTGCGGCCACGTCCTTCTTTGTTCGTCAGGTTTGACGGTGTGCCCCCCGATGCGGCAGGGATCCGCCAGATATCGTATTCGTCATAAACAAGAAGCGCGGCGCCGTCATCCACCCAGCCGGCCGCGCCGTAAGCGGGAGGCGTGGACGGGGTGTCGTGCGCTTCGTTATGAAATGCAACACCGACGCTGCCCGTGGCATTGCGCGTCTGTCCGCTTGCACAATCGTAGAAATGCCAATGCGCGTCCTTGAAAAACGCGATCGTGCGGGCGTCGGGAGACAGGATCGAACGGCCGCTGAGCCGCGCGGTTACGAGCTTGCGGCTGCCGTCGGAGAGATCGACCAGATAGATGTCGCGAGCCCCCTCACCCCAGGTGGTCTGCTTCGCATAGGGCACATCGGAGGTTGCGAGCGCATACCGCGCATGCTCCGAGAACTCGACGACGGGCAAGGTGCGGTCGGCCAGAGGGACCGCGCGGTTGGCATCGATGTGGTATACGGCGCGGTAGGTGCGGTCCTTCTCGCGGTCCCAAGTCTTCTTCTGTTCGGATGAGATTTTCGGGTCATTCCAGTGCCACACGTCGAGTTCGACCTTCGAGAGAAGCTGCTCGAAGTCAAACGGATCCGGCGCGGGCTTCTTCGCGTCCTCCGCAACGGCCCTCGGTTCAAGATCGGCCGGCTTGAACCCGAAGAAGAGGCGTTTGCCGTCCCGGGTCCAGGCGAGGTCGTTCTTGAAAGGCAGCGTCCATCCTTTGGGTGCCTGCTTCGCATCCACGAGAGGTCGCGCCTTTTTTGCCGCACCGTCCCAGATCCACAACGCGGCAGGTCCCGGCACACCTTTCGCCGGCTCGGTGGCGGCGAGGAACGCGAGTGTGCTGCCCTCCTTGGTCCAAAGCAGGGGCTCATAGAGGCCGTTCTCCGCCTGCAGAATGGGAACTGCCTGGCCAGGTGCCGAAAGATCGCGATAGAATATGCCGTTG
>JAFNAG010000094.1 GCA_017860135.1 Acidobacteriota bacterium
ACCGGCTCCTTGTCGATCACATCCCGCAAATACCACAGCACCGTTCCGAAGTTCTGGAAATATAGGATCCAGAATCCGGAGTAGACCACCACCATCAGCATGAAGCGCGCGTCGCCCAGCACTTCGGCCGCGCCTGCCAGGACTTCCTTCAGCTTCTTGGTGTCCTTGGGCCGCGGCGGATCCCTGTAAAGCGACAGGGCCGGGATCAGCATGGCGGCGCAATAGAGCGAAGAGGCCACAAATACGTACTTCCAGGAAAATCCCTTGAGAACACTGACCACCAGGGGCGCCAGGAAGGCGCCGAGGTTGATCATCCAGTAGTAAATGCCGAACCCGAATCCGGAAGTGCGCTCATCCGTAGTCCGGGCGATCGTCCCGGAGATGATGGGCTTGAACAGGCCGGAGCCTGTGGCCATGACAAGCAGAGCGAGAAACACCAGCGCATAGCTGGTCATGTTGCCGGCGGCGAAGTAGCCGGCCGAAAGCAGGCAGAAGGCGACCGTCAGCAAGCGCCGGTAACCGTAACGGTCCGCCAGGGCGCCGCCCAGGATCGGGAATATGTAGGTAAAGGCGTAAACGAGCCCCTGCAAAAATCCTACCGATTGGGTGCTGAAGCCCAAGCCTCCTTCCACTATGCTCAGGGTCAGGTATCCTGCCAGGATGGAATTCAAACCGTAGTAGGCGGCGCGCTCGAAGAGCTCCATGACATTTGCCACCCAGAAGGTTCGGGGATAATCGCGGAAAATGTTGGTCTTGGTCATCCGGTCCTCTCAGGTAAAACAACGCATGAAGTCCATGATCGATGGAGGAATTCCTATCGGAGTCGCAATCGGAAAGCAAGCGAAAACGGGCGGGTCCAAGTATGGGAATTCAGCCGAGTGCCGTATTACCGCCTCCGGCAAGAGAAATAGTGCGAGCGCGGGCGCCCCGCCCGCTTCCGCTCCGGAATCGGGGCGCCATCGGTTAATAGACGCTGGGATGCGGACTTTGCGGGCGGGACGCCCGCGCTCCAGCCGCGCGCGTTCATCACCGACGCTTGTGGAAGATCTTCATGGCAGCGGGGAGTGCATGGAAGTCAGGCGTGCCACCGCCTCATCCACCGTGTCCGCGTAGTGGAACAGGCCGAAATCCTCCGGCCGAATGACGAGATGACCCGCGATCGACCGCAGCAGAGGCCGCCAGAAATCCCCCACAAGAATCATGGGCTTATCGTGGATGGTGCCGGTCTGCATCATGTTCCAGACAAGGCTCATTTCGGTCAACGTTCCCATCCCGCCCCGCAGGGCTATGAAAGCGCTGGCATGGGTGGTGAGAAATTCCAGCCGGTGAAAAAAATCTCGCGTGCGGATCTCACGGCTAAGAAACGGATTCGGCTTCAACCCGCGGAATATCTCCATCGTGACGCCGACGGCGATCCCCCCAGCCTGGGAGGCGCCGCGCGAGACGGCCTCCATGACCCCGGAATATCCTCCGCTCATGACCATATACCCGGCCGCGGCCAGCAAGGCTCCCAACTTGCACGCCTGCTCGTATTCCCGCTCCCCCGCAGCCGGATGCCGGCCTCCGAAAACCGCGACCGCTCTATATCCCTCGTACAATTCCAACACGCCTGACTCCCGTAGATTTGCGATGCCGGACCCGGTCTCCCCGGAAGAACCGCGACCGCGGGGGAGCTGGCGATCCCCGCATCTGCACGGGCACGGCGCCAACGGAGAAACCGAATACGCCCTGACAAGCATCTATTAGATAATCGGGCGGGAATTGAGCCACGAAAAACACGAAAGGCACGAAGATTTTCCGTGTTTTTCGTGGTTTGCTCCTTTTCCAGCCTTTTTGACCACAATATCCGGAATTCAATCATTACAGCGACGTCATGTATTTCCGAATCGCCGCCAGCGTGCGGTCGACCTCTGCATGCAGCACATAGAAATGAGGGGAAAGGCGGATTCCTCCGCGTACTCCCGAGCCGCGGGCATTGGTCACGATGTGATCATTTTCGTACAGCGCCGCGGCCAGTTTGGCAGGGTCCGTTCTGCCGGGCAGAAACGTGACGATGGCTGCGGAGCGGTCCGCCCTTGGGTGCGTCCACACCCTGACACCCATTATCTGCCGGAGCCCTTCGATAAATCTCTGCGCCAGCTCGCGCCCGCGCGCCTCGATCGCCCTGCGCCCGATCTTGTTCTGGAGCTTAAGCGCTTCTCCGAAGGCGACGAACCCGGCCTCATCGCGCTGACCCATGGCTTCAAATCTCCGCGAGGCGCCTACGGCTCCCCCATAAAGGCTGATAATGCTCGGCCATAAGCGCGATTCAGATTTCTTGTTGATATAAAGCACACCGAACTCCTTGGGTCCGCAGGGCCATTTGTGTGCGCTGCCGGTGTAAAAGTCCGGCTGCATGTCCGCCAGGTCGATGTTCAGGACACCAAACGATTGCGCACCGTCGACCAGCGTCAGAATGCCCCGCACCCTGGCCATGCGGCAAATCTCCTTCACCGGCATCAGATCGCCCACGGATGCGGTCACGTGCGTGACGGCCAGCAGCCGCGTGTTGGGACCAATGGCGCTCTGGAACGCGTCTAAATAGTATTCCGGCCCAGGATGCATCTCGGCGAGATCCACTCTCCGGATCGTGAAGCCGAACCGTTTGGCTTTCTCCTGAAACGCCGTATTCACGCTGGGGTGATTGTCGGCAAAGAGCAGGACTTCGTCCCCGGGTTTCAGATCCACACCGCTCGACACGATGTTGTTCCCCTCGGATGTGTTCCGGGTGATGACGATCTCCTCCGGGGCGGCGTGGAGGAACTCCGCCAGGATGCGCCGGGTCGCTTCCCTTCCCTCCCCCCACTTGCGGCGGTTCTCCGCGCCCGGATCCTTGTCGATGTCGCGCGTCGCGTCGAGAAGCGCCTGGATGACGGGGGCCGGCGTCGGGCAAAGATTGGCGGCGCACAGAACCGTGGTGTCCGCCGGCATAAGAAACTGGCTGCGCACGGAATTCCAGTACGCTTCATCGGGAACAGCGGGCGCCGGAGGGACAGACACCTGACTCACAGCGGCAAGCGCCCTTGCGGATACGACCGAGGCCGCACCCCCTGCCCACAATATCCTGGTGAAATCCCTTCGGCTGAAGCGGCCGCAATCACTGCCGGTCATGGTCATCCCCTTTCCTCAATGAGAGAAGCGTTGGGTGGAACCGATTATCTTCCCGCACCGGCCCAAGCTCCAAGGCGAAAATGATCCGACGGCATCCGGTGCGATTGCCGGCTCCCACTCGCGGATTCGCCGTCGCACGCAACCAATCATTGAATTTAAGGGTAAGAAGCTGTGAAATAGGCGGATGGTTGCAGCCGGTTCCGGCATTGCCCGCGCGTCGAGCCGGAGTGCGCTGCCGCGGGAGGAAAACCAAAATGAAAATCAGAACGGTTCGCGTCGGCGTCTGGATACTCGTGCTTGCGTGTCTCTCATGCGGTTTCGCCGTCCTGGCCCAGCGGGAAACGCAGCAGGAGCGCGATGCGCGGATGAGATGGTGGCGCGAAGCGCGGTTCGGTCTTTTCATCCATTGGGGCCTGTACTCGATTCCTGCCGGTGAGTGGCAGGGCAGGACAAACCACGCCGAGTGGATCCGTACGACGGCGCAGATACCGCTCGAGGAATATGACAAGTTCATCGGTCGGTTTAACCCGGTCCAGTTCAATGCGGATCAATGGGTCCGGGCCGCCAAGGCTGCGGGGATGAAGTACATCGTCATCACATCCAAGCATCACGACGGTTTCTGCCTTTTCGATTCGCAGTATACGGACTTCGACGTCGCGTCCACCCCGTTCAAGCGAGACATTCTCAAGGAGCTCGCCGACGCCTGTCACCGGGAGGCGATCCGGATATGCTGGTACCATTCGATTATGGATTGGCACCATCCCGATTACCTGCCCAGGAGAGACTGGGAAAAGAGCCGCACTGCGCAGGGGGCCAATTTTGACCGCTATGTTGCCCACATGAAGAACCAGCTCGAAGAACTGCTTACGAAATACGGCGACATCGGCGTGCTCTGGTTTGACGGCGAGTGGGAGAGGACGTGGAACCAGAATTATGGCCGCGATCTGTATTCCTACGTCCGCGCGAAGCAGCCGGCGATCCTGGTGAACAACCGGGTGGGCGCCGGCAGGGCGGGCATGCAAGGCCTCACGCGGGAGGGGGAGTTTGGCGGGGACTTCGGCACCCCGGAGCAGGAAATCCCGCCGACCGGGCTTCCCGGCGTATACTGGGAAACCTGCATGACCATGAACAACAACTGGGGTTACAACAAAAACGACAGCAACTGGAAATCCACGAGGACGCTTGTCCGCATGCTCGCCGACATCGCGTCCAAAGGCGGTAATTTCCTCCTGAATGTGGGGCCCACGGCCGAGGGATTGTTCCCGCAACCCAGCATCGATCGGCTGCGCGAGATCGGCCGATGGATGGATGTCAACGGCGAATCGATCTATGCGACAAACGCCAGCCCGTTCCAAAAGCTCGACTGGGGGCGGTGCACCTCCAAGCCCGTGGACGGCGGCACGCGATTGTACCTGCACGTGTTCGAATGGCCTTCGGCCGGCAGCCTGATTGTCCCGGGTCTCTTCAATGCTCCCAGGGGGGCGTATCTGCTTTCGGATTCCGCCCGGCGGCCGCTCGAAGTCACGCGCAAAGAGGATTCGCTCGTAATCCGGGTTCCGCCACAGGCGCCCGATTCGATCGACAGCGTCGTCGTACTGGATGTTGCCGGAGCGGTTGTGAAATAGGAAGATGTCCATGCTTCTCTCGATGCGCGGCATCTGCAAATCCTTCTCGGGCGTACCCGTCCTCCGGAACGTCAGCTTCGACCTGGAGCCCGGAGAGGTGCATGTTCTGGCCGGAGAAAACGGTGCGGGCAAGACCACACTGATCAAGATCCTGGCAGGCGTGTACGACGACTACCAGGGCGAGATTGAGCTCAACGGGCGGAGAGTGCGGTTCCCCTCCCCTCACCATGCGGCAGGCCGGGGAATCTCAGTCATACATCAGGAAATGTCGCTCGTCGGGACGCTGCCGGTGATCGACAACATTTTTCTGGGCAGGGAGCTGAAGCCCCGCTTCTTTCCCCGCTTGTTTGTGGACCGCGCAGGCCAGCTGGCGAAGGCCCGGGAATTGTGCAGCCGGCTGGACCTCGACATCGACCTGATGCGTCCCGTCGACGAGTATCCGCTGACCGTCAAGAATCGGATCGAGATCGCCAAGGCGCTTGCCGTCGATGCAGCCATTCTGATCATGGACGAGCCGACGGGGGCGCTGAGCACTCCGGAAGTCGAGAGGCTCTACAGGATCATCGGCGATTTGAAACGCCGGGGAACCGCGGTGATTTACATCACGCACAGGATGGAGGAGATCTACCGGATCGGCGACCGCATCACGGTGCTCAGGGACGGGCAACGGGCCGGGACAGCCCCGGTTTCCGAGCTTTCCGAAACGAAGCTGATTCGCTGGATGATCGGCCGGGAACTTGGCTCGCGGTTCCCGGTCCGCGAATCCAAACCAGGCGCCGAGAGACTGCGCCTGGAGAACTTCTCCGCAGCAAAACCGGGCACATCTCCGGGCGCGAAGCGGCATCCGGTGCGGAACGTCTCCTTTTCGGTACGCGCCGGGGAGGTTGTCGGACTCGCCGGCCTTCAGGGCTCGGGAAACAGCTCTCTCCTGGCAGGCCTGTTCGGCGCATTCCCGAGGTCGATCCACGGGAAAGTCTTCCTGGACGGCAGGCCATTCCGGGTGCGCTCCCCGCAATGGTCGATCCGCCACGGGCTTGCGTACCTGCCCAGCGATCGCAAGGAATCGGGTTTGATCCAGGGCATGACCGTCGCAGAGAACATCTCGCTCGCATCGCTCGAGAAAGCATCTCCCTGGGGCGTTTTGAGATCCCGGACGGAGGCTGCCATGGCCCGCCGGCAGGTTCAGGCGCTCTCGATTCGATTGCCCGGGATTGACAGCGAAGTGCGGCAACTCTCGGGCGGCAACCAGCAGAAAGTGCTGCTTGCAAAGTGGATCGAGACGGAGCCGCGGGTTTTCCTTCTTGACGAGCCGACGCGAGGCGTGGACGTCGGGGTCAAGCATGAAATCTATGCGCTGATCCGCCGGTGGGTGGCTGAAGGCACGGCGGTGGTATTGATCACCTCTGAATTGCAGGAACTGATCGGCTTATCCGACCGCATTCTGGTTATGCACCGCGGGCAGGTCACCGCCGAACTCACCCGGGAAGAAGCCTCCGGGGAGAGCATTCTGCGGGCTGCAATGGGAAAACCATGGAAGAACTGACGATTCTGGAAATTCCGGACCGGGGGACGCTACCGGGCCGCCGCTTCGACGACTCCTGGATTCGGGCGATCTCCGCCCTCTGCTTCGTGTTTCTGCTGGGCCTGATCTTCAACAGCGGCGGTGCTTTCTTTGAATGGGGAACGCATCGAGACATGCTGCGGCAGATCTCCGTGATCGGCATCCTGGCCTGCGGCATGACGCTGGTCGTCATCACCGCCGGGATCGACCTCTCCGTCGGAAGCATCCTGGGTCTGAACGCAGTGCTGTTTGCGCTGCTGACCCTTCATCTGGCGTGGCCGGCTATTCCTGCTGCCGGAGCCTGCCTGCTGGCCGGTCTGGCCTGCGGCACCGCTTCCGGCGCCCTCATCGCCCGCTGGAGGATGCAGCCATTCATCGCCACCCTCGCCACGATGGTATTCACCCGAGGCCTCGCCAAGTCGATATCGGGGGGCGAGAAGGTTTCCCGCGCCGTGGCACAGCCGGATGGATCGTACCAGTACGCGGATCTGCCCGGATTCTTCCTGTGGCTCGACCAGAAGGTGCTGGGCGGCAACATTGCAGTCGTGACCCTGGTATTCCTCGCGTGCGTGGTCGTCTGCTGGTTCCTCCTCTCCCGGCTGCGCTGGGGAAGGTATCTGTACGCGGTTGGCGCCAACGAGGAAGCGGCAAGGCTCTCCGGCGTACCCACCGGCCGGATCAAGCTCCTGGCTTACGGCATGGCCGGCGCATTTTCGGCAATCGCAGGCATCTGCCAGGCCGTTCAGGAACAGCAGGGCGACCCGGAGGCCGGCGCGGCCTATGAACTCAGCGCCATCGCCGTTGTCGTGATCGGCGGCACCTCGCTTTCCGGCGGCCAGGGACGCATCGGTTTCACGCTCCTGGGGACTCTCACCATCGGGTATCTGGAAAAGATCCTCAGCCTGAACGCGGTCAGCGAGGCGAGCCGGCTCATCCTGACAGGCTGCATCATCGTCGCCGCCGTTCTGTTGCAGAGGAAGCGCTGCTGACGCCGGGTCGCAAAGATCAATGTGACAGTGCCATCCCTTCATGTGTCACAATGTCATGCGACCGCCTTTTTTGTGGGGAAAATGCCCATGAAGCTGCCCTCGAGGATTGTGTTGCTCGCCTGGTTTCTGATCTTCGCGCTCGCTTCTCTGACCGGCCAGCAGAAATGGGTGATCGGGATGAGCCAGTGCAACCTCGGGGAGCCCTGGCGGGTGCAGATGAATGCCGACATCCGGAAAGCCGCCGCGGAGAATCCCGCGCTGACGGTGATCTTCAAAGATGCGCAGAACGACACACTAAAACAACGTGCGCACGTGGAGGAGTTCGTCAATGCCAGAGTGAACCTGCTGATCATCTCGCCGAAGGAGGCGGCGCCCCTGACGGCGCCGGTTGCAGACGCTTTTCGAAAGGGAATCCCGGTGGTCGTGCTCGACCGGCGCGTACTTGGAAACGAGTACACCTGCTTCATCGGCGCCGACAACAAGCGGATCGGACAGGCAGCGGGGCGATGGATCGCCGCAAAGCTCGGCGACCGGGGGCAGGTCGTCGAGCTCAAAGGACTGATGACATCGACGCCCGGGCAGGACCGGCATTCGGGATTCGTGGAGGGAATCAGGGGGACCGGTATCGAGGTAATCTTCGAAGCGGATATGAAATGGCTGGAGCCGAATGCAAGGAAGGAAATGGAATCAGCCCTTGCAGTGCACAAGAAGATTGATCTGGTTTACGCGCACAACGATCCCGGAGCCCATGGGGCCTACCTGGCGGCTAAAGCCGTAGGGCGCGACAAGGAGATGCTTTTCGTCGGCATCGACGCGCTCCCGCAGGAAGGGCAGATGTACGTGCGGCAGGGAATCGTGGCAGCCAGCTTCGAGTATCCGACAGGCGGCAGGGAAGCAGTCGATTCGGCCGTGCGCATATTGGGAGGCAAAAGGGTGCCGAAAGAGGTCACTCTCCCTTCCCGGGTCTTCACCAGCGAAAACATCGACAAGGGCGGGGAGTGGCTGGACATCAAGGCAGCCGGCAAGTAGTCCCGGCCGCCAAGCCATGGTCGCACGTCAACGTCGTATGGAGCGAGTGTATCTACCCGCTGGTTTGCACCCCACCCGGACCGGGCATCGCTCGCAGCACCGGCACCCTGTCGGGGGCCGGCGGCAGGGGAGGCAAGCCGGTGTGAGGTTCCGTCTGGTACCAATAGCAGCAGGAGTAGAAATTGTCGCCACGGTTATTGGAGTGGCCGTGCTCCATGGTGTGCTTGAGGTAGCGGGTAAAGGTCACCGGATTGTCGCCGTGCCAGCGATAGCAGAGGTAGCGCCCGCCGGTGCGCTCGGGAAGCTGAATGTACTGGGCGCCGTACATATGATGCGAAAATGCCCGCGCACCGTCCCGCCCCCCGAAGTTCCAGCTGCCGAGGAAATAGTCTTCCGAACCGGTGCCGACGATCAGCGGTTTTGATTCGTCGTCGACGAATATCATGTCGTCCCCTTCGCCCATCCAGAACTCGTTGTTCTGATGGACTCCGAGCGTGACCCCCATCAAGTGGCCGCGTCCGCGCGTTTCGGCATAGACATAGTTGTTCCTGCCGTCCGGATTCAGCACGTCTTTGCCGTCCGGGCCGGCAACCGGCTTGTTCGGCGAGGCCTGGCGATAGCTGGCGTGGAAATAGAGTGCATCTTCCGGGAGCGACGGCAGGTCCATGTAATCGATGTTGGAATAAAAGGCCCCGACGTTCTGTTTGCCTTCGTTTGTCACCGTGATCCGGGCTGCGGTGCGATAGGGCATGGCGAAATAGCAATTTAGAGACCGCCCAGGCGAGCAGGCAAGATAGGCGGATTCGTAGATCACGTATTCTCCCAGGTTCAATCCGAAAAAGTCGCCGATGGGGCTTTCCACGCTGGGCGCTGGAATTCCGTTCCAGTACATGCGGATCACGATTTCTTTAAGGTGGTTTGCGCTTTGGGCGGAGATGGTGAACCAGATGTGAGAAATCATGCCGGGCCCTTTGGCCTGAAAAACTTCCTGAGTCTGGCCCGGCTGGATCGGCCAGCGATCCCCGTTTCCGCCGGTCTTGTCGTAACTGGATTGCTTCAGGGACTTGTAGCTCTGCGTGCGAACATAGTCCGGAAGAATGCCTGGTGCAGCTGCAGCCCTGCTTGCCTGCGCATGGATGACGGACGGGGCCGCCGCCACGCCGCCGAAGGCCGTGAGCTTCCGTAGAAACGATCTTCGTCCTGCATGATTTGCTTTGACCAACATGGCTTTGCCTCCTCCAGTAGTGAGTGCGGCGATTCTAGCACTAATGGCCCTGAAATTCGCTTGTCCCTCCCACCCGGCCGTGATAGAAACGCCGTGAGGCATCCAAAAGCATGATTTTGGTTTTCGTGGGCTTTCCCCGCCGTTCCGTTAGGAGATGAATCAATGAGAACAAAGCGTTTTGTCTTTTTGGCTTCGGTGGCACTCCTGATCACCTTGCCGCTGTTGGCCACCAATGAAAACATCAATTACGAGGACATCAACAAGATCAAGGCGGAGGGCATGCAGCGCTCGCAGGTCATGGAGCTCAACAGCTGGCTGTCCGACGTCTATGCCCCGCGTTTGACCGGCTCGCCGACCATCGAAAAAGCCGCGCAGTGGGTGATGGGCAAGTTGAAGGAGTGGGGGCTGGTGAACATCCGGATGGAACCCTGGACTGACCGGAACGGCATCGACCGGGGCTGGACCAACGACAAGTATTACATGCAGGCCACTTCGCCCGAGAAATTCCCGATCCCGGGCACGCCGACCGCCTGGACGCCGGGAACCAACGGCCTGGTGAGCGGCGAGGTCGTGCTCGTGACTGCAACCACCGCCGAGGATCTTGCGCAATACAAGGGGAAGCTGAAGGGCAAATGGATCTTTACCCAGGCGCCGCCGGATGTACCGGCGATGTGGGAGCCGGCCTCGCGCAGATATACGGCGGCGGAGCTGGCAGCCCTCGAGGGGCCGCAGCCACAACCTGAGCTCGGAGTCACACCCCCGGGTGGCGCGCGGCAAGGAACTCCCGCGCGTGAGGGCGGGCCTCCCCAGGCTCCGGCGCAGCAGGGACAGCGCGCCGGCGCGCCGCCGGCCGGCCAACCGCAAGTGCCTGCAGGCGGGCGCGGGGGAGCCGGAGGCGCCAACATCCGGAACGAATTCTTCCGGGCTGAGGGCGTGTTGGGGACGATTTCGACCGCTCCTCGCGGCCATGGCATGTACACCATCGGCGGCGCCAGCCGGTCGGCCGACCCGGCCACACTCCTTCCGGCGATCGTGATAGCGGCGGAGCAGTATGGCCGAATCGCCCGCACGCTCGCCAAGAACATCCCTGTGACCATCGAGGCCGACATCAAAAACACCTATTCCGAAAACCCACCGCTATTCAACATCGTCGGGGAGATTCCGGGCACCGACAAGGCGGATGAAGTTGTGCTGTTGGGCGCGCACTTCGACACCTGGCATGCGGCGACCGGGGCAGCCGACGACGGCAACGGCTGCGCTGCCATGATGGAGGCCATGCGCATCCTGAAGGCGACAGGCGTCAGGCTCCGGCGCACCGTGCGCATCGGTCTCTGGGAGGCGGAGGAACAGGGTCTAATCGGTTCGCGCGAATATGTTTCGGCCCACTATGGGAGCCGCCAGCCTGTGCAGACCGGAACCGGGGCTGCCGCGGGTGGCCAACGTGGCGGCGGAGGCGGCCGTGGCGGGGCGCAGGGCCCGCTGGTCCTGAAGCCCGAACACGCCAAATTCTGTGTCTACTTCAACATCGACAACGGCACGGGCGCGATTCGCGGCATCTACCTCCAGGGCAACGAAGCCGTGGCGCCGATCTTCCGCGAGTGGATGGAGCCTTTCCGCAGCCTGGGGATGACTACCCTGACAATCCGGAATACAAGCGGCACGGATCACCAGTCGTTCGATGCAGTCGGCCTGCCGGGCTTCCAGTTCATCCAGGACCCGGTCGAATACAATACCGTCACCCACCACACCAACATGGACACCTACGAGCGGCTGCAGCCGCGCGACAACATTCAGATGGCGACAATCGTTGCCGGCCTTGCCTACCTTGCGGCAAACCGGGACGAGTTGCTGCCGCGCAAACCTGCGTCCGCCCAGGGCCAGGGCCGGCGTGGAGGCGGAGGACAGTAGCCGGTCCAGAGGATTCCGGGCGGCGTGTGCGAAACGCACGCCGCCCGGCTCTTGAAATCCCGCAAGAGAAGAGGCCTGTCGTGTTCAATCCCGATTTCTGCGAAAAGCTCTGTCCCATCTGTACCAGAGCCCGAAGAGGATCCCGGATCGCCCGTTTCCTCCAGGCGATCGAGATGCTGGTAAGCTTCGGCGGCTGCCCGTGGGGCAGAGCGCGACAGCGCAAGTACGGCGTTCGTCCCGATGAATCCCTCCCCGGCCCCATTCCGCGCCCCGGTAACTTCCGCCGATCATCGCTCTGACGGCAAGGCAAGCCTCTAAGAGCCGTGATCGCGAGGGAGTGTGTGGCCTGATTGGCGCAGCAGGCAAATATCATCTGTTGTGTGTGATGGCATCAGGTCTGTAATATTCAGTTTTGCCCGTGAGGACTTACTTTGGATTCGACCGACATAAACGATTTGAATTCGAAAACCAGATATTGCAGACCTGACCCCCGAATGTTGCTGCTTGTGTTGCTCGGCGCAATGGGTTCTGCGTCGTGGAGTCGGGCACAGGAACCGTCACCGGGACAGGTGGTGGAAAAGATCGTCTGCCGGACCGATTCAAATCAAAGTTACGCCCTATACCTGCCCTCGTACTACTCCCCCGATCAGGAATGGCCGATTCTCTATGCTCTGGATGCGGGCGCCCGGGGAGCCGTGCCGGTCCAGCGATTCAAGGCTGGAGCTGAAAAATACGGGTACATCGTTGCGGGGTCGAACAACTCGCAGAACGGTCCGATCCGGGTTGTGGAAGAGGCGCTCGACGCTCTCATTGCGGATACCGAGTCACGATTCGCATTGGACGGCCGCCGTGTTTACATGGCGGGCTTTTCAGGAGGCGCACGCGTCGCGGTGGCTGCTGCCTTCACCTTGAAAGGCAAGGTGGCAGGCGTCATCGCCTGTGGAGCAGGTTTCCCTCCGTCCATCCAGCCTTCCGCCTCTCAAGGATTCGCATTTTTCGGGGCGGTCGGAACGGAGGATTTCTACTTCCCCGAGCTGCGCAAACTCGACCAGACCCTCGGAGGACTCGGCGCAACACACCGCCTCGAGATATTTCAGGGCGGACACGAATGGCCCCCCGAGCCAGTCTGCACCAGGGCAATTGCGTGGATCGAAATCCAGGCCATGAAGCATGGCATCCGCAGTCCGGATGCAGGACGGATTGACGAAATGTATGCCGAGGCAGCAGCGGAAGCGGAGTCGCTGGAGTCGGCGCGCAAGCTGTATGAAGCACAACGGCGATACTCGGCGCTGGCGGAGGATTTCGCAGGACTGAAGGATATCGCCGCTTTTGCGGCAAAAGCGGAGGAACTGGAGAAATCCAGGGAAGTGAAGAAAGCCCTCGATCAGGAGAAGGAGGTCGATCAGAAACAGCGCCGGATCGAGACACAGCTCCTGTCCTTGCTCGCCCGCGCCACCGGCGGCGACAACCGCGCCATCCAGGTGCAGGAACTCATCAGCAGCTTCATCAGCTTGCGAAAGCAGGCGGATCAAACCAGGAACGAGCCGGACCGGCTTGTTGCCGTGCGAGTTCTGACGTCGTTTTGGATCCGGCTCGGCGAGGAAGCATCCCTTGATTTCGAGGAAAGCCGATACGGCCTCGCGGCAATGCATCTGGAGCTTATGTCACAGATCCGGCCCGACAACCCGCACGTTTATTATCAGCTTGCGCGCGCCTACGCGCGCAAGGGCGACAAAGGAAAGACACTCAAGGCTTTGCAGGCAGCTGTCTCCAGGGGCTTCAGGGACGGCGCTGCGCTCGAAAAGAACCCGGATTTCAAAGCTGTAACCGGCGATCCTGCCTTCCAGCGAATCCTTGCAGATTTAAGGAATCGGTCGGATTGAACCCTCAGCGGTACGGGGCGGCAGAAAATAGCCCGGAGTGTAACCTGCCTCACAAGGCTCGCATGCGGCAAGGTTCTCTGCGTTCGAAGGGACTGCTCCCTGCCTGCGATGCCACCAACAGCAGGCATATGAAGTTCATGCCTCGGTTCACTATCAATGGAAGGGAGATTCGCGAAATGTCATGGACCTTCCAGATGTCCCCTCCGGAAAACTCGGAAGCATCAACGATTTCCGCATCTACCCCGACATCAACTGGATCGGCAAGCTGGTCAATGTCGATGGTGTTACCGTCGACGGCGGCTGTTCCAAATGCCATGCCGGTCTCGGCCTGAAATCGGCGGCCATCGCGGACCGGACACAGCTTGAAAACGAGCCACAGAGAGCACTGAGATCACGGAGATATTCCGGGCATGAATAACGGCATTCCCCCTCCGTGATCTCAGTGGTCTCTGTGGTGAGAACGCGATCGATCCTGACTTCACCAGGCGCAAACCGCCTCTCGAATCGTATCGCGAACTTATGACGCTGCGGATAGTTTCTGCTCCAGACGGGATTGGAGTAATTGTTTAGCCGGCCCGAAGAAAACTGCCACGAATTATCACGACAGCCGCATCCTATGGCTCGCATCAAGGGAGATACTTCTTCGTGAGAATTCGTGAAATTATTCGTGGCTTTGTT
>JAFNAG010000095.1 GCA_017860135.1 Acidobacteriota bacterium
CACCTGTTCCTGCTCCAGGTCAATCCGAAGATGATTCTGGGCGACGTTCAGGACCTCAAAGCAAAGCTCAAAAGCAAGGGCGTCACCGAGATCCAGCATTTCGCGCCGATGTACAAGTTCGAGATTATCCGCGAGTTGGGCTACGACCAGGCTGCCATCGCCGAGACCTGCCCCAATACCGAGCAGGTCTTCTGCCACAAATATACCCACCTGCCTCTCTACGGCCTGACGCAACAGCAGCTCGAGTACATGGCTGATGCCGTTCTGGCAGCGGTGCGTGAATTGAAGGAGGGGAAGTAAGGCAGACCCTGCGGATTCACTTACGGAGCCATGTGCACGGGTGTGGGTTCCGGGGCGGCGAGCCTCGGAACGATACTCAGCTTCTCCAGCGTCACCGGATTCGATTCCGACACAGGCCTCTGTTCCGCAGGAATGCTGCACAGAGCGTGGCGCCGGCGCCTCGCTCGGCCGTGTTGAATCCCGCTCAGATCGAGTATTTGGAGGGACACCGTGCTGACTGTGTTACCTCGATCCGCGCTGTCTCAACGGAGGCTGCCGATCTGCCTTCAGCAAAGTGTGTTCAAGATGGTTCGATATCGTTGATAGGCGCTTTGGTAACGCTCTCGGCGATCCCGATTGGGGACGAAGACGCGCTCGATCCTGTAAATGCTGCTGCACGCTTCGAGACTCGAAAAGTCGCCATTCCCATAAGCCGCAAGCATGGCAGCGCCAAGGACGGCGGCCTCGGTAACAGAGGGTTTCTCCACCGGCATTCCCGTCACGTCCGCGTTTATCTGCAACCACAAGGCGCTCCGGGCTCCGCCGCCGATCGTGCGGATAGTATCCACGGGGAAGCCGTTCGCGACAAGGAGCTCCAGGTTGTCGCGGAGGCTGAAGGCAAGCGACTCGAGGATGGCCCGGTACATGTCGCCACGCGTGTGCTGGAGCGTCAGGTTACAGAAGGCACCACGGGCATTTGGATTGGGGACGGGAGAGACCACACCGTCAAAATGAGGCAGGACCGTGACGCCGCTGCTCCCTGGAGGGCTCTGGGCAGCTTGAGACTCCAGTTCCTCGAGCTTCAGGCCCGGGCCGAGTTCGCGGCGAAACCAGTCGAGTACCAGGCCCGCGGTCTTGGCAAACGCCAGCAGAAACCAATAGGGCCGAATCGGAAATCTCCCGGGAAAGAGGCCTGGCGGAAGAGTCCCCGGTTTGGTGCGGGTCAGAGTCACCAGTGCAAGGCAAGTCCCGGCGGTTGCGGTGACGATACCTGTCCGGTTGTTTCCAGCTCCCAACGCCCCCGCATACTGATCATTCGTCCCGGTGACCAGGAGCGCGTCCGCCGGCAGACCCCATTCCTCCGCCATCTCAGGCCTGATCTTCCCGATCGGCGCTCCAGGATCCAGTACTCTGGCGACCTGCAAAAGATCGATTTCGGCCGCGGCCAGCGCAGCCGCACTGTAGCCGGGAGGGTCTTCGACATACAGTCCCGTGCTGCAGGCCGTGCTCGGGTCGGTTGCCGCTTCGCCGGTGAGTCGATAGCTGAAGTACTCCGGCAGGAGCAGGTAGCGGGTTGCCAGCGCCATCGCCTCCGGGCGGCGCTTGCGTAGCCAGAGAATCTTCGGCGCGGAAGAGATTGTCTCGATGTCGGGGCTCGGTTCTCCATGACCCGCCTCGCTCACTCGCGCCTGCAGCTCTTCCACTTCCTCACGGGCCCGGCTGTCGTACCACAGGATTGCCCGATGAAGAGGCCGGTTCGCGCCATCCAGCGAAACGAATGTCTGCCCCTGCGATGACACCGCCAGGGCAGCGATCCGCGCGCCGCTGGCCTGAATAGCCTCCCTGGCTGAATCGCGCGCCGCAGCATAGATCGTCGTGATATCGATTTCCGCCTGGCCTTCGACCGTCACAACGGGCTCGTAGGTCCGGTGGCCGAAACCGAGCAATTCGCCGTCGCGATCGAATACACCGGCCTTTGCGCCGGTCCCGCCGACGTCCAGTCCCAGGTATCCTCTCGATCCGGTATTCATTGGAGATCCCGACCGGTGTGAGTAATTGACCACGCCTGCACAGCGGGGCGAATCGGAGCTGGCCTCGGGATCAGTTTCGGAATCGGGGTCGGTATCAATATCGACCGGGAGTTACATCAATCCCGAGGTCCGTCGCCTGATCATGGTTTCATATGCCAACAGCGACTGCGACCCCGATATCGACGCCGAATCAGTCCTTTAAGCCGTGCGCACGCGCCGCATCCGCAGGAGACACCCCCTGTTTGACCACTTCGCTCAAGGCCGTTTGAAATTCGATCGGATCAGGCACCTGGATCGCATTGCGTCCGAACACCACACCCCCGGCTCCATCTTCAACCTCACGCGCGGCCAACTGCAGCGCCTGAATCTGCGTGGGCAGTCTTGCCGCGCCGAGCCCCAACACCGGCACCGGGCAGCTTCGCGTTACCGCCCTGAAGTCCTCCGTGTAGAAGGTCTTGATTAGGTCGGCCCCCAGCTCGCTGATGATCCGCGCGCCGGCATAAACGCTCGCATGCAGCTGCTCGGGCGTGAGCCGCTCCGCCTCAACCGGGAAGTACTCGCCAATCACGGGCAGTCCCAGGTCTTTGGACTCCGCGCACATCCGCCGGAAGACCTCGACGTTTCGGGCGTCGGTGCCCTCGCTCCCGGTCTGCAGTGTCAAAGAAACAAGAGCGATGTCGGCGCCCAGGCGAAGGGCCTCAGCCGGGCTGAACGCGGGGACGGTACAGGCCTCCCGGTAGTTCCATTTGAAACAATAAGTAGTGCTCCAGTTCAGCCGCACAACCGCCATCGGTGCGCCCTTGTAGTTCAGGGCATGAGAACAGTGCGGGAGCATTCCCGGTGAAAGGAGGATGCCATCAACGCAGGGCGCTATCTTCCGCGCCGTCTCCCGCAAATCCTCCATCCCCGGAATCGGGCCATCGAACAGACAATGGTCCATTGCAATGATCACGCACCGCTTGTCGCGGTTGAAAAGCCTTTCGAGGCGAATGTTTGCCATCCATTGCTCCTTGTGATCTTGCTGCATGAATTAATCAAGGCCCACGGTCCTGCCCTCCCGGTGGGATTCGAGTGCGGCCGTGAAGACCTGGTGGCTGAGCGCCGTTTCCTCCGGCGTGACGCACCCTGCGAATTTCTTCAGCGGGCGCCCGTGCTCCAGCTCGTGGAGAAACGCGGCGAACATCTGCAGGATGGCATCCGGGAAACCGAACTCGAAAATGCCTCCCGTGATCGACCCGAAGGCCGGCTCATATCCCGTGTCGATATGGCGCCATTCCTGCTGATGCATCCGGTATTCCAGAACCTGGAGCAGTTTCGGGTTCTTCGTGGAAAAGCGGGCGCAGGCCCTGGTGCCAAGTATCTCCAAATACCAGGTGTTCTTCTCTCCCGGGGCGATGCGTTGCATCTTCAGGATCCACGGAAATTCGCTCCCGCTTCCCGGGTCCACTGTCCGGCACAGCAGCGTCGCGTTGTCCCAGGTGAGGCACGGCGCCCTGCCCCCCTTGCCGTCCGGCCGTTCGCTCACGATGTTAGACAGAACGGCGCGGACGTCCCTGGGCTGCCACCCGGCGCGAAAGGGGACGTGACACACATGCATTCCGAGGTCCCCCATGCATCCGTATTCCCCGTTGAACTCGATCATCCGCTTCCAGTTGACCGGCTTCTCCGGATCCAGGTCGCTGGAATGGAGGAAGCCCGCATTGGCTTCAATGATCCGGCCGAACGCCCCCTCTTCGATCATTGCGCCCAAGCGCTGAACCGCGGGAAAGAAGGGGAACTCCGAAGAGCAGCGCACCAGACACCCCGGTTGCCGGCGGCAGGCATCCAGGATCGCCTCGTTCGCCGGCCGGTCTATGCCAAAAGGTTTCTCGCCCAGAAGGTGTTTGCCGGCATCGAGCACCGAGACGCAAATCTCCCGGTGCAGGTGATGGGGGACCGCACAGTAGACTGCCTCGACACCCGGATTCGCCATCAGTTCCCGGTAGTCGGCTGTCACCTGCCGGACGGTGGCGATGTTTTCGGTAAACCAGCGTACCTCTTCACAGTCGGCGGTGACGAAGCGCCGGTCACATATCGCAACAATCTCAGGTCGAGTCCCGCAATCCGTGAGGTGATGCCACCTGGCCGCGGCGCTCGCCATTTCCCTTCCCATCAGGCCGCATCCGATGATGCCGAAGCGAATCGTCTTCATCCCCCCTCCCGGGAGCCGGCTCCGCGTAAAGCGAGTGTGGCAGGCAGATCAGCAGTAACCGAACTCTTTTTCGGTCTCCCCGATTGCCTCTTCGATGATGTCCATGCATTTGGCCGCGACATCTAAATCCATGACGATCGGCGGGCTCATCCGAAGGATGTGCCCCGCCGGTATCCACGCCAGCCCCTTGCGAAACGCCAGCTGGTACACGAGCCTGCCGGCCTCGGGGAAAGGCTCCTTCGTGTTGCGGTCTTTCACGAGCTCGACACCCATCAGGCAACCTTTGCAGCGCACGTTGCCGACGATCGGATGGCTGCTCATGATCCTGGTAAGGCGGGCGGTAAAGTACTCCTCCAGCCGCCGCGCGTTCTCGAGCAGCCCCTCCTCTTCAATCGCCTTGATGGAGGCGAGCGCGGCGGCGCACGCCATCGGGTTTCCGCCATAGCTCGTCGAGGCGCTGATCTTTTCAACCGAGTCGGCAAAAGGCTTGCGCACGACCATGGCTGTGACCGGAAATCCGTTGCCGAACCCCTTGCCCAAGGTCACCACATCCGGCACTACATCCCAGTGTTCCATCGCCAGAAACTTGCCTGTCCGGCCCATGCATGTCAGCACCTCATCGGCCACCAGCAGGATCCCCCTCCGGTCACACCACTTGCGGAGCTTGGGGAAGAAATCGTCCGGCGGGAAGATCGATCCGGCCCATCCTTGTATGGGTTCCAGCACAATCCCGGCGATCTGTCCGACCGTCGCTTCGGCGACGAACTCATCGAAAAAGTCGATATAGGCATCCGTGTCTATCGTCCCGTCCGGCTTCTTGAATAGCGGCCGGTAGGGATTCGGCCGCGGCAGCATATAGAATCCAGGCGCGCGGGAGGATCCGCTGGTCCGGTTCATCCGGGCCAGGCTGACGGAATGACCGCTCTTCCCGTGGAAATCCCCGAAGCAGGAGAGAAACTCGCTCTTTCCGGTGGCGGCACGGCAGACACGCAGGGCTGCCTCGACTGCCGTCGTGCCGCTGTCATAGAGCTGCACGCCGGAGAGGTCTCCGGGCAGAATCGATACCAGCTTTTCCAGAAGCTCCAGCTTTACCGGCGTCGTGAAGTCGTGGCAGTTCATCAGCTGTCCCGCCATCTTCTTCACGGCCTCCGTCACCTTCGGATGGCAGTGCCCCAGCGTCGTAACATAGATGCCGGACGAGAAATCCAGGTAGGTGTTGCCGTCCACGTCGGTGAGCGTGCAGCCGTAGCCGCTCTCGAACACCACCGGAAACAGGGTAACCTGACTTGAATAGCCTTTCATGATCGCGGAGGCCCGACTATGCATTTCCTTCGATGTTGGACCGGGAACTTCCGCACTCACGATTCGAGGCAGCCTGGTCAGATCTACTCTGGCCCAGGCAATGGAATCATTGATCGCCGTAGAACTCACCGTACCGCCCCTTTTCTTTGATTAGAACGACATGGTCCTGATTCGCGATCATCTTAATCGCGCACTCTGCAATATCAATGCAATTCTCCGTATTTGCGGCTGAGACCTGAAATCAAGGTCGAGAGTCGCACTGCGACAAGCGAGGCTCAAGGTCAAGGCCGAGGTCCACGGTTACTTGAGGTGCCGCACCGTCCAATCCATGAGCTCGCCCCATGCCGACACTTCTTGAAGTGTGGCACCGTAGACCATAGCCAGATGGTGTGTGCCGCCGGCGCGGCTATAGTCCGTCAGGAATTCCGCCACCGGTAACCGGGGCTGGATCCAACCGTGGACAGAGTCCGTCCAGCGATCGTCGTCATTGACGGCAAGCACCGTGACCGGAGCCGCTATCAGCCCGTATCCGCCTGTGCCGGCCGGAGCGATGTTCAGCAGCATGGCCTCCCCTGCCTGATATCTGCCCACACCGATGACAGGCGGGGGTACCTTTGTAAAGGGGAACGGACATGCGATGAGCTTCGGGCTCTGC
This sequence comes from Acidobacteriota bacterium, assembly GCA_017860135.1. Taxonomy (GTDB): domain Bacteria; phylum Acidobacteriota; class UBA6911; order UBA6911; family UBA6911; genus JAFNAG01. The sequence goes on from JAFNAG010000095.1 coordinate 6,179, forward strand.
ATGAGCGTGCGGAAATTTACTTCCCCCATGTGGCTCAGGAAGATGTGCCCCTTCTCCCAGTCGGGACAGAACATCTCCGTGAACGTCGTCTCGGGATAGACTGCAACCAGGGATCCCACGAAGGCGGCGGTCAGAACGTCCCCTTCGCCCGCGTACCCCATGCCGCGCTCCATCGCCTTGCTCGACTCGAGGAATGGGACCGTGGGCAGCATCTGTTCCCCATCGATATCCATGAAATTGAAGGAGAAAGCCGTGATCTCCTTCTCCTCACACCATCGCCGCACCGCCAACCCGGCAAGAGCGGAGCACCGGTGGACCTCGGGATCGAGACCGTTCAGCAGGAAGCGCGCCCGGTCGGATTCCATCTCCGCCGATACTTCCTCCTCCCCCACTCCCTGAACTACGGACGCCAATTCCCGGCGATCTGCTTCCACCACCTGAAATCCGATCGTTTCGGCCAGTAATTCGGCCGGTACGGCGAAGTCTCCCATCCCGATAAACGACTTGCCGATGCGTCCGACACGCGCCGAACGCATGCCGTTCGCGAGCCGCGCAGCCCGGACATCCGCGACCACGCGCCTGAGCACGTCGGACTGCTCCCAGTGCCCTGCTTCGATCAGGAATCTCTTCCCCCGGCGAAGAAGCAGGTTGCACAGGTCCTGCACCCCATGAATCCCGTGATTGTAAAGGAGCCTTTCCGGGTCCTGGCCCGGCCCGAACCGGAAATCCGGCGTCGTATCCAGAACGACGACCGGGATACTGGTGGAGGCCAATACATCCGCGGCTTCGAGCGACGGCGAGTAGGCGAGATGCAGCGTCACAATCGCATCCACCTGCTTGCGCTCGAACAAACGGACGGCATCTTCAACCTCGGACCGGAGGCGGCAGATTCCAGCCGCGACAACTTCGGCGCCGAAGGCAGTCAGGCCCCGCCGGATCGTCTCGAGAAAACCCGTGAACGGGACACGCATGTCGGGCAGCACGCGGTCGTAGAGTTCAAGGTAGAGCGGGAGCAGGCCGGTTTTCAAAGGCTTCATTCCTGGATTTCTCCTCACACAGTGAAAGGATTGTTGACACCGAGTCCGGACAGGATGCGGCGCGCGTTTCCGAAAAATATGCAGTCGGTTTCGGTGCGCGTCAGCCCTGCCCTGGCAGCAGCACGCCGGAGGGCGTCGATTTCTTCGTAAAGAAAGAATGTGAGCTCGTCAGCCTCGCCGGCCGCCACCTCCCGCATGTGTTCGTCTCCGGATATATCCCCGTAGAGGCCGGGGGGGACCAGGTTGACGTAAGTCCCGTGATCACAGATGCGACGCATGCGCATGCGGAGGATCGGCAGATCACTCCCGAAGAGGACCCGTTTTGCGCCAACGGCCCGGATCAGTTGTTCGAACACCTCGTCGTTGGTGTTAGCCGAAATGTCGAAACAGGCACGGCGGGTTTCCGCAAGGACCTCGAAGGCATTCCCCACATCTTCCGGGCAATAGGCACGGCCTACATGCGCAATGATCAGTCTCACATTCGGAAAGGCGCGCTCGATCTCGAGTATCTGCTCGAGGTTTGACGGGTCCCGCAGCCTCCCCGCCCTCGGGACGTGCAACATGGCAATCCATCCGTGCCTGTTCATCACCGCCAGCTGATGGCGCGGAAGGAAATCAAAGATCTCGATTGCATCCGTAGCAATTTCCGGCGGCGCCCAGGTGAGGTAGACTTTGGCTCCCAGGAAACCTCCGGCAGTCACCCTTTCTTCAAACTCTGCGGCACCCCAGCCAGGCACCGCGAAGATCAGTGCCGGCAGGCCATGCTCGGCGGCGCAGCGCCGGACGTAATCGTTGCCGGCGTCCAGGTCATCTCCGGGCGCGAGGGTCATACCGAAGATCAGAGGCAGCACCTGCTTTCCGGGCAACAGGAGGCGGTAGGAATCGAGAAGATCCTCGATCGGATTCTCGGAGGCTACCCGGTCCGTCCAGCTGACCGTGCCTCTCTCACCTCCCTTGCTCCGGCGGTGCGCCTTGAGACAGACGTGAGCATGCATGTCGATGATGCGGTTCGGCAGGAAGCCAGAGAGCCGTTCATGGTAGAAGACGGCGTCCCTCTCAGTCACATTCATAATCATGATTTCGAACAAAAGCCTCTCCGCCGGTGACGGATTTTCCCGGCCGAAATTGGCAGAACGCTAACCTGACACAGATTTTCCCGGCCCCCAATACTGAAACCACAGGACGTATGCGTAAAGGGCCGCCATGATTCCCACAAACAGCGCCCACCAGAAAAAGAGGTTGCGCAGGCCGCGGTTTCGCTGCCGTTCGGACTCAGGCATCCGGGCTGTCTTCCAGGACCAGATGATCCCTTCGACCTTCTCCGTGTCCGGGGCCCGGGTCAGATAGGAGGCCAGCACCATTGCGACCATGCAGCTGATCCATACCAGGAAGGTGCGGTTGAGCCAGTTATCGTAAGGCCTGAGCCAGGCCCACTGTTTGAAGAGCACGTACTCGACCAGCCAGGTGTAGGGAAACCCAAAGATCAGGACAAAGGTGGCTGCCGTTGCCGTCGCCCGACGCCAGAGCACACCCAGCAGAAAGACCACCGAGATCGGCGCCGCTACCCAGGCGCCAACATTCTGGATCAGGAGGAAGATCGAGTGCTGGCCGCGCGTGAAATAAAGCGCGAGTGCGGTGGCGATAGCGAGGATCCAGAATGCACTCCACCTGCCGACGCGGACCAGGTTCCTATCCTGCCCCTCCTTGTGGAAGAACGGACGGTACAGATCCATGGTGAAGACCGTGCTCGAGGAGTTCAACACCGAACTCAGGTGCGACATTAGCGCGCTCGCGAGGCCGGCCATGACGATGCCGCCAAGTCCCCTGGGGATCAGCTCCCGCACCAGGATCGGATAGGCCTGGTCCGGATCGGCCATGCCCGGGTAGAGCCTGAAGGCGATGATGCCCGGGATGACGACCAGCAGCGGGAGCAGGATCTTCATGTATCCGGCGAATACGACGCCCATGCGGCCGTCCCACTCGCTGCGGGCGCCGAGACAGCGCTGCACGATGAACTGGTTGGTGCAGTTGTACCAGATGCCGATGGAGATGAAGAGCGTGTACAGGCCGAACCAGGGGTAGTTGGGATCCGTGGCCGGATAGATGAACTTGAACTTGTCCGGAGCTGCCTGCATCAGCGCAAGCGGCCCCCCAACCCGGTCCAGCCCGACTATGGCGACGATCAGGCCCCCGACCATCAAGACCACGAACTGCAGGAAATCGGTCCAGGCCACGGAGATGAGGCCGCCGTAGATCGTGTAGCTCCCGGCAAGCAGCGCCAGTCCGAGGATGGTGAGGATCTGGTTGAAACCGAACATCCCTTCCAGGGCCTTGGCGCCCGCGAGCATAACCACCGCCATTTGGGCAATGATCCACAGGATCAGCGAGGCGACGGCGAACAGATACCGGCATGTCTTGTTGTAGCGTCGCTCGAGGAACTCGGGCATGGTGTAGATGCCGCCCCGAAGGTAATAGGGCAGGAAGATCCAGATCAGTACAGAAAATGTGAACCAGTTGCCCCATTCCCATTGCGCGAGCACAAAGCCCGCGGCGTAGGCGGCGCCGACCATGCCGATGAAATGCTCGGTGCTGATGTTGGCCGCGATGATCGAACCGCCGATCGCGTACCAGGGAAGACGGTCTCCGGCAAGGAAGTAGTCACGGGCGTCGGACATCTTGCGCCGCGCGACCCAGAGCCCGAGCCAGATATTGAAGATCAGGTAGCAGACAAAAACGCCAAGATCGAGGTGGTTTCCAAACACGCCCTGGTCCTCAGGTTCTGCGGAGGCGCGAACACCGATCGCTTCGGTGAAGCGCACCCACTCCCACCCGCCAGGTCCCGACCAATTGCTGAGGCGATGCGGTCCAGATTGAAACGGTAGCGCCTAGCGTGTCGGTATCTTCTCTCTCTTGATAATACCGGCGCCTTCTTTGATGGTGAGAATCTGGCCCGCTTCAATCTTCTCAAAGGTTTCCGTTGCCTGAGTCGTGGGCCACTTGACTTCGATCACATCAACCACCTTGGCGTCTCCCAGTCCGAAGTGAAGCCGCAAGTCACTCTGGGACATAACACTCCCGCCACTGTGAACTTCATCGATTTGAGAGTGATTGCCCGTCACGACTCGAACTCTGGTCCCGATGGCGGTTCGGTTGCATTTAGTTCCGATCAGTTTGACCTTGATCCAGTTGTTCCTGTTCCCGCCTTCGTCGCGAAGAAGAGAGGGCAGATCGTTCATGTTCAGGACCAGAACATCGATATCGCCGTCGTTGTCGTAATCCCCGTAGGCGCTACCGCGGCTGGAGTATCGCTGACTGATCGCGGGGCCCATTTGAGCAGAAACATCCTGAAATTTACCATTCCCCTGGTTTCGCAACACCACGCGAGGCGACCGAAAAGTATCCTCGTTGTTCTTCTTGAAGCCAGGGTACACGTGGCCCGTCACAAAAAAGATATCGGTCCAGCTGTCATTGTCATAATCCATGAAGCCGGCGCCCCACCCCACATATTGGGTCAACTCGGCCAATCCTGCGAAGGAAGTCATGTCGGTAAAACTGCCGTCGCCATTGTTCTGGAAGAGCACATGGCTGTCATCCTGGAAATGAGTCTTGAAGATGTCCAGCCAGCCGTCCGCGTTGTAGTCTCCGATGCCAAGCCCCATCCCGGCCTGCGCCCGGGCATATTCATTGTAGGCGCACCCCGCAACCAGCCCGATCTCTTCGAACGTTCCGTCGTGATTGTTATGAAAGAGCATGCTGCCCATGGAATCCACGGCTACGTAAATATCCGGCCAGCCATCGTTGTCGAAATCGTAAGAAACCGGTGTAATGGTGTAATGAGGGCCCGGCATGAGGATTCCGGACTTTCTCGAGACATCGGTAAACGTACCGTCCCCATTGTTGTGATAGAGAATGTTCGTCCCCGCCGGTAATCCAAGGGGACCGCAGACCACGGGTGCACCTCGCCAGAAACATCCTCCCGGCTCTCCTGGAGTCTTTACCTTGCTTGTATCCAGGTCGATAAAGTTTCCTACGTAAAGATCCAGGAACCCATCCCGGTCATAATCCAGGAAGGTAGAGCCGGAGCCCCATCGAACCCGCTCTTCATACATGCCCGCCTTACGGGTCACATCCGTGAAGGTCCCGTCGCCATTGTTGTGATAGAGGATATTGTGCCCCCAATAAGTGCAAAAGAGGTCATCCCACCCGTCATTGTCGAAGTCGCCTATGGCCACGCCGGTTCCCCAGCCCGTTCGCCCTACACCGGCTCGAGCCGTCACATCGGTAAACGTCCCGTCACGATTGTTTTTATAAAGTTGGGAGACGGGGGCGGTCTCCGGAGTGTAGGTCTCCTCGAACCGGATCCCATTGCTCGAGTAGATGTCCAGCCATCCGTCGTTGTCGTAATCGAAAAGTCCCAGGCCGCTTCCCTTGACTTCGACGATCCATTTCTGGGAATCCCGCCCACCCCAGACATTGGGAATTGTCAGCCCCGATTCTTTGGCCACGTCGATGAACGTCACCGTGATACCTGCACCCGGGGCCTGAATAGACTCGGCTCTCAGCTTCGACTCACCGAGGCGGCCGGGCAGGAGGCAAGAGAGCGCCATCAACAGGGAGGCTCCCAGCAAGAGCCTGGGAGAAAAAGAATTACGTCGACGAGGTACATTTAACATGAGGGCTAGAGCCATACGAGACAAGACACGGAATACTATCATCCCGATTTCACCGCGAAAAGCAAATCGTGACACTGACTGTGATTCAGACACTGGTATGTTGAGCGCGTACAACTCTGGCAGGACCGCTGTTCAACCCCGCCAGGGTTGTAACTCGAGGGAACTTCATCCTTCCCAGGGTTTGCACCCTGGGCTCTTCTCTGCGGCCCTTTCAGGATCGCCGCCGGCGGTCACGGTTTACCCGCATGGTCACGGCCAAACCGCCGTGGGAGTGATCGGAAGCCACCCCGAAGGGGAGGAACAGAGAAGCCCGGGGTGAAAACCCCGGGATAGAGGCACAGCCTCAAGCATCAACCCTGAAGGGGTTGAACGGCCTCTGTGCTGCAGACACAGATTGCCCGGCCCGCCGGTCATCCGGTTGCCAGTGTCTGAATCACGTTGACACTGAAGGAACCGGCACCGGTGCGCTTGCCGCCACTGCTTTTATGCTAACATTAGAAGGTGTTTGGTTGACATCGGGGCCGTGAGGGAACCGGCTTGCGGCAGGTGATTGCGGTACTTATCAGGCCAATCGCCAGGGCAAGCCCCCCAATTACCGGTTTGTCTCTCCCCCATGAGAAGCTGCTTGAAAGGACGGTCAACCGCATTTATTAGCGCCATGCTGGGAGTCTGGGTCCTTGTCCAGTGGACTCCCTCTCATGCGCAAGCTCCTCAATTCAGCTCTGCAGAGGCCAGATCACACTACGAAAAGGCGATCAGGCTGGGTGAGAGGTCTCAGTGGCGCGGCGCCGTCTTGGAGCTCAAACGCGCGCTTGAGTACGAGCCAGATAATCCTGAAATCCTTGTCGAACTGGGGATCACCTGGGGGGGGCTCATGGAGTGGGACAAGGCAACGAAGGTCCTGCAGCGAGCCGTGCAACTGGCGCCGAATTCCGTCCGTGCTCACTATAATCTGGGTGTGACCCTGGACCGCGCCAGCCCTGGACAATACCTGGGTATAGCGGAATATCGCAAGGCACTCAAGATTGATCCCGCTGATGTGGGCTCGCTCATCAACCTGGCTTCCGGCATAGGATACCGGGATGGCGAAGAGGCAAAGAGGTTACTCGGGAAAGCTCTGCAGCTCGATCCGAGAAACGCCCGGGCACATTTCAACATGGCTCTCCTGCTGAAGAATGCCGGAGACCGGCAAGGGGCGATCGCGCGGATGCAGAAGGCAGTGGAATTTGAGCCCGAATCACTGGAGTTCAAGAGGCAGTTGGTCTCTCTGCTGGTGTCTGAGGGCAGATCGGATGAAGCCGTTATCCATTGTCGAGAGATCCTCAGGCTGGATAGAAACGATTGGAACAGCCACTACACCCTGGGCCGGATCTTGATTCGCCAGGGCAAGAAGGAAGAGGGGGACAGGGAACTGCAGAAAGTGCAGGAGATCCAACAGTACCAGAAAAACCAGGAGGCAGTTGAGAAGATGGTCAACGTGGGCGCCTCTTCGCTGGCTGAGGGTAGATTCGAGGAAGCAGTGAAGCAGTTTGCCGCGGCTCTGGAGATCGACAAGGGATCGATGCAGGCCCTGATGTACCTTGGTGTCGCACTGGCAGCGACGGGAAACCTGGATCAGGGGATTGAGAAACTCGACCAGGCGATAAGGATCGATCCTTCGAGCCCATGGGCGCATCTTAACTTGGGGAGTCTTTTTTTGCAGGCCGGCCGCCTTGAGTTGGCGCAGAGAGAATTCGAAAAGGCACTGGAACTGGATCCCTACTTCCCGGAGGCGCACAATAACCTGGGGCTCATTCTATCCAAGAACAGCCAGGCAAAGCTCGCCATAGACCACTTCCGAATGGCTTCGGCGCTGAATCCTCAATACCTGGAGGCCCTGTTTAATCTGGGGCTCGCTCTCCGCTCCGCCAATCAGATCGGAGAGGCAGCCCGGGTGTTTCGCCAGGCGGCGGAAGTGGCTCCAGACAACCCTCAAGTACAGTATGCGCTCGGCATGACCTTGAAGGACAAAGGCGACCTGGCGGGGGCGAAGCAGGCCCTGGACCGGGCCAACGCCCTTCAACGGCAGGCTGAGTCAAACGCCAATCATCACAAATAATGCGCCTCTCTCCCTCGATGAGTCATCCACCTGGCGG
>JAFNAG010000323.1 GCA_017860135.1 Acidobacteriota bacterium
ATGCGCGGCATCACGCGCGACCAGTTCATGGCGCGCCACAAGGCCAATCATATCCAGGTCGCGTACGCGCCCGACCGGGCCGGCGCGCGCCGCGCCCTTTATTTCAAGGCCGCGGCCATGCAGGAACTGGGCATCCGGGTCTCGTTCTGCGGCGAGATATGAAAATCGGGGACCGCCCGGAAAACCACCTGGGACCGCGGGCCTCCCGCCCGCCAAAAGATGGAATTGCGGGAACCGGCAGAAATGCGCGCGAGACGCACGCGGTCCCGGGCGGTGGCCCGATCGCGAGTTTTGCGCTTTCGCGCTCCGGCTGAGGGATTGTGCAGGTTTCCATCCCGGGCACACACTCGAGCTCATTCCAACAAGGTAAAGGCGGGAACGATCTCCAAGTTTTGTTCGTACTCGCAATTCAGTGCCCTTGATATACTGAGGGGCAGAACGAATGCCTATGGGTGGACTGATCCAGGATCTGCGCTTTGGCGCGCGCGTGCTCGCGAAAGCGCCCGGCACCACGGCCGTGGCGGTGCTGGCGCTGGCGCTCGGCATCGGCGCCAATACCGCAACCTTCAGCGGTGTGTGTGCGCTCGTCCTGTATCCTCTTCCTTTCCACGACCTCGACCGGATCGTGCGCGTCTGGGACTCGGATCCCAAGCATGGTTTGGCGATGAACATGGTGTCGCAGGGCGATTACCACGACTGGCGCGAACAGAGCCGGTCCTTTGCCTACCTGGCCGCGTTCAATGTCTGGAACGGCAACCTCACCGGAACCGGCGATCCCGAACGGCTGCAGGGTGCGGTTGTCTCCCCCGACCTGTTTCCACTGCTGGACATGGCTCCCCTTCTTGGCAGGACCTTCGACCGAACGGCGGAGCAGCCCGGCAGCGACGATGTTGTGGTGCTCAGCTACGGGCTGTGGCAGCGCCGTTTCGGATCCGACCCTACTATGGTCGGCCGGACGATCACGCTCAACGAGCGCTCGCACACGGTGACCGGGGTTATGCCGCGCGATTTTGACTTTCCCATCGGTACCGAGCTTTGGGTGCCGCTCACGATGACCGCGCAGAGCATTGCCGCGCGTGACGGACGCCACCTGTTCGTTGTCGGCCGCCTCGCCGACGGTGTCTCGGTGGAACAAGCCAATGCCGAAATGAACGCGATCGCGAGTGAGCTGGGACGGAGATACCCCGCGAACCAGGGCCACGGCGTTCTCGTGCGCCGTATCCGGGAAGTGACCAACCAGGTCACGAACCGCTTCGTGCTCGTGGGCTTTGCCGCTGCCGGATTCGTTCTGCTGCTGGGGTGCGCGAACGTGACCAACCTCCAGCTTGCGCGCGTGAACGCCCGGATGCGCGAGACGGCCATCCGCACCGCCGTCGGCGCCAGCCGGTGGCGCATCGCGCGCCTGCTGCTGATCGAGAATCTGCTGCTGGCTTCCCTGGGCGGCGTCCTGGGAGCCCTGCTCGGCTGGTGGTCGCTCGACCTGCAGCGCGCGAGCATCCCTCCGCAGGTCTACAAATGGGTTGCCGGCCTGCGCGCCCTGGACCTGAATCCCGCCGTGCTGCTGTTTTCGGCCGGAGCCGCAGTTGTTGCCGGAGTCCTTTGCGGGCTCGCCCCTGCGTGGCGGGCCGCACGGCAGCGCGGACTGGCGGATGCGCTCAAAGCGGGCCGCAGCACAGATGATGGATCGGGACGCGGACGCCTCCGGGTCGCCCTGGTCACCGCGGAGGTCTCGCTTGCCATGGTTCTCCTGGTCGCGGCCGGCCTGCTGGTGGGCGCGTTTCGTCACATGGCGCGGCTCAACGTCGGATTCAATCCCGCCAACCTGCTGACCATGCGGATGACCGTGCCGCAAGCACTCCGTGACCCGGAAGCGACCCGGCATTACTACGCCGATGTACTCACGCGCGTCCGGGCGCTGCCGCAGGTGCGCGCGGCAGCGGCCGCCAACAGCAGCGGAGTCGGCATCCGTTCCTTCCAGATCACCGGCCAGGCGCCGGCCAGGCCGGGAGACTCGCCGCCCAGGCTCCGGCTGGTGACCACGGGCTTCTTCGAGGCCATGGGCCTGCCGCTGATCAAAGGCAGGGTTTTCACAGCACAGGATGCCGAAACCATACCCCGCTCCGCTCTGGTCATCAGTGAAAGCGTGGCCAGGCGCTGCTGGCAGTCACCCGGTGATCCCATCGGCGCGCTCGCCGCCATCGAACCTTACGATTTTCCGCAGTTCACCATCATCGGCATTGTCGGCGACACCAGGGACTGGTTCTCGGGCGCGCCGGAGCCGACGGTCTACGTGGTAAACGACCAGATGCCTCAGTGGAACGTGCAGCTTGTGGCCCGTACGGCCGGGGACCCGGCCAAGGCCCTCGGGGCGGTGCAGACGCAGGCCCAGGGCCAGGACCGCACGCAGCCGATCTATGATGCCAAGACCATGGACCAGCTTTTCGACGAAGAGTTGTCGGGAGTGCGCCTCTCGGCGTGGATGATGAGCGTTTTCGCCATGATCGCTCTCGTGCTGGCGGCCTCCGGCGTCTACGGGGTGGTATCCTACTCGGTCGCTCGGCGGACCCACGAGATCGGCGTACGGATGGCGCTCGGCGCCGCGGGGGCGGATGTCCGCCGCCAGATCGTGAGGGAGGCGCTGCTGCCTGCATTCGTAGGCATCGCGCTCGGGACCGCCGCGGCGCTCGCGCTCACCCGCATCATGTCGAGCGTCCTCTATGGAGTTGTCGCTCTGGATACAGGCACGTTCGCCGGAGTCGGACTGCTGCTCGCAGCTTCGGCCTTTGTCGCCGGATACCTGCCCGCCCGGCGTGCCTCTGCCATCGATCCAATTGCCGCCTTGCGCGACGAGTGAGACCGGAAGGATTTCGAAGTTTTGGCGCCTGTCTCCGATCGTTCCGGTCCTGATCGGAGGAGGACTCTGGACCCTACGGCTTTTCGCGATCGTCGAAAATCCTCCGAACCATAGCCAATAGCTGCTGTCCAGCCTCATGGCAGGATTCGGCATCTTTCCCAAAGTAGACCTGCCCGGGAGTGAGGTCCGGAAGGCCGTTGGGGTAGCGGGTGGGGATATAGTAGCGATCCAACAACGCTCCTGCTTCCAGCAATGCCCCCATTTGTTCGTGGGCGCGGGCATCCGGCAGCTCGGCGATCAGCCTTTGGACAGAATGGCCCCAAGGATCCCCGCCGAGGAAAAACCACAGAGCTTTCAACGCCTTCTCTCCTGCCTGCTGGCTGAAGAAGCAGGAATGCGAGAATTTGCCGCTCTTCATCAGGGTGTGGGCCGCGTCCAGGTCTTCACGGGCGGTTTCCAGCCAGCGGCAGGCTTCATAGCGTTCCTTGTCAATGCTCATAAATGACGATCCCTTCGCACAGAGCCTTGCGGACAAAAGCCCGGTGAGAGATCCCGGCGAGTTCCTCAGGAGAATAGATGAAACACTCAATGTCCCTGCCGGGGATGGCCCGGTAAAGATCCCGCAGTATGCCTTCAAACCTCTCGAAGTAAGGCCTGCACGTCTTCTGCACGAGGATCAAATCGACATCGCTCCTCGAGCTCTGACGCCCCCTGGCCAGGGATCCGAAGAGGATCGCCTTTTCGATACCGTAGAGCTCGAAAACCGGTCTCGCTTGCCGTGCGACCACACGTGCGTCGACGTTTGCCGATTCCTTCTTTCGGATCGACGCTCGATGAGATGCCAAGGTCCTGTCTCCTGGAAATGACTCCTGGTCAATATCGCAGTCCGGCATAATCATACCCGCAAAATTTGGCGATAGGAAGCAGCGGCATGCTCGGGCAGAACAGCAAATCGTCCGCTGCCCTGATCCCTGCCGATTTGTTTCGCCCTACGATTACATTCGTTTCTTCAATCCCCAATCGCCGCTCCCCCTGCAGAGGATCAGAAATGGACTTATCAAAGAGGATGAATGATGGGTGTCCGGGCTTTCCCTGTCCGTTAATTCTTCTGCTCCGCCAACGCCTTCTGGTAAGCCTTCCACCCCGGACACCACCCGGTGTGCCATTTCCACAGTCTTGCCAGAATCGTGTGGGGCTTCCGTTCCGCATATTTTCGCCACGAGCAATTCTCGCAATGATGCTTCGATGACCTGTCCGCCATGGAATCCCTCCTTTGCAGCACCGCCAGGCCGCAGTGCAGGAAATGTCCCGCCCCATTCTGCCACAGGGGAAGCCAATCTGCCGGACTTTCGCAAAAGCCGGCGCCCGCATTCCGGTTTGTTTCGAATGATGGTAGTCTTCCCGAAGGTGCTGTGCGTCCAGTCTGCGCTTTGGAAAGGAACCTGCGGCTGTGAATCGTCTTTGCCGATCCATATGCACCCCACAAAAACACAAGTGGTCGCGGTATCCGCAAGACCATAGTCGAATCAGGAGAATTATGCGCACAGGCGAGCTGCTGCTCATTCTCACACGTTGCTCCATCATCGCGGCCGTGCCGCTGCCCGCTCAGGACTGGCCCATGTGGGGAGGAACGCCGCAGCGCAACATGACCTCCGCGATGAAAGGCCTACCTTCGTCCTGGGACATCAAGACGAAGAAGAACATCAAATGGACGGCGGAAATCGGAACCACATCCTACGGAAATCCCGTCGTCGCCGATGGCAAGGTGTTTTTGGGAACGAACAACGGCAATCCGAGGAATCCCGATATCCAGGGCGACAAAGGCATCCTGATGTGTTTCCGGGAGACGGACGGCAAGTTTCTCTGGCAGGCCGTTTCCAACAAGCTCGCATCGGGTCAGGAGCATGACTGGCCCGAACAGGGAGTCTGTTCCTCGCCGCTCGTGGAGGGGAAACGGCTCTACTATGTCACCAACCGCGGCGAGCTGGTCTGCCTGGATACGGAGGGATTTCTGGACGGCAAAAACGATGGCCCCTACCAGAACGAAATTTTCAAGAGTCCCATCGACGCTGATGTCATCTGGAAGCTCGAATGGATAGGAAGGATTGGCTGCATAATGTTGCATAATGCTCTCACGCTCCTCCCGGCGCACCCCCCTGCAGGTGGTCTCCTCGGCTACCGATAATGCAGAGGGGTCTTTCTGAAGTCCCGCGACGCATCGTCGGCGAATTATAGCGGTGCATAACATCGCCGAAGGTTTCGCGGACGAGCATTTGTTCGACATCGCGCAGTGCGAAAGCCGCAACCACAAAGAGCACCGCGGGGAGTTGTGGCAGTGTGAGGAATGCCTCCGATTCTTCTGCTACGAAGAGGGTGCAGCCGACGACGACTTTGCCAAGTGCGACGACTGTTGGGCTCGATTCCATGCGCCGCTACCTGTCGCAAGCGTCGCCTGGCGAGCACAAGGGCGGGACACCCCCGCCCTTTTTTCGTGCTCGCAGCAATCGTGCCTTTCCGCGCCGAAAGCGGAGCGAGTCGACAATTCCAGGTGTTTGGTGTACTATGCGCGGCTTTATCAGTAATAACGATTTAGGCATACACAAGTCATATGAAAAAGGACTTACCCTCGATATCACAATGCATCATATCCCAGCGGAAAAAGGCCGGTATTTCACAGGAAAAGCTCTCCAAGCTCGCTGGAATAGCCCTGTACACCATCGCCAAGATCGAGGCAGGCGCAACATATGATCCCCGCATTTCAACGGTAAAGCGAATTGCTCACGCCCTCCGAATCCCTGTTGCTACGTTGCTTAAGTAAGTGCGCCTCAATCGGCAATAGGCCTATTTACTTGACGCCACTTGATTCCTGCTATCTAATGTATAATCAATGGCTTATAGCATTTGCTGATTCCGGCAAAAGTTTAAGATTGATGCTAAACACATCCTCTTGCCTGAAGATTTTGCCGGATTGAACTGGAAGATATAAAGAGCGCCAGCCCTCTCAGCTTCCCGCCCGCATGTTACGCTGCGTCTCCCGCCCTTTTCGGAAGTTCCATGAAGCCCGTCATCAACGTATGGCAGGCCTCTAAAACCCCCGAGGAGTAAACGTGCCAGATACAGAAAAAGAGAATGAAGAAAGTCAGTTGGCCCGTTACGGCGAACTGATCGGCCAGACGATAAGAATGGCCAGGCAGCATGTTTTCGAAATCTACCCTGACGAAAGCCTGAAAGTTGCAGACAAGAAGCTGCTCAAGGATTTCTACCTGGAGCACATCGTACGACCCGCAGCCCAGGAGATCTTCGACAAGTACTTTCCCACAAGACTTCGCGTCGAAACTTCGACCTCCAGCGAAAGCATAGGGACCGAATCGGAATGAACCCCGCTTCCTAACTCGACCTAAAATCGATGACAGCCCTTCGCGGGCGGTCAATTTTTCGGAAACGGAAAATTCGAGAAGCGGCAAAGAGCCCCGCCTCCCACAGTACGCCATAACCAACCTACCAGATTCCGCCATCCGGCAAGCACCCCGCCCCGCCGCCCCCCGGCGGAGAGTTTTCATCCGGACGATTTCAGTGCGGCTTTATCAATCGCAAGAAGAGAAAGCGCGGCAGCGTGGTGATCTTGCCAAAGTC
>JAFNAG010000096.1 GCA_017860135.1 Acidobacteriota bacterium
ACAGCCTGCCGCCTGCATCCGCCAGCTGCACCACATAGGATCCGGATCGCTTGAGCGTGATCGCACCGCTGAATCCTGCTTCCCCGGCCGCGGCCAGCGGCATGGTCGACTGGTCGTCGAACAGCAGCCGCGCCGAATGCACCGGTTGGTTTGTATGGATGCTCAACTCAACTCTGGTTCCTGCGATGGCGGAGATGTCCCCCTCCCCCTCCACCCGCTGGACAGCCATACCCGTGTATGGAGGAAAATGATAGGTCAGGTCGATTCTGTCCACCCTGGGGGAATCGACTACCCGGATCGTGTAAGTCTTGGAGCGGACTTCGCGCGCCTCGACGTAATACTGCGTCGTGGACTGCACGTCCACGAGGAGGTACAGAAAGCTGCTGCCGAAAGGATCCGGCTCCATCGCAACCGGTGTCCAGGCGGAAGAGGCGTCCGGCTGGGTGAAGAGTCGCACATCCGCAGCGTCGAACCCGATGAGTTGCGCCCGGATCTGCTGGTCCAAACCCCTGGCGAGCTGCGCATCCCCCGGCGCCACCTCGATCACCAGGGGAGTGCGCGTTGCGGCTTCCGACCACTGGACGTACATCCGGTCAAAACCGTAGCGGAAAAAGGGAGGCCCCCAGTTCAGCAGCGCCACAAGCACCACGAACGCAACCAGGCCGAGCGCGCCGTAGGCGGCCAGACGCCGGCGGTTGAGGAAAACCGAGAAGTCGAGCCGGCTGGTTTTCTCGATTGTATCCCGGATGAGCAGGTCCAGCATTCCGGGGGACATGGCTTTGTCTTCGCCGAACTCGACGGCAGCGACAAGGCGGTCTTCCAGTTGAGGATAACGCTCCTCGACATACTGCGCGATCTGCAGGTCCGAAAGCCGGCGCCGGAGCGGGAGGACAAAGAAGCGCACGGCGACGAAGATGGCTGCGCCGCCTGTGATCAGGCGCATTGCCCAAACCGCTCCCGGCCGGAACCCGAACAGATCCGCCCCCCAGACGCCCAGGATGAGGAGAGCGATTGTGACAGCGAGCAGGAAAGCCAGGCCTTTCGCTATTTTTTGCAAGCGCCAGCGGCGTCGAACGAGCCGGATGCGTGCGAGCAGACTCTGATAAGGTCTCATAATCCCTCCCCGGCGCCGTGCGGCACCAGCGCTGTCCCTGTATGGTACCTCTAACCCGTCCTCAATATGAAGTGATTCGACAAGAGGCCTTCGAAAATCAGCAAAATCAGAACCCCGAGAAGCAGGTAGCGCCACAACCGCTCCCGCTTCTCCTGCTCCTCCGCGGTCGGGCGCTCGTCGGGCGAAACCACCGCAGGCGCCGCGGCCTCCGTCGACATCCAGCCCGCGGCCATTTCTTCCGGATTGCCGTGCGCGAGATCGGATTCCCGCAGGACAGGATTGACCGCGACGCTGGTGTTCAGGCTGGCAGTCCGAACCTCGTAATACCCTGCCAGTTCGACCGCGACTGCATCAGATCCGGGCGCAAGGGAAACACGCTCCTTACGGGAATCCATCACGACGATGGCCTGGTTCAGGTCCAGGTTTCCCTTCCCCTGCCGCACGGCAGCCTCCACGAGCAGTTTTCTCGGCGCGATCGTTTCACCCACATCCATCCAGGGCTTCTCGTGCCTGAAATTCTCGAGGTGACGCAGCATCTGATGCCAGAACGGCGCGTAAACGGCTTTCACCGGGAGGTCATTGGTGGCATCGTCGGCAGAGGAGGCAAAGACGAGCACGCGCCCCTTGTCTATGTCTGCGGCTACGAGGGCGGGGTCGCCGCTGTCGAAGCGCGCGAGAATCTGCCCCTGCGGGGAAACCGCGAGACGGGCATGGGAAAAGAACCTCGCGCCGGTGAAGGTCCCGGCGTGCGGTGCGCTGAAAGGCTGGAAGATCGGATGGTCAATGCGCAGATCGGTCAGCAGCGCGTAACCTTCCGAAGACCTGGCCGGCTGCCTGCCGGCATTCCCTTCCGCTTCAATCCGCACTGGCAGCCATGAGGCGAAGAGACGGTTGAACTCAGGCGCCCGGGCGCCGTCGGGCAGCACCACGATGAGTCCCCCGCCGCCCTTTACGTACTCCTGCAGCTTCTTCTGCACGGCAGCGCCGCCGGCCGGGGCATTGTTCCATATCAGCAATCCTCCGGTGATTGCACCCATGGATTCGAATTCCGGGACCGTAACAGCCGACAGGCGATACGGGGACAGCGCCGAGATGTTGAGCGCGTTGGCCAGGAAGAAGCTGGGCGGCCTGCCGGCCATGCCGCGCCCGGGGGACTCGACGGAAATCACCGGAATCTTCGTGCGCGCCTGTAGCGTCATCGTGAAACGGTTGTCGCGCGTCAGACGCCCATCCTCCAACTCCAGGGCCACCCGGTGCATGCCGGCGATCAGGGTTGGCGTGGAAAACTCGAGTCCCCGCACCTCCCCTTTCGGCGTGTCGACACGTTTTTCGGAGAGGATGCGATCGTCCACAGACAGACTCACCCGCACGGCATTGCGGTCTTCGGCGCCGAAGTTGAATACGGAGAAGCGGATCTTCAGCCCGCCCGCCGCATCTTCATCGTTTTCCAGCACCTGGACATCTCCGATCGCGAGGTTGCTGAACGAATCCGAGCCGACATCCGTGCATTGCAACTCCACACCGGGGCCAAGCCGGAAATCACTCTCGTCCGCGGCCCAGCCGCTCTTCTGAAAATCGGAGATCAGGTGGATGACGCGCTTCCCGGTGCCGGCGTCGAGCGCCGATTTCTCCGCGATTCTGAGCGCCTGGCCATACCGCGTGGCACGGTCCGTCAACTGAGGATCCCTTTCGAGCTGGCCCAGCACCGCGGCGAAGTCAGTGGCCGGCAAAGTGAGGACGGAAGTCCGATCTGAAAATTCCAGCAGCGCGACCTTGTCTCCTGTGCGTGCCCCGCGCACGATTGCCGCTGTCCAGCAGGATCACATGCGCTGTGGCAGGCTCTCCGGACGCTGCCGCAACCCGCGGCCGGTCGCGGTACGGCCGCATGAAGGCGAGCGCCAGCAGCAGAAGCGCGAGAACACGCATCAGGAGCAGGAGGAGATGGCGCAGCTTCTGGTAGCGGATAATCCGCTTGCTGATCCTGCGCAGGAACATCAGCGTCGGAAACTCGACCTTCTGTGCGCTCTCCCGCCGGATCAGGTGCAATAGAATCGGCACCGTCGCAGCAAACGCTCCCAGCCAGAACAACGGCGTGACAAAATTCATTTCAGACCTCGGACTTCAGACCTCAGAATTCAGACCGGTCCGGGGTCTGAAGTCTGAGGACTGAAGCCTGATCAGTACAACTGCGAACGCCTCACCAGGTAAGTGTACAGAGCCTGGTCGAGGGGCTGCGACGTGTCGATCAGCATATAATCCATCCGGTCCTTCTGACACTCGGTTTCGAAGGCGGCGACCTGGTTCCGGATGAGCCTCAGGTACTCCTGGCGTAAATATTCCGGAATCACGTGCATCTTGTCGCCGGTTTCCATATCGACGAACTGGGCGCTCTTGTCGAAGTCGAAGCGCAGCTCGGCGGGATCCAGGACGTGGAACACGACGATGTCGTTGCCGCGGAAGGCGAGGTTGCGCAAACCCGTCATCACCTGGTCGAACTCGTCATACAGGTCGGAAACAACAACCACTATGCCGCGGCGGCGCAGCCGCTCGGCCACATTTTCAAGCGGCGGGGCGAAACGGCTTCGATCCTTGGGCTGCAGCCGCTCGATCGCGTGCAGGACGGTGTTCAGGTGCCCGACGCTGCCGCGGGCCGGCACGTACTCCTGGATGCGATCGTCGTATGCCGCAAATCCGACGCTGTCCCTCTGGTTGAAGGCGAAATAGCCCAGGCAGGCGGTCAGAAACTGTCCGTACTCCAGCTTGGTGATTCCCCGGCTTCCGTACGCCATGGAGCGGCTGCAGTCCAGAATCAGATTGATGCCTGTATTGGTCTCGCCCTCGTACTCTTTCACGTAGAACCGGTCCGTGCGGCCGAAGACTTTCCAGTCAATCCTGCGGATGTCGTCGCCGGGGTGGTAGTGGCGATACTCGGCGAAGTTTACACTGAATCCCAGGCGGGGCGACCGGTGCAGTCCGGAAATAAAACCTTCCACGACCGTGCGTGCTACGAGCTCCAGGTTCGAAATGCGGGTCAGCGTCACGGGGTCGATGAACCGTGTCGGTTGGGGGGCTGTCGAATGGGCCTGCATCAATTCCCTGCTTTCAGCCCGGCGCCACGCGCGGCGGCCGGCCTATCGAGTTTCGGATTCGACGGTGTCAACAAATGCAACAGCCTCAGACCAAGAAGCCCACGAAACATACAAAAGATTTTCGTGTGTTTCGTGTATTTCGTGGTTGGGATTCAGTCGTTGTATTTTCAGTATCACGATGATTTTCACAATCCGGATTTGGGTGTTGGCACCACTTCCAGAAGCCGGCGGACGATTTCGTCTTTGGTGATCTTCTGCGACTCTGCGTGGAAGTTGGTGAGAATCCTGTGCCGCATGACCGGGTATGCCAGCGACTGGATGTCTTCGATCGACACATTGAAGCGTCCGTTCAGCAGGGCGCGCGCCTTGCCGCTCAGCACCAGGTACTGCGCGGCACGCGGGCTGGCCCCCCAATTCACCCACTCCTTCACGAAGTCGAATGCGCCGTCGCCCGGACGGCTGGCGCGCACCAGCGCCACTGCATAACGGGAGACCGTCTCGGGAATCGGCACGCGCCTCACCAGGCGCTGAAACTCCAGCACATCTTCTCCCGATACGACCCGGTCGATTTCCGGCTGCTTCAGGCTTGTAGTCTCCCGGACCATCTCCCATTCATCGTTTTCGCTCAGATACTCGATGATGACATTGAACATGAACCGGTCCAGCTGGGCTTCCGGCAGCGGGTAAGTCCCCTCCAGCTCGATCGGATTCTGGGTCGCCAGCACGAAGAACGGCCGGTCCATGGGATACGTGGTGCCCTGGACGGTGACCTGCAGTTCTTCCATCGCCTCGAGCAGCGCCGCCTGGGTCTTGGGGGGCGTCCGGTTGATCTCATCGGCAAGCAGGATGTTCGCGAAGACAGGCCCTTTGATGAACACCAGTTCGCGCCTGCCCGTGCCGAGGTCCTCCTGGATGATGTCGGTCCCGGTGATGTCCGCCGGCATGAGGTCCGGGGTGAACTGGATGCGCTTGAAGCGCAGGTCCAGGATGCTTGCCATGGTCTTGATCAGCAGGGTTTTGGCGAGGCCGGGAACACCTGTGATCATGGAATGGGCGCCAACGAGAAGCGAGATCAGGACCTGTTCTACGACTGAATCCTGTGCGATGATGACTTTCCTCAACTCGGACAAAATCTTGCGGTAGCTGAGGTTCAACTTCTCCACAGCTGCCGCATCTTCGTTGACGACCTGTTGAATCGTATTCATCTGATCTTACCCTTTCTCAATTTCGGGCCCGGAGCCCGGGCGGAATCACATCCGCGGCAGCCGCGCGAGAGCGGTTGAGTGTATTGGCACGCCCTCAGTGCGTCAGGGCATACATGACATAGTTGACACCGTATTTGAAAGCTTCGTTCGTATCCGCAATCGGGTACCACGGGTTGGCGGAATACTCCCAGTATTCGCTGATATCGTTGTTGTAGTCGACGATCATCATCAGGCGCCCTGAGTCATCGCTCATGCCGAGATACTGCGGCGGCAGGCCGCCATAGGGCGGCCTGATATCCAGGCTGGAGATGTCATAGAAACATGTGAAGATCGGGTGGGTGCGCGGCAGTTCCTCGAAGGAACGATCGGGAAACACGAGCCTCATCTGATACAGGAAGTTGTTCAGCTCATTCGAGCCGCGGAAATCATCCACGATCAGGAACCCGCCCCGCAGCAAGTACTCGCGCATATTGTGGGCCTCCTGGGGTGAGAGGTTCAGAAAGCCGACTTCGCAGAGGTAGGCGATGGGGTACTTGAAGCAATCCTCGTCATCGAAACCGAAGATGTGTCCTCCCGGATTCACATCGATTCTGGTTACTTCGGCCAGGATCTTCATGAAATTCTCTTCGGAGTTCGGCCAGTCGTGTGCCCAGGGCGCATAGCCGCCGCCGCGCCGGCCGCCGCCCCTGCGATCAAACCCGGAGAATCCAGTGGAGAACCGGACGCGTCCCATCGTAAACCTGTTCTCGACGCGCGGCAGCTCCTGTTGTGCCTGAACCCACCAGGCTCCTCCGGAAATCAGAAGAACAGCGAGAGAAACCCATGCTGTCTTCCTTGTGCGGAATCCGCCCGCAAGCCGGCGCCAGCCGGATTTTCGGACAGAATTCATCATCGACCTCCACTCAGCTTCAGCAGCAATTGCTGTGCTTTGTCATAGGTGGGGGCGATTTCGAGAGAACGCAGGACCTCGCGTTTCGCTTCGGTTTTCTTGCCTGCCCCCAGCAATGCCCGGGCGAGGTTGTAGTGTGCTTCGGCGCGATCGGGGGGATTAAGCCCGAGCAGGACCTGGAATGCGGCGATCGCCGCATTCCAGTTCCCCGCCTCCATGGCCGATTCGCCGAGCCGGGCGTGAACCCTGGTATCGTAAGGATCAATGTAGATCGAGAGTTCCAGGACCCTGGCAGCATTCGCCCAGTCTTTGCGCTTGCGGTAGATCTCCGCCGCGCTCGTGAGAGGGAGCACGGCGCTCTCGTCGTAACGCGCCCAATCGAGATACTGCCTGAGGGCATCCTCTTCGCGTCCGGAGGCCATATAGATCTCAGCCAGCAGCTCGTGCGGATTCCCGGGCTCGACAAACTCGGGAAACAGATCCGCGGCCTTGCGCAGATAGCCTTCGGCCGCTGCCATCGATTGTTCCTGATGCAGCACGGCACCCAGCTGCAGGTTCGCGAAGAAATCGTCCGGATTCCTTTTCAGCAGGGAGGTCAGCATTGCCTTGTCCGGCGCGATTTCGGACTTCCTTTCCAGGGCGAGCCGCTGAAAGTCGAGCCGGGAGGCAACAGGTTTCAGGATCCCGTCGAGGTACGATGCGTATTGCGCATCGAGGGCCTTCGTGTCCCAGCCGAGCGTGCGGCGAAAAACCTCCTCGACGGGCAGGTTTTCCGAGAAAAGCTCCAGCGACTGCCTGATCTTCTCGAACCCGAATTTCTCTTCGATCATTCTGCAGAACAGGCCGGCCTGGTAATAGGAAAGTTCGATCTGATCCGGGGATTTGGGGCGCATCATGCCGGCGTTCAGCTCGCTCACCTTCAGAAGCCTCCCTTCCTTGTAGGCCTTGACGAACGAAGCTGTGAGGTCGTCCCCCCATCCGGCGCGCGCTTTTTGCTCTTCGTATACCGAGAGGCCTTCCGAAAACCAGCGCGGGACATTGTGCCGGGTCATCTGCAGCGTCATGATATGCGCGAACTCGTGCCAGAGCGTCGATCCCCAGTTGAACTCTCCGGGCTTGCGCGCCCGAGGTGAATCGAGGGCCACGACTTTGCCGAAGCAGACTCCCAGCGCGCCGAGCCCCGGCAATCCAAGCGTACGAACCGCGAAGCCGCCGTGATCGGGAAACATCTCGAACTGCAGAGGCCCCTGGGGTGTGAATCCATACCGTGCGGTCAGCTGCGCGTGTGCTTCCTCGGCGAGCTTGGATGCATAGGGAAGCAGGACCGGCTGGTCTTCCCTGGACATGTGGAACACGCAATGCTCACTGCTCCCGGTGGCGAAGGAGTCCATCTGATCCAACAGATCCAGGGTGTTGTATGCCCAGACATTGAATGGGTCGCCCTCGAAAGCGCGCTCCACCATCGCCCGCCCTGTTTTGAGATCGCCGACACGCATCAGGTTCATTCCCATGCTCGCGTACGCCGGATACAGCCCGGGGGTGAGCGCCACGGCCTTGCGGTTAAAATCCACGGCTTCCTGGTACTTCCGGCGCATAACCATACTTTCCGCGAGCGTGTAGTAAAGACGGCCATAGGAGGGATGGATCGCCAGAACCTTGCTCTCAGCCTGGGCGAAGCCGGAGGCGTCCTCGCGGATCTGGTGATACACCGCCTCCAGGCTCAGGGCGTCGAGATCCTTCGGATTTATGGCCTGTGCCTGGCGGACCAGTGTCATGGCGTCGTCGTACCGCTCTTCCTGGAAGCGGAGCTCGGCGAGCAGGTTGATGGCCGGAATGAAATTCGGGTTGGCCTCCAGTGCCGACCGCGCAAGACTCTCGACTTCGACGGTGCCCTCGTACTGTTTCGCGAGCGCCAGTCCTACGAGAGCCGGCGCGTATCCCTTGTTGATCTTCTGGCAATCCCGGAACACGCTGATCGCGTCCGTGGCGTCGTATTTCTCCAGGAACAGGTAACCGAAATTGGTGAGAGCTTCCAGAGGCACCTCGGCGCCGGGTTTTTCTTCGGTTGCATCTATGAAAATGTCCTTTGCATCCTGAATGTAGTCCCTGCGCCACGCCGCCCGTGCGATGACACCCAGGTCCCTGCTGCCGGAAACGCGCCCGCCGCGATACTCATCCAGGAGGCCGTCCCAGAGCTTTGCCGCTTCGGCTTCGCGCCCCAGGTAATCAAGCAGGTCAGCCAGCTCCGCCACCACGGTGCGACGCAAGCCGCCCCCCGCCTTGACAGCCCGGAGAAGATGTTCCTCGGCGGCAGGATAAGCTCCCACGGCACGGGCCGAAAGCGCGCGCTCGTAATTGAGCGCCACCGAGCCACTCCGTCGCTTGAGGAACTCGTCGCCACGCCTGATTGCCTCCTGGTACGCGCCGGATTCGCGCAGTGCCTGCAGCAGGCCGGCCTGGCTTTCTTCGTGATCCGGGTTCGCACGCAGGGCGGCTTCGAAACCGCTCCTGGCCGCGGCGTAGTCTCCCGCGCGAAGTGCCGTTCTGGATTCGGCCGCGACCTGCCCCTCCGCGGGCCGGAGCGCCACGGCGCCCCAAGTCAGGATCCCGATCAGCAGAACTCGGACAACACAACGCCGTCCCATCCGCGCATCCCGGTCTTGCTGTCCCTTCGAGCTTTTCATGGATCCTCTTCACTTCTTGCGCAGCCTGGCCTGCACTTCCGCCAGCTTTAACAGGAGCCCCTCCAGTCTCTTCAGATATTCTTCCTCGCTCATCTCGTCTTTCATCGACTTCAGGAGTTCGACCTGTTTTTCAAGAGACCGGGCCTCCCTGGCCAGTGCCTGCCCTTCCGGGCTCATGTCGCCGAGGAGGAGCGGAGACCCACGGTCCAGAAAAACGGAACCGGCCAGAAGCGAAGTGCGGGTTCCGGCATCTGCGAGGGTGAGCGCTGCCGCTTCGCCGTCGTCGCTAAGCACCGGGTGCTCCGTCTGCAGGCTTCCCTCCCTGGTGTAGTATTCCTCAACCTTGCGCGCCGCATACTGGAACGCTTCCAGGATGGAAATGCGGGCGTTCTTGTCGACATCGGCGTTGTTGTCTGCAAACGCCTCGACAAAATAGGCAGAGAGGCGCGTCAGGTTCTTTTCCAGGCCGCTCTTTGTGGCCGAGATCACGATCCTGCCTTTCCCGGCAAGTGCTCCCAGGCTCGCGCCGCTGCAGTTTGTGCCGTTGAACACTACAAAGCGCTGCGCCGGAATCGCATAAATCATGGACGCCAGGTCCTCGCCGGCAGGGTCCGGGCCCACCATGTTGAACTTGTAGTTCCTGCCGTCGGAATCGCCATGCCCTTCCAGAAAGACAAACACGAGGTCCTCGCCGCCGGCGCGGCCGGCGATTTCCCTGCAAACCTTTGCGAGGTTATCCCGGGTGGACTGGTGCTGAATTCGGGATGGATCCATCGCGGGGTCATCAAAGAGGGCGACGATGTGGTCGGGAGGGAACCCGAGCGAGGATTCCAGCACGCTGCGCATTTCCGTCAGATTTTTCAGGTAGCGCTTCTGTAGCTCAGGTTCCCCACTGATTCCGGAGACAAGGATCGCCCAACGCGAATCCCCGGCCGGCGCGGCTTGGCCGGCGCCGAATGCCGGCTTCCCTATTCCTGGCGAGAGAATCAGGCAGCAGGACAGCAGGAGATAGGAGCGGATCGGACGCGGGAAAAGGAGAAACCCGCCGGCGTGCGGCAGCGCTGAGCGTCCCTGACAGATCATGCGCCCGCGCCGGGCTGCCCCTCCTCGATTGCCGGATCTCATGCCAACCCCTTTCGCTTTCTGAAGATCCACTCCGTGGAAACTGCAGCCACAAACAGCAAAAAGAGCACTGGCATGTCCCAGAGGTCTTTCTCCTCGAGGCGGGAAGCCCCTGCGTCCGCGTAAGATATGTCTTCGGTGAGAGTCTGGGCATCCCCGGCCGTGTAGTAACGTCCCCCCGTGTCCGCGGCAAGCTTTTTCAGAAGATCTGCCCGGAGCCCGGCATCGTGGTATTCCTCAGGCGAGTCGGCGACGCGGAAGCTCGTGCGGGCCGTCCCGAGATTCCGGGTTCCCTGGAAGGCCTCCGCGGTGACCTCATGGATTCCATCTTCCCGCGGCTTGAATCCGGACGAGTATTGCCCCTCTTTGCTGAGGTCCCAGCTGAGCGGCACCGGGGTGATCTCCCCGGAAGGCGACTTGACGCGTGCGGTGACCTGGACGTTGTTGAGTCGCAGGAAATTCTCGTCGGTCACGTCCGCTCGCACCGTCACCGTCTCGTCCATGGGGTAGGAGTGCCTGTCCGTGATCAGGCTGACCTGATCCGGCACTTCGCTCACGAGCCAGCGCAGCAGTTGCTTCCAGAAGAGCTCATGAAAGTTGTTGCTGGATTCCTGCATCATGCGCCAGCGCCACGTCGCATCGGTGGTCAACGCCATCGATTTGCCGCGGCCGAAACGCTGGAACGCCAGAACCACCGGATTCTGGCCGCCTGTGTCGCGGAGTGACGATCGAACCAGGACCGTGGCCCCGGGCTTTGCCCCTGCGGTCGCATTGATTCCGACCAGGGGCGGCGCGGCATCCCATTTCTTCCGGTTTTCCTGCTCGTCCTTCAGCAGACGTGTCGCCGGATTCTGGAGCCCGTAATCGGTCAGCTGGACCTTGAACTCGATGTCCTGGTACCTCGCAGGGGCTTCGCCGCCCTGGCCGGGCCGCAAGAAGACCGGGAGTGCATCCTCCAGAGGCGTATTCACATATCCGCCCTGGCCGAACGAATTCTTTCCCCCGATCACGAGCAGGCCGCCTCCTCGCTGGCTGACAAAATCCGAGATCAGCCGCAGTTGATCGAAACTGAAATAGCTGGCTTCAATGCTCCCGAGAATGAGACCCTGGTATTTGAAAAACTCGGACTTTTCAACCGGAAAGCCCTTTTCCAGGACCGCCGGCGAATCCACCCCCTGGCGCAGCAACTTGCCGTCCGCCTGCCGCAGCAGGGTGATGAGCCGGAGATTCTTGTCATCCTTCATCGCCCGGCTGATGAATGCGTAATCCCACCGCGGCTCGCCTTCCACATACAGCAGCTGAAGCCGGCTGTCTTCCACCCGCACCAGCACGCTCTGATCGTTGTTTTCGGGCACAACTTCATCCGCGAAGGGCTCTACGCGGAAGGAGTACAATTTGGAACCGACCAGATCGCTGCTGAAGTTGACCTTGAAGGTCTTTACTTCATCGTCGCTCCCCAGGGAGATCTCCTGGCTGTGGATCAGCCGGTCCCCTTCTTTCACCGACAGCAGGGTCGTGCGGCCGCTGTACCCCTTCGAACGCACTGCGACATCCGCTTCGATCAGGGCGTCTTTCAGCACCTTGCGCGGCGTAGTAATCCGCAGAACCTCCGTATCCCGAACGAAGGAAGGCGACCCGATCCCGACTGGATAGACCGGAATGTTGCGCGCGCGCAGCTGGGCAACGGCGGCGTTCAAATCTACCGAGTGGTTGTCGGCACCGTCGGTAATGAGGACGATTCCCGATATGGGGGCATTGCCGAGCTCCCCGCTCACCTGCTCCAGAGTTCGTGCCAGGTCCGTGAGATTCCCGTGCCGGGGTTGATCCTGGAAACTCTCCACGCGTTCCGCCGTACCGGCAAAACGGAAAAAGCGGACCTTGAACTTGCGCGCCAGCTCGTCCAGAAACGCATTGCCATCGGGGCGCAACAGTTGCTGCGCCTGGGCCAGCCGCGACTGACCGTCAGGCCCATCGCGGATTTCCATGCTCTTGCTCAAGTCGTAGGCGATGGCGACGAAACTCTTTTGGGGGATCACCGAGTGAAGGATAAGAACCGGCTGGAGGAAAATGGTTATCAGAATGAGGAGCGGAATGGCTCGCAGTCCGGCGAGAAAGTACCGCCAGGTTGACGGCATCGACCGCACAGACCGACGGTAGAAGAGGATGGAAAGAGCAAGTGCCGCCGCCACCAGGACGATCGTCAGCGGCATGGGCCAGGGCGCTCGGAACGCGATTGATCCTCTTTCAAAGAGGTAAGGGCGGAACTTAAATAAGAAAGCGAAAACGTCTGTCATCAACCGATCCGATGCTGCGTGCCGTCCTCTTGAAGCGGTCCCGGGAGCCGATGAAGCCGACCGCATGCACCGGCGCCGGAGATTCTGCATTTCCCGGCTTTCGAAACATCTGGCTTAATCCTGAGAGCCCCAATCAGAGATTGCCTCAGGAGGCCAACTGTCTGACGGAATCCCTGTAATCAGCTCCCGCCGTCTGGCAAGATTTCATCCCTAGTGCCGCACAACACTCATTAACCTGACAATTAATACCAGAGCCGGAACCCCAGTCCAAGGGGTGGTTGCGAAATTATTAACCTGCTCGTCACATACTTATACGCCGCCTGCAGCGGGATGTTCTGGTGAGTTTCAGGCAGGAGGTGGAAATAACGGGCGGTCTGGAGCGGAACGCAGCCACCCGCACTTCCGTCGGCGCCCGGTGCGATCACCGGCGCAGAGGCTGGACCGATCCCAGTGATTCCAGTTGAGGCTGGAGGATCGCGGCCGGACCGCGCACGATCAGGACCAGGCCGCCGGGGAACAGGTACCGTTTGGCCGCATCCTTGATCAAGGCCGGGCTGCACCTGCGAACGCTGTCAGAGAAAGTCGCCAGGTAATTGACTCCCAGCCGGTAGAGTTCTGCATCGAGCAGTGCGTGGCAGATTCCATCGGTCGTGCGGATGGCCTTGCCAAACTCCTCGATCCATTGGGTTTGAGCTGCTGCGATTTTTTCGGGACTTTGTCCGCTTTCCTTGAAGGAATCAACCGTGTCGATGATCTTGGTGATTTCTGCGAACGCTTCTTCTGCGGCAGCCTGTCCCTGGATATAGAACGGCCCTGACAGCCTTCGGGCCTCAGCCGCTGCAGTCAGGAGGGAGGTCGGCAACTCCAGCGTCAGCCGCTCCTGCAGCATTCGAGCGGCGAGTGTGGCGGAGTAGTACATGGGGTCACCTCGGCTGGGCCAAAGATTGCCCAGGACGAACTGGGCGGCCGGAGACAGAGGATCGTCTTCAAGAAAAATATTGCGTGCTCCCTGTTCGCGCGGCTGCAGGAAGGTGGAAGGGACATCGTCGCCGCGGACCCAGACCCCCCAGATGCGCCGGCTCTTTTGCAGCACCGTTTCGGCCGGAGCGTTGCCGACAATCACCAGGGACGCCTGGTCGGGGGAAAAATAACGCCTGTAAAAGTAACGGATATCGCCGACGGTGATATTCTGGACCGTTGCCGGGGTGCCTCGCATCGGGCGGCCATATGTGGTGCCTCGAAACAGTTCGACGTCGAACTGGCTGCGAATCCTCTGGCGCGGGTCCGATAGTGCCTGTAGCTGCTGCAGCAGCGCGCTTCTGGCGCCGGCGAAGTCCTCGTCGTCGAATTTCGCTTCCCCGACCAGCTGGTAGAGAAACAGCAGCGAGCGCTCGAAACTCGCACTCTGCCCGCTCAGCAGGATGCGGATGCCATCCCAGTCGCATCGCACCTCGAGAGAGGAGTTCAGGTACTTCAACTCGTCCTGAATATCCTTGGCGGTCTTGTCGACCGTGGCCTTCGCGAGCAGCTGGGAGGTCAGGTATGCGACACCTCCCTTGTTCGCGGGATCAAAAGCCGCGCCATAGCGCAGGATCAGGCCGATCGTCATCGCATCGCCCAGAAACGGCGTGGAAGCAACATAAACCTGGAGGTCGTTCAGAAGCCGCGTCGAGGACAGCTCCGGGAGAACCATGGCGTCCTGATCAGATGCCACGGAAGTATCTGCTCCGGAAAATATAAGGAGAATAAAAAGGAAACTTGCGACTGCTTTCTTCGTCATTTCCATATATCCTATGTGTTGAAAAGTTATCACAATAGGAGGGAGGCTAACAAGGCATCCTCCGTAGACATTTAAATTTGATATGATCTCACGAGTAGGATGGCCTTTTCAGGAGAAGCGTGGAGCACAACATGAGTCATCAGGATCCACTCTGTTCGGATGCGCCTCTGCATCCCCGATCGACGGATCTCGCAGGAGCAACAAGAGCATGACAACGAAAAAGACCACTGTGTTTCTGGCGGCGGCGCTGGCTCTGCAGGTCGGCGTCGGGCTTCCTCAGGCTAAAAAGGACAAAGCAGGCGCAAAAAAGGCAGCTCCGACAGTATCAGAGCTGGTACTTGCGGGGAAGATACCCGAGGCTGTCAAGCTGGCTGCTAAACAGCCGGGAGCAGCCGAGACTACATTAAACACCCTCATGTCATCATCGGATACCCAGATCACTCTCAGACAGATACCTGAGGCGCGGGCAAGC
This sequence comes from Acidobacteriota bacterium, assembly GCA_017860135.1. Lineage (GTDB taxonomy): Bacteria > Acidobacteriota > UBA6911 > UBA6911 > UBA6911 > JAFNAG01. The sequence goes on from JAFNAG010000096.1 coordinate 14,650, forward strand.
CTCGAGGCGGCAAGAAAATTCCTCGACGCCTGCGAGAAGGCAGGCCAGGCGAAAAACCTCCCGGCGGACGCGCTCAAAGGCAGGGAACTCAGGCTGCAGGGTATCAGCCTCAGCGATGAAAAGCAGTTCGAGAAGGCGGAAGCGTTTCTCCACCAGGCTTTGGACATCTCAAAAAAGGCAAAAGATCCGGCCCTGGAGGCCGGGATCCACAACAATCTCGGCTACGCCCTCAGGAACATGAATCTGCTCGAGGAAGCGGCACAGGAATTCGAGAGCGCCCGGCAGATGGCGGAGGAACAGAAGGACGACCTGCGTGCCGGTTCTTACAATTTCAACCTGGGCGAGGTGCTGCAGAAAATGGGGCGGCGGGAGCTTGCCCTCGCCGCGTACAAGCGATCCGCGGAACAAAACAAGGCCGCCTCGCGGCCGAATATCGAAGCCCGCGCCATCCTCATGCAGGGCGTGGTCACCAGCAGCCTCGAACCGCGTGGACAGGATGCCGTGGTGCTGTTTCTCGAGGCGGCATCGAAATTCGAAAAAGTGGGAGACAATCAGAATGCAGGATGGAGCTACATGCTCCTGGGTGACCATTTCGGCTATGCTATGGATTTTAAGAGGGTGGTGGAATATTGCGAAAAGGCGGTGCCCCTCCTTTCCAAAGCCGAGGATAAAGCGGGACTCCTGCGTTGCTACAATACCCTCACTGACATGCATGGCCGCCTGGGCGACATTCCGAAATGCGAAATGTATAAAAAGCTCGGCGAAGAGCTTTCAAAAAAGAAATAGTCTCGCTGCATCCGCTGTTGTTGTACCGGAACCCTGATCCTCGTTTCAGGTCGCGGCGAGCCCTTGCCCGCATTACGGTGAGGCGGCTTAGGCCGGGGCCGGACTTCCCTTGAGCAAGCACGGAGATGCGCAACATGGCAGAATTCACATCCGAAATAAAACGGTCCGCGGGCAGGACGAAGTTGCTCATTGCCGCCGCGGTGGCAGCCATTGCGCTGGCCGCCGTTTTCCTTGTCGTGAGGTATCAGCAGGAAAGCCCGATCCCCGGTCCGGAGGGCGGACCCATCGTGATTCCCGGCATGGTTCGGCCCGGTGAACCCGATTTCGAAGCATACAAGAACAAAGTCAGGATTGAGGGCGTGAAAGCCAGCATCGGGATCAACTTCGCAGGCAACCGCTTCGCGGAAATCGACGGGATTATCGCCAACGAGGGAAGCCGCAAGCTCGAAGCCGTCGAGATGCGCATTATCCTGTATGATGTGTATGACCAGGTATGCAAGGAGAGGATCGTAACGCCCCTGCGTCCCGGCATCGGCCTCAAGAAGGGTCCGATGGAACCCCTGGAAAAGCGGACCTTCAAGACCGGAATCGAATCGGTCGAACAACTCTGGAATCCGAAAAGGGTGGAAATCGAAATCACGGGCTTGAAGTACCAGTAGTCAATTCACCCGACCGGTCCGGCAGCCCGGAGCGGTTCCGGACTGGCGGCACACCCGGCCTGCAGCCATCAGCCGGGCGCGAAGATCCATCGGCTCATGACACAGTACATCGCGACGCTTCTGCTGATCTCCCTGTGCGTAACCGCGGCGGGATGCGGGCAGGCTTTGCTGCGCCCCGACGAGGTGGAGCGCAACCGACTCTTCGCGGAGATCCTCCGCCGCCAGGACCGCCGTGTCCTTGGGGACGATGATTTCTTCCCGAAACGTCTGCTCGATTCGTCTCAGCCGAGAGTGCAGGAGTGGTGTGCCCTGGCCTTGGGCCGCATCGGCAACCCGCACAGCCTCCCCTGGCTGTACGAGGCATTTCGCTCCTCCTACTCGGCAGTCAGGGCGGCAGCCGCGTTTGCCGTCGGGGAGGTGGAAGATCGGGATCTCCTGCGGAGCGAGGGACGGAGCCGGAACATGCGTGCCCAGGCTGAGCTTCAGAGACTCCTGGAGGATCCGTCGGTCCGGGTGCGCGCTCGGGCGGTGGAAGCCCTCGGAAAGATCGGGCAGCAGGAAGACGCACTGCGGATCCTGCGCGTGGTGGGGAGCTTCTCCTACGACGGATCCCCTCAGCATAGGGCATTTTTGAACCTCGCGATCGCGGCCCTGATGCGGCTGGGAAATCCGGCTGCACGACCCGTGCTCGCGCGGCTTGCGGCCCTGCGGGATCCTGAAATCCAGTGGCGCGTGGCCAACGCGTTTTACCGGATGCGCGACCGTGAGGCCAGGCCCGTTCTGGAACAACTGGTGCA
>JAFNAG010000097.1 GCA_017860135.1 Acidobacteriota bacterium
GGGAATATGCGAGGCTCTGGCCCCGTCTGCTTTTGGCTTCGCGCCATGGAGACAGGGTTGCCCGGGAAATCCTGAGGACAGGCGGCGTTGAGCTGGCCGACACAGTGGTTGCGGTCGCCTCGCGGCTGCGATTTGCGGGCAGGGTGCCGCTCGTCCTTTCCGGCGGGGTGTTGTCCTGCGATTCGCCGTTGCGACGGTCCATGCTGCGGCGGGTGCGCAGCGCCGAGCCTCGGGTGCTCCTGATTCCGGCGGTCTACCCGCCCGTCGTTGGCGCGTTGCTGCTGGCGACCGCGGGTGCGCGGCGCGGCATGCCGGCAGCGGATGCGGAATTGCCGCCGGCCCTTCAGAGGGGTCTGCGCGCCTCACCCCGTACCAGATCCGGATAGCGCTCCCGCCGCCGGATGAGCTTGTAACGGCTGCCGCGGACCATGACCTCCGCCGCGCGCGGCCGGCTATTGTAGTTGGAAGCGAGCACGAACCCGTATGCGCCGGCGCTCATGAGTGCAAGACAGTCGCCGGTTTTTACCACCGGCATTTCGCGGTCGAGCGCAAGATAGTCCCCCGTTTCGCAGATCGGGCCGACAACGTCGGCGATCGATTTGACGCCCCGCCTCGCGGTGACCGCCTGAATGCCGTGGAACGCTCCGTACAGGCTGGGCCGGAGCATATCGCTCATTCCGGCGTCCACCACGACAAAGTTCCGGCCCTGGTTCTTCTTGGTCAGGATCACACGAGCGACCAGGATGCCCGCATTGCCGGCGATCACGCGGCCCGGTTCGAGGATCAGGCGGCATCCCAGATCCCCCACCGCGGCGATCGCTTCCCGTGCGAATTCCCGCGGGTGCGGCGGCACTTCCTCCCGATACATGATCCCGAGGCCGCCGCCGATGTCGAGGTGCCGGATGTCCATCCCTTCCGAGCGCAGGGTGAGGCAGATGTCTTTGAGCCGTTTCCATGTCAGGAGGAACGGGGCGAGGGAAGTGATCTGCGAACCGATATGGCAACTGATGCCCGTGATTCTCAGGCGGCACGCCATTCGTGCGCGCCGGCACAGGGCCAGAGTTTCCTCGACGGATACGCCGAACTTATGGCGGCGCGTTCCGGTGGAAATATAGGGGTGAGTGCCGGGCACGACATCCGGATTGACCCGGACCGCGACGTTTGCGGTCCGGCCCAAAGCCTGCGCCCGCCCTTCGATCATGTGCATTTCCGCCGCCGATTCCACATTGAACTGCAGAATGCCGTGCCGCAGTCCCAGGTCGATTTCCTCGACGGTCTTGCCGACTCCAGAAAACACGATCCTTTGGGGATCTGCGCCGGCAGCCGTGGCACGCCGGAGCTCCCCTCCGGAAACAATATCGAATCCGGCGCCCAGCCTGCGAAACAGAGACAGGATCGCCAGGTTTCCGTTGGCCTTCACGGCGTAGCAGGTCAGGTGGGGCACAGCTGCGAAGGCCCGGTCGAATTCCCTGTAGGCATCCTCGAGAGCCGTCTGGCTGTACAGGTAGAAGGGGGTTCCCACCTTGCGGGCGATTTCCGCCACCGGCACATCTTCGCAGTGCAGGGATCCGCCCCTGTAAGTGAACGTCCGGCTGCCTCTCATTCGGTTCGCGGCTCCCTCAGGTTCCACGCCGCCCCGCGGGCTTGAAATCCGGCCAGGAACGAGCCCGTGGCGTGGCTGATCATGTTTTGCGGTCCGATGTCTGTGTTTGGAAGTCTGAAAACGCGCGGCTGTAGACTGTCCGGCCGGCGACCATAGTGTGCAGCACCACGAGGTCGCGGGAGAGAAAGATCAGGTCGGCATCCGCCCCGGGACGGATCATCCCGATGCTGTCTCCCATCCGCATGCTGCGCGCGGGTGTTGCACTGGCCGCCGTCAGCGCTTCGTGAAGGGGAACATCCAACCATTCAACGAGATTGCGCACGGCCCGGTCGAGAGTCAGCGTGCTCCCGGCGAGCCGCCCTTCTTCGTCGCGGCATTCCCCTCCCCGGACAGTGACTGTCTTGTCGCCAAGTGGATAGTTTCCATCGGGCATCCCGACCGCGCTCAAGCCATCGGTCACCAGCAGAGTGCGATCCACTCCTTTGGAGGCCAGGAGGAGCTGAAGCGTGGTGGCGTGCAGGTGCACCCCATCGGCGATAATTTCCGCAAAAACGCGGTCATCCGTGAGAGCGACTCCGAATATTCCCGGTTCCCGCTGATGAAACGGCCGCATCGCATTCCCCGTGTGCGTGATATGTGTCGCACCCGCATCGATGGCGGCGATTGTTTGCTCCTCGGTTGCGTCCGAGTGCCCGAGAGAAACCTGAATTCCGCGTTCCGCGGCTTCCCGCACGACTTTGAGGCCGGGATCCATTTCGGGCGCAATTGTGATCCTGCAAAGCCTGTTCTCCGAGAGCGCAGCAAGCCTCCGGAATTCCCCGACGTCCGTCCCTCTCAGGAACGGGGTGCCATGCGTGCCGCTCCGGAGCGGGTTCAGATACGGGCCTTCCAAATGGATGCCGATCATTCTCGCTCCCTGGGCCGGGGAAGTGCGGAACGAAGCCAGCGACCGGACGGTCGACTCGAGCCTCGCCTGCGGGGCGCTCATGGTCGTGGCCAGAAAAGAAGTTGTGCCGTGTCGGGCCAGGGTCGCCGCGGCCGCGCTCAGGGTTGCTTCCGTTCCGTCCATGAAATCACACCCGGCGGCGCCGTGGACGTGCAGGTCGACAAATCCGGGCGCGACCATGGCGCCCGGACGATGAAACACCTTATCCGCGGGAACGTCGTCCGCGCCGGTTGCAGGCAGCATCCGGCGGATCTTCCCCTCGACGATGTGGAGCAGCCAGTCGCGCCTCCGCTGATAGGGCGTAAACAGGGTATCGCAGCGCACCCAAAATTCGCGATCGTTGTCCGGCATGCTCATGGGGATCCTCCTGCGCAAAGTTGCTGCAGCGTCTGTCTCAGATTCCAGCTGTGCGCAAGCAGCCGGCTCCGAGCGCTCTCCGCCCCGACACCGGCAAGGACCATGACCATGGCGATCCGGAGATCGCCGCCGCTTTCGGACGCGGCGGCGCGGCATTCATCCTCTCCTCTTCCGGTAGCCTCCATCAAAATGCGCACTCCCCGGCTCTTGAGCTTGGCATTTGTCATCTGCACGTTCACCATCCAGTGGCCGAAGACATTCCCCAGGCGGACCATCACGGCGGTGCTGAACATGTTGAGCACGAGCTTCTGAGCGGTCCCGGCCTTCATGCGCGTCGATCCGGCTATGACCTCGGGCCCCGCCACCGGCGCGATGGCGATGTCGGCGGTCCCTGACGCTTCGGTGTCCCGGTTGCAGCAGACTGCGATGGTCAGTGCGCCGGCGGAGCGCGCCCAGCGGAGGGCCGCGACCGTGTAAGGAGTGTCGCCACTGGCGGTGATCCCGACCACCACGTCGCCCGCGCGGCAGCCGCGGGCGCGCAGGTCGCGCTCTCCCTGCCCGGAATCGTCCTCGGACACCTCCGCGGCGCTGTAGCAGGCGTCATAGCCGCCAGCCAGGACCGCCTGAAACAGGGTGGGATCGGTGCCGAAGGTCGGGGCGATCTCGGCTGCATCCAGGACTCCGAGGCGCCCGGAGGTGCCCGCGCCGATGTAAAACACGCGCCCGCCCCCTTGCAGGAGTTTCGCCGTTTCGTTCACGGCCCGGGCGATCTGGGGTATGGTGTCCCGGACTGCAGCGGCCACGCCCTGATCCTCGGCATTGACGATCTCCAGGACCTCCTCAGTCGAACGCAGATCGAGATCGCGCGCTGCCGGGTTGTTCTCCTCGGTGATTCTGGTCATATATGCCTGTGACGCCAGGAAGCATGCAGGACTCGCGTCCGGTACGGGAAACATCCTTATATCACATTCTCATGGTTCGTCCCCATAGGCCAGATCCAGCAGTTCGATCGGGTGCATGACGCGTGTCGCCAGATTTTTTGCGCGCAGGCCTGCCTGGATCTGCAACAGGCATCCCGGGTTGCCGCTTGCCACGATCGAAGCGCCCGTGCGGATGATGCCGGCGATCTTGTCGTCGAGAATGCGGTCCGCCATTTTGGGTTGCGTGATGTTGTAAATCCCGGCGCTGCCGCAACAGCGGTCGGCTTCCCGCAACTCTACGACCTCCAGCCCCGGAATGGCTGCGAGAAGCCTGCGCGGCGCGTCCCGGATCCCCTGCCCATGCAGGAGATGGCAGGCATCATCGTAGGTGACCCTGCCTTGCAGCCGTCTCATGTTCGGGTCTATCCCGATGCCATCCAGGTACTCCGCAATGTCGCGCACACGCAGGCTGAAGTTCCGGGCGCGTGACGCAAAAGCGGAATCGTCGGCCAGCAGGGCGTCGTACTCCCGGAGCATGGCGCCGCAGCCGGCGGCATTGACTATGACCGCATCGGAACCATTTTTCTCAAAGGCGGCGATGTTTCTTCGGGCGAGCTGCCGGGCAGATTCGCGATCGCCGTCATGAAGATGCAGGGCGCCGCAGCAGGTCTGTTTTTCGGGAAATTCCACGGCGATCCCGTTCCGGTTCAAAACCCGCAAGGTGGCTTCGTGAACGGGGCCGAACAGTTCTGGCATGATGCATCCTCTAAACAGCGAAACCCTCCCCCGTACCCCTTCCTGCGCGGCAGCCGGCACCGCGAGATGCGCCGCCTCCGGAACTTCAGGCAGCAGCGCTTCCATGCGCGCCAGGCCCCGGGGAAGCAGCCTCAGGATCCCCGAGGCGCGCACCAGGCGACGCATGCCGCACCGCTGATAGAGGCGCAGCAAGCGAAAGCACGCGTGCAGAATCCGCCGCCGGGGCAGAATCCCGCGGAACACGATCCGGCGCAGGAACAGACCCGCTGCATTCCGGTGCTTCCGGATTTCGACGCGAGCCTCGTCCATCATCGCCGAGAAGCGGACGCCCGAAGGGCAGGCGGTTTCGCAGGCCCGGCATTCCAGGCACAACTGCATGTGCCGGATGAACGGTGCGCCGGCCGGGTTCACGCGCCCTTCCTTCATGGCACCGATCAGGTAGATGCGGCCTCGCGGCGAGTCGGGTTCGAGGCCGAGGTGCTGGTAGGTGGGGCAGGCCGGCAGGCAGATCCCGCAGTGGATACAGTCCAGATGGGCAGCTTCGCGTTCCGGATCCATGGGGGCGGCGGGGCGATTCATGCTAGATGCCTCCGACAAACCGGCCCGGATTCAGCAGTCCGGCAGGATCGAATTGCGCTTTGATCCGGCGCATCAGCTCGAGCGCGGAACCCTCATAGCCCCACGTGTCCAACCCCCGTTTCACACCGGCAGGTGCGCTCTCGACGATCACGTGGCCGCCCGAGGCGATGCACTCCTGGCGCAGGTCGGCGATTCCCTGCCGCAAACGTGCGGCGTCGCAGGATCCGGACGCAAACTCGTACCGGCCGTACAGGATCCATGTCCCGGCATGGCAGAACACGAGGGTGCGGGCACCCAGGCGACTGCCCAAATCGCGCAACCTCCGCTCCGTCTCCACGGCAGTCTGGCAGAGCGCCGGGCATTTCAGCACCAGCACATCCTCCCCCGGCGGGACTTCGCGCAGCCCCGCAGCCCTCTGCCAGAACGTCTCGGATTTCGCCGCCTCCAGGACGCAGAGGTCTTCCCCCTGGCTTGCGGCTGCCAGTTTGCGTGCCCGATCCACCTGCCAGCGGACCGCTTCTTCCGTTTCGCTGAGTCTGAGCAGCAGAACCCAGGGAGCGCCGCGGGCGTCGCCCTGGAGGGAAACAAACGCATCCTGATTCAGGGCTTCCAGGGCGTCCGGGGCGAGATCCGCGTGGATCAGGGCCTGCGTGGCTGCGAAGGCGGTCTCCGGGGAAGGGAACCCGAACGAGAGAGTCGCCGTCGCCCGGGGGACCGGATGCACCCTGAATGTGAGCTCTGTAGTGATCCCCAGAGTTCCCAGCGAGCCCGCGTAGAGCTTGCACATGTCATATCCGCTCACGTTCTTGACCAGCTTTCCCCCGGACTTGGTCGGTGTGCCGTCCGCGTGCACGACCCGTATGCCGATCAGCATGTCGCGCACGGTGCCGTAGCGGAATCGTATCGGGCCGCTCGAAGCGCAGGCGACGATGCCTCCGAGCGTAGCCCGGCCGGCGTGAGGCGGATCGAGGGGAAGAAACTGGTTTTCCGCCCGGAGGATTTCCTGCAGATGCCGAAGCGGCGTGCCGGCGCGCGCGGAGACTGTCAGGTTGGCAGGCTCGTACTCCACCACCCCCTGCAGCCGCGCCGTGTGCACTGCCAGGTCGGCGGCGCGCGGGGGATTGCCGAACTTGAGCTGGGTGCCGGCGCCGATGGGGATCATGCAGGCTCCCGCGCCATGCGCCTCCTTCATGAGCTGCGCGAGTTCCTCGGCGGATTCGGGGAAAACCTCGTGCCCGACGGGCACCCCGTCAATGTCCAGGATCTCTCGAGCCAAGGTCAGCCTCAACGATAGCCGCAGAAACGGAAGGGCAGGATCTTGCCGGGATTGCAGAGTTCATCGGGATTGAAGGCCGCCCGCAAGCGCTGCATCGCTTCCAGATCCGAGGCCGTGAACAACATGTCCATGTACTCGTTTTTTTCGCTGCCGATGCCGTGTTCACCGCTCAGCGTACCGCCTGCGTCGATGCAAATCCGGAGCATCTCGCGGACAAGACCGAGGATACGCTCTTCTTCTCCCGCCTTCGAACGATCGAACAGCAGGATCGGGTGCAGGTTGCCGTCGCCGGCGTGAGCAAGAATGGCCAAGGGCACGCCGCCACGGTCGGCGATCCCGTAGATGCTCGTCACCACATCGCTCAGACGGTTGCGCGGCACAACGGCATCGTGGAGATACAAATCCCGGGTCATGCGCCCAAGGGTTCCGAAAGCCTCCTTGCGTCCCTTCCAGAGAACCTGACGCTCTATTTCATTCCCGGCAGTCCGGAATTCCCGGCAGCCGTGGCGGGCACAGATCCCGGCAACCTGGTCCGCCTGCGCCGGGAGAGAGGCGGCGAAACCATCCAGTTCCACGATCAGCACGGCGCCTGCATCCAGGGGCAGGCCTGCCTTTGTGGCGGCTTCCACGGCACGGATCATGCGTCGGTCCATCATTTCGAGCGCCGCAGGGATGATGCCGCGGGAAATGACGTTCGAGACCGCGTCGCAGGCCTCTTTCAGGCTTGGAAAGGCCGCGAGCATCGTCTTAACCGATTGCGGAAGCCGGCTGAGCTTGAGGACCGCCAGTGTCGCCACGCCCAGTGTCCCCTCCGAACCGGTGAATACCCCGGCCAGGTCGTAGCCCGGGCAATCGGCCGCCCGGCTGCCGAGCTCAACCGTCTCGCCCGTGGGAAGCACCACCTCCAGGCAGACAACATGGTTGGTTGTCGTTCCCACCTTGAGGCAATGGGGGCCGCCGGCATTCTCGGCAACATTCCCGCCGATGCTGCTTACCATCTGGCTCGAGGGATCGGGCGCAAAATAGTAGCCTGAGGGCGATGCGGCCTTTGTCAGGTCCAGGTTGATAACTCCGGGCTGGACCACGGCCTGGCGATTCTCAAAGTCCACTTCGCGGATGCTCCGCATCCGCGTCAGGGAGATCAGGATCCCGCCGAACTTCGCCAGCGCGCCGCCGCTCAATCCCGTGCCGGCGCCGCGCGGGACGAACGGGATCCTGTGCCGGCGCGCCAAATCTATAATCCGCACCACCTCTTCCCGGCAGGAGGGAAGAACCACGACCTCCGGCGCATGCCGGTGCATCGCGAAGCCGTCGCATTCGTATGTGAGCAGCTCTTCGGGATCCGTTAATACGTTTTCCGTTCCAACGATCCCGCGCAGTTCTTCAACGATTCTGTTGTCCAGGTTCGGCTCCTTGGTCGCCGGATGGCATCCACTGTCAAACCAGCTCCAGGATTATATTACCATCCCCACCTTCTTCAGTGTGACGGATCGGAGATCGTATGATGTATAATCCCGGCTTGGCAAGGAAGGGATGTCATGAAATCGAACCGTCTCAAGGGATTGTTGTACTTCCTTTTGATCGCAGCCGCCGCGGGCGCCGCAGCCGCACCGGGGGGCGACAGCGCTCCCCGGGTTCTCAACGGCATCGATGTGCTTCGCAGGCAGAATTTCGCCCCGCTTGCCCAGAAGCGTGTCGGGCTGGTGACTAACCACACTGGCCTGGCTGCTGACGGCGCCACCACGATCGACCTCCTCTTCAAATGCGGAGTGTGCAGGCTGGTGGCGCTCTTCAGCCCAGAGCACGGCATCCGCGGCGTGGTGGACCAGCGCGTGGAATCCGCCGTGGATGAAACGACCGGCCTGCCGGTCCACAGCCTCTATGGGGAGACACTCCGCCCGCGTCCGGACATGCTGCGTGGCCTCGACGCGCTGGTTTTCGACATTCAGGACGTCGGCGCGAGATTCTACACTTACCCGACGACCATGGCCTATTGCATGGAGGAGGCTGCCCGCGCCGGGATCCCGTTTTATGTTCTGGACCGACCGAATCCGATCGGCGGTGTAAGCGTCGAAGGCCCGATTCTCGATGCCGACAAGACGTCCTTCGTCGGCTACATGCCGCTGCCTGTCCGCCACGGCATGACGTTGGGGGAGCTGGCGAGGTATTTCAACTCCGAGAACCGGATTGGCGCGGATCTTCACGTCGTCGAAATGGAAGGCTGGCGCCGCGGGCATTATTTCAGCGATACGGGGCAGCTCTGGGTGAATCCCTCGCCGAATATGCGCAGCCTGCTGGAGGCGATTTTCTACCCCGGTGTGTGCCTGCTGGAGGGCGCAAACGTGTCGGTGGGGCGGGGGACCGACCGGCCCTTTGAGATTGTCGGCGCGCCCTGGATCGAGCCCCGCCGCCTGGCCGCAGCCCTGAGGGAGTCGGCCGTGCCGGGCGTCGAGTTTGTGCCGGTTGTTTTCACGCCTGCGTCCAGCAATTACCGCGGGCAGCAATGCGGCGGCGTCAACCTGATTCTGACCGACCGCAGCCGCTTCAACTCGGTGCAGGCGGGGCTCAGCCTGATGTCCGCGCTGCGGCAGCTGTACGGCGAACAGTTCGGGATCGACAAGACAGTGCGCCTGCTGGGCAGCGAGCAGGTGCTGACAGCCTTGAAAAAGGCGGAACCGCTCCCTGAGGTGATGCGGCTGGCGGGCGCCGGCATGGGTGATTTTATGGAAAAGCGGCGGAAGGCTTTGATCTACCAGCAATAACGGGATCCACGGTGGAGGAAGAGCACGATGACTCCGGTCAAGCGGAAGAGGCGCGACGAGATCAAGATCGCGATCGGGCCGTTTCGAAGCCTCGACGACTACAAGACCTGCATGGAAATCCAGCGCGAGGTCTGGAAGTGCGACGACATCGACGTTGTGCCCATTACTATGCTGGTGGCGGCCGTACGGCAGGGCGGGATCGCCCTTGGCGCATTCAACAGCCTGGGTGAGATGATCGGATTCTGCTGGAGCATTGTCGGCTGGGAGGAACACGAGACCCTGCAGCATTCGCACATGCTGGCCGTAAGGGCCGCCTACCGCAATTTTGACGTGGGCTTTCGCATGAAGCTGGCGCAGCGCAAGGAGGCCTTGCGCCAGAAGCTGTCGACCATCACGTGGACTTTCGACCCGATGCAGCCGATGAATGCCTACTTCAATCTGGGCAAGCTCGGCGCCTGGTCCGGCTCCTACATCGAAAATTTTTACGGGGAAACCACGAGCCTGCTGCATCGAGGCCTGCCGACGGATCGCCTGCTTGTCCGCTGGGAACTGAAACAGGCGAGCGTCGAGGATCGCATCGAGTCGGGACCGCCGCGCCGCGATGCGCGCAAGGAATTAAAGAAATACCCGCTGGTGAACACCCTCCATGACCTCGCTCCGGGAATGCCGGCATCGTCCCCTGTCAAGTTGCACCTGACCGCCGACCAGCTGCTGTTCGAGGTGCCTTACAACCTGCCGGATATCAAAGCCCGCAACCTCGGTGTCGCTCTGGAGTGGCAGGGGAAAATGCGCCAGGTGTTCCGGAACTATTTCAAAAAAGGGTACAGGGCCACGGATTTCTGGGTTGCCGAGGAGGAGGGGCACCTGCGCACCTTCTATTTCCTCGAGAAGAGGGAATCCCATCACAAATGACCTGGCCCAACGGGAGCTGGAGAGGATCCTGCCGACGCTGTTGCGGGCGCATGCCGTCCCTGCCGGCTCGATTCGATCACGCTTCCGCGTTGTGCGAGGTGCGGCGGGAGGCAAGATAACGGTACAGGGTCGTGCGACTGACGCCTAGAATCCTTGCCGCCTGAGCTCGATTTCTGCCGGCGCGCTGCAGAGCGTTGGCGACCACCGCTTCCTCCAGCTTCGGCCGGCGCCCCGGCCTGGAAGCCGCCGCTCCTGCGCGGCCCCTGAAGATCTCCGGCGGCATGTCGGAAACCTCCAGCATCTCGCCATGACATTTGATCATGCTGTACTGGATGGAGTTGCCCAGCTCGCGCACATTGCCCGGCCAGTGGTACTTCATCAGCGCAGCGAGGGCCTCTGCCGTCACCCCCTTTACCCGCTTGCCTGCATCACTGGAGAATTTGTCCAGGAAGTGCTCGACAAGGAGAGGGATATCGCTGCGCCTGTCCCTCAAGGGGGGCACCCGGATCGGGACGACAGCCAGCCTGTAGAACAGATCCTCGCGGAACAGCCCCCGCTGGGTCATCAGCTTGAGATCGCGGTTGGATGCGCAGATCACGCGGACGTCGGCGTGTATGTTCTTCTCGCCACCGACCGGAGTGAACCACTTCTCCTGTACGACCCGGAGCAGTTTGACCTGCATTGCGGGGGAGATCTCACCTATTTCGTCCAGGAAAATCGTGCCTCCCTCCGCCAGGCTGAACCTCCCCTTGCGATCGTGAATCGCGCCTGTGAAGGCGCCTCGAACATGACCAAACAGTTCGCTTTCCAGCGTGCCTTCCGGAAGCGCACCGCAGTTGACGGGCACGAAAGGCCCCGAAGATCGTTTGCTCAACTGATGCAGCGCGGTCGCAACCATCTCCTTGCCGGTGCCGGTCTCCCCCTGGATCAGGATCGGAAAGTTGATGTCCGCCAGCTCTCGGATGGTGTCGAAGATCCTCTGCATCAGCGCATGCCGTCCAACAATGCCGCAGAATCCCCGGCTCTGCTCCAACCGCCTGCGAAGGTGGATCATCTCGCTGACGTCGCGAAAGATCACAAGCGCGCCGGTCACGTCATTGTTGGAAGTGTCGATCGTGACGACCGACATCTCCAGATCACACCGTTTTCCCTCCTTCCCGATGAAGGTTCGCGGGTAGCGGAGCTTGGATTGCGAGGTATGGCTCTGCCCGTCGCAGAATGCACAGTCGCCGCCGCAAAAACGTTCCGGGAACACATCATGGCAGTCCCGGCCTATGACCTGCGCATAGTCGCAGCCGGTGATCCTTTGTGCCGCCCGGTTAAAGAAAAAAATCCGGCGGTCCAAATCATGGGCGAGAACGCCGTCGGTAAGGTTGTCCAGCAGCGAACCGAGCGTCACGCGCACCTGGCGGATCGACTCCAGGAACCCATGCTGAAACAGGCCTTCGACTCGATAACGGATGTCGTCCCGCATCTTCCGGAGTTCTTCCTCGAGGTGCATCTCGCTTGCCACACTTTCCTTTGCGGGATCCCGGAGCGGCCAATGGATCAGGGCGGGGGATCCCGGAAAGGTGGGACAGATCTCGCGTGCCTTGTTGCACAGCGTCACCACGACATCGAACGGCACGGATTCGACGCTATGGAGTGAGTGAGTCACCAGTGGACTGATTTCCAGGCCGATCTCGCCCATCACGCGGATGGTGGCGGAAAGGACATGCGTCCGCTCCTCAGCGGCGCAAGTGACTTCAATGTCCTTGGGCGCGATTCGGCCCGCGAACGCCGCCGCCATCTGGCTGCGCCCGGCATTTCCAGTGCACACGAAGAGAATGCGAAACATGCGGTTATTTGGAAGGGCTTACGCGTACGGGTAAATCCCTCGCTTGAAATCCTCAAGTTGCGTCAGAAGGCGATCGTGTTTACGCTCGTCGTCGATCAGGTAAGCGAGCAGATGCCGCTGGACAAACAAACGGCAATTGCGCCGGGCCTTCTCGGCCAGGGCAATGGTATCCTTCTCCATCCTTGCGTGTTCCTCGATCATCTCCCAGACCTCGCCCAACTCTTCGGGAGTCAGGCTGAAGGCTTCCTTCTCGAGGCTGTCGAGAAGGATCTGCTGGATGCGCCTGTGCATTCCCGAGTCCTGCCGGATAATCTCCATGACGATGCGGATCAGGGGATTCTTCGTTTTCTCCATGATTGCAGTTGTCTGGATGATTGTCGCGTTTTCTATTTCCTGCCAGCGTCTGAGCGTTTCTGCCAACTCCTGAAGGTTCTCTGTTGATTTTTGACTCATGCCAGTTCCTTTCCAATCCGATGCACAGTGCGCAACGTTCGTTGTTCGCTTTCCCCGGCCTGCAGGGCAGGCTTCCCGGCGGCAACTTCGAAAGGCCTTCCGCGAGGTTCCACTGAAAATGTATATTCGATCCGCCCGCATGACAAGCGCTTTTCGAAAATCCACACCCCAGACAAAGGACAGTTGTTATGATGGATGTCTGCACGTGTTTGGGGAATTCCCTGGTCTTGTATCCCCCGCGGATGCGGGAATCGGGACCGGGAAAAGGTTTAAGCCATGTACCAGACGCGGGAGACAACAGAAGGGATTTCCGGCCGCTCTTGGATTCGCCCCGTGCCGATCTTTGTTTCCCGCGGAATCATGAGAGGTACTATAATGTGCCGGATTGTTCCTGCAAACATTGTTATAGGGAGTAAATTGCGCATGAGCATTTTCGCCTATGGCAGCAAGAGGTACGACGTGGATGCCGAAGGATTCCTGTCGAATTTCAAAGACTGGGATGAGGATTTTGCCCGCGGCATGGCGCCTTCGACTGGAGTCAGCGGAGAATTGGGTGATGCTCATTGGAAGGTCATCAGTTACATCCGCGACACCTTCCGGAACACAGGCAGGTGTCCAATGGTGTACGAAGCATGCCTGAGAAATGATCTCGATCTGAAGGAACTCGAAAAACTCTTCCCGGCGGGGTACCTTCGCGGGGCCTGCAGGCTGGCCGGAATCACATACAGGGAAGGTTTCCTCGATCAGGCCTGGACCAACGATCAGGAAGATCCGGCAGCGCCGGGAACCGAAGGGAAAAGCTATGAGGTGAACGTGCGCGGGTTTTTGATGAATCCCTTCCAATGGGATGACCAGTTCGCCATATACAAGGCCTGGGAAATGAAGATGCCGAAGCTGACCGACCTTCATTGGCACGTGATTCTCTATATCCGCGAGCGATTCGAGGAAGACAACTGCGTCCCGACCGTGTATGAAGTCTGCCAGGCCAACGGGATCGACATTGAGAAGCTTCACGAGCTGTTTCCCGATGGATACCACCGGGGTGCGGTCAAGCTTGCGGGGCTGAGAGTCCGGTAGAAACGCGGCCAACGAAAGCTCGTTGTCGAGTAAGGAGATTCGCTGTCATTCCCCCGGCCGGGGGTCCGCCTCCAGGGCCTCTGCCACGACACTCGCCAGTTCCTGACTGGTAAACGGTTTGGTGACCAGGTCAAAAGCGCCCCGGCGCTTGGCCTGCGCGGCCGTCTCGAGTGTCGGGTAGCCGGTGAGGAGGATGATCCGGGCAGGGACCTGCAGTTCACGCAATCGCTCCAGAAGCTGGAGCCCGTCCATATGCGGCATCATCAAGTCGGTGATGATGAGGTCGTACTCCGTGCGGCGGAGAAGTGTCTGCGCCTCGGCCGCATCCGCCGCTGTATCAATCAGGCAGTCCATGCCCTTCAAGGCCTTCCTGACTGATTCCAAGACTACGGCCTCGTCGTCGACGACGAGAATCCGATTGCCCATAT
>JAFNAG010000014.1 GCA_017860135.1 Acidobacteriota bacterium
ATAGGAAATCTCCTTTCTATGACCCCGAGCCTAGCAAAATGCAGGTGTTATCTCACCAATCCCGGAGAGAGGGCGCCAGCGGCTTAGTTCTAACGCGCTACTCGTAGAAGTGGAGTCTCCAACGTGCCCCAAAATCCGGACCTGGGAAGAAATCGAACCGGCGCATTCGCTCACGCGTTTTGTTGCGCTATTCGGAAACCCGGTTTTTGCGGCCTGGCCGCGTTTAAAAGTCTGGATCCGCAAGCACGGGGGCAGCATGAGAGGGAAGAGGCTATCTGGTCAAAAGCTGCTGGATGCGGCTTTCCAGGCGCGTGATGTCGAATGGATCCCCCTGCAGGACTCCCATCTGCTGCTGCCAATATGCCGGTGCGGGGATCTGCGTTTCCCACAGGACGCTCTTGGGGTACAACAGATAGACGTCATAGGGCACGCGCCCCTGAGCGATCCTGAGGACTCCGGCCAGTTCCCCGGAAAATTCCGGTTTCGGCATCCAGAAATGGGTTGCGTTCGGAGCCGGATACTTGCGTGAAGTTGCGCGCGCCTTCTCCTCGTCGTCGGTGCCGAGGTAGCGGCCCCACAGGAAATAGGCACGGATTTCAGGGCTGCGCCTTTGCGTAAGCATGGTCTGGATTTCGAGGACCCCCCGAAGGCATCGGGGTCACGTGGGGGAGATGATGCAGAGGATGCGCACCTTGCCGCGGTTGGCATTGAAATCCATGCGCAGCCGGTCGAGGTCACCTGCTTTCAGCACTGTCAGCTCCGCCTGGGCGGCGGCCATGCGCACGACAGAAGCCGCGGCCGCTGCGCCAGCGGCCAGTGCCGCGAGAAATCTCCGGCGGGGCAGTGGAACATCTGCGGCGGTATTTGCGGGCATTGCTCTCCTCTGGTTCGATAAGAGGTGACTACCTTAGGGACTCCATGATTTCCTCCAGCGCCTCCGGCCCCGGGCGCACCTGATCCGCGGGCAGGGTTGCCAGCGGGTCGTCGGGCAGGTTGAGCAGCTCGGTGAAATCGGGTTTGCGCGGATCCACGAAGAGCAGGCCGGTGAGAAACTCCCCCTTTTCCCCCGCTTCCTGGAGCAGGCGCAGGGACTCGAGCTTGTTTTGCGGGTTGAAATCGCGTTCCAGCTTGCGCAGCGTGATGTGGGAGCCGTCGTGCATTTGCACGACCCTGGCGGTGCCCGCCTCGTACTCCACGGTGATCTGCTCGAAAAACGGGACGAATCCCACCTCGTGCAACAGCTCTTCCGTCTCCTTGGCTCGCTTGTAACTTTTGGTGGAGCCCTCGTGGTTGTTGAACGTGACGCACGGGGAGATCACATCCAGGAAGGCCGTGCCGCGATGGGCGAGCGCGCCCTCCAGCAGCGCCACGAGCTGTTTGGGATCGCCGGCGAAGGACCGCGCGACATATCCGCAGCCCAGTTCGATGGCGAGGGAGCAACAGTCGATGGCGGGCAGGTCGTTGACCACACCGCTCTTGAGCGTGGATCCCGGGTCGGCCGTGGCCGAGAACTGCCCCTTGGTCAGTCCGTAGACGCCGTTGTTCTCCATTATGTAGACGATCGGCACGTTGCGGCGCAGCATGTGAACGAACTGGCCGGTGCCGATCGACGCGGTGTCGCCGTCTCCGCTGACGCCGATGGCGATCAGGTTCCGGTTTGCCAGAATGGCGCCGGTTCCGACGGCGGGCATCCGTCCGTGCACCGCGTTGAATCCGTGCGCGCGGTCCAGGAAATAGGTGGGCGTCTTGGACGAACAGCCGATCCCTGACAGCTTGATCACCTGGTGCGGTTCCACGCCGTACTGGAAAAAGGAACGGATGATCTGGCTGGTGATGGCGTCGTGGCCGCAGCCGGAGCAGAGCGTCGACTCCTTCCCCTTGTAGTCCTGCAGGAGCAGGCCGATGCGGTTTGTGTTGGCTTTGGGCTTTTGCGATTCGGCCGCGTTTGTCATGTTCAGCGATTCTCCTTTTCCTGCCCGACAATGGAATCGGTGATGGTGCGGGCGTCGATGGGGATGCCGTCGTAGTGGAGCACGGAGCGCAGTTGCGGAGCCTGGCGGGGGAAATCCATCGCCAGCACGCTTCGCATCTGCCCGTCCCGGTTCTGTTCCACGACATAGTTGCGCTCGTGCCCGGCAAGGAAGGCTTCCACTTCGCGGGCGAAGGGAATGCCGCGGATGCGCAGATAGTCGGTTTTCAAGCCGTGCCCGGCAAGGAGCTGGCCGCGGCACTCAGCGATCGCGTGGTGTGTTGTGCCGAAGGCTACGATCCCGACGGATGCCCCCGCGCCGGCGTCGATGACCGGTGCGGGCACATGGGAGCCGGCGCTTTCGATTTTTCGCGCCAGCCGGTCCATGAGGCTCTTGTAGTCTTCCGGGCGTTCGCTATACGCGGCGTGCTCGTTGTGGCCGCTTCCGCGCGTGAAGTAGCCGGCGGCCGCATGGTGCGTTCCCGGCAGCGTGCGGTAAGGGATGCCGTCGCCGTCCACGTCCAAATAGCGCGAGAATTTTCCGAGGCGGTCGAGTTCCTCTTTGGAGAGCACTTTGCCTCGTTCGATCGGGATGTCCACAGGGTAGCGGAATGCCTCGGACATCCAGTTGTTCATCCCGAGGTCGAGGTCGCTCATGCAGAATACGGGCGTCTGGTACTGTTCGGCCAGGTTGAAGGCTTCCTGGGCGAAACGGAAGCACTCCTCGACGGTTGCCGGGATGAGAAGTATGTGGCGCGTGTCGCCGTGGCTGAGAGTGCAGGCTGACAGGATGTCTCCCTGGCTGGTTCGGGTCGGCAGGCCCGTGGATGGCCCGACCCGCTGGATATCCCAGATCACCACGGGCACTTCGGCGAAGTAAGACAGTCCGACGAATTCGGCCATCAGTGAGATGCCGGGGCCGGACGTAGCTGTCATCGAGCGGGCCCCTGCCCACCCGGCCCCGATCGCCATGCCTACCGCCGCGAGTTCATCCTCGGCCTGGACGATGGCGTAAGTCGGCTTGCCGGTCTTCGGATTCATGCGGTATCGCTTCATGTATCCGATCATCTCTTCTACCACGGAACTGGAGGGGGTGATGGGATACCAGGTGACGACGGTGCAGCCGCCGAAAACCGACCCGAGCGCCGCCGCCGTGTTCCCGTCGACGATGATCATGCCGCGCGTCACGTCCATCCTCTCGATCCGGAACGGGTCGACCTTGCGCAGATTGGCGCGGGCATAATCGGAGCCGATCCGTGCGGCTTTGATGTTGATTTCTGCAGCCTTCAGCTTCGATGCGAACTGCTTCCGGATCGCCTGGTCGACTTCGGCGAGGTCGATGCCGAGGAGTTCGGCCATCACGCCGACATATATCATGTTGGAGAGGAGCTTGCGCAACCTGGTTTCGGTGCTGACCTGGGTGGCGAGACTCTGGAAGGGAACCTCATAGTAACTGATGTCCTTGCGCACTTCCTTCAAACCCAGCGAGGCATCCGCCAGCAACGCTCCTCCCGGTTGCACGGACAGGGCATCTTCGCGGGCGGTCTGCGGGTTCATCGCGATCGCGAAGTCGATCTCCGCCTTGCGCGCGACATACCCGTACTTGTTGGCCCGGATGGTAAACCAGGTGGGGAGCCCGGCGATATTGGAGGGGAACAGGTTTTTGCCGCTGACCGGCACTCCCATCCGGAAGATGGAGCGCATGAGCACATTATTGGCGGACTGGCTCCCGGACCCGTTTACGGTCGCCACCTGGATGCTGAAATCGTTGATGACGGGGCTTCGCAATTCTCCGGGCGCTTCGGGCCCGTTCGCAACCGATGCATGTGTTGTGTCCAATGTACCCTCACTATGCCTTGATAGATGAGCCCGCATCGTCCGCCGCATGACACACAACCCACGGTCAACTTATCCGCGGCGTTCCGAAAAATCTGATTCTACCACCCACCACGGCTCACACCAAGGAGCCCGCGTTCGCGTGGTACTCAACAGTGAGCACGGGCTTTAGCCCGTGCGCTTTAAAACGAGTAAATATACGGGGGAAGCGAAGTAAGGAAATCTAAAGCGCGCGGGCTTCAGCCCGCGCTCACGCTTCTTTCTCCCGCGCTTACGGCTTCTCCTGACTCCCCTCAAACCGCGACAACCCGCCAAATCCCCAGAGCGGTTGTGGCGATGCGCCGCGCCGGGTCCTCGAAGCCGGCCGGCTTCATGATACAATTCAGTTCCTTGCCGCATAGGAACTTGTCATGATCGAGATCGAAGGATTGACGAAAATTTACGGATCCTACGTTGCCGTCAGCGACCTCTCGTTTCGGGTTGAGGCAGGAGAGGTGCTGGGCCTGGTCGGTCCCAATGGCGCGGGCAAGACCACGACCCTGCGCTGCCTGACGGGCATCATCCCGCCGGCGCGGGGCGAAATCCGGATCTGTGGGCACTCGCTATGCAGCGATCCGGTTGCCGCCAAGCGCGGCCTCGCCTTCATGCCGGACGAGCCCCGGCTCTTCGACTACCTCACGGTCAGGGAACATCTGCAGTTCACGGCGCGGATCTATGGAGTGCACGATTTTCAGGCACGTGCCGACGCGCTGCTCGAGGAGCTCGAGCTGAAGGAAAAAGGGAATGCCCTCCCCGCAGAGCTCAGCCGCGGCATGAAACAGAAACTGGTGATCGCCTGCGGGCTGCTGCATTCGCCCAGCGTGCTGCTTTTCGACGAACCGCTCACCGGGCTGGATCCGATCGGCATCCGGCGCATGAAATCCACGATCCTGAAACGCGGGCGGGAAGGGGCCGCGATCATCATCAGTTCGCACCTTCTGCACCTGGTCGAGGAGCTCTGCGACCGCGTGCTCATCCTCAACCAGGGCCGCAAGGTCATCCACGGCTCCCTGGAGGAAATACAAAAGACCCTGCCCGGCCTCAGGGCGGACACGACACTGGAGGAGATGTTCCTTCGCATCACGGGGCACGCGGATGACGGGACGGCGATGAAATGAGCGGAGTCTTCCTGTATTTTCTCACCCGCACTTTCAAGAACCGGATCCTCTCCCTGGCCGCAAAGCTGCGGCGGCCGAGATACCTGATCTCTGCCGCGGTCGGCCTCGCCTATCTGTACCTGGTGTTTCTCCACCAGTACTTTTCCCGGCCGCGCACCCGGACGAGAGCGCCCCTACCGCCCGATCTGGCGGCGCTCCCGCTCCTGGAGGCCGCGGGGGCACTGTTTCTTCTGGGGCTGGTTTTGCTTCCCTGGATCTGGCCGGGGCGGGGCGCCGAGGGCCTCAGGTTCTCCGAAGCCGAGATCCAATTCCTGTTCCCGGCGCCGCTCTCCCGCAGGGCGCTGATTCATTTCCGTCTGGCAAAAATGCAGTTCGGCACGATCTTCACGGTGCTGGTCTCGTTCCTGTTCTTCGGCCGCGGGAAGGTGTTCGCGCATCCTGCGTTTTTCCTGGCGGTGTTGTGGATCGTCTACTCCTTCCTGGGGTTGTACCACGTGGGCGCTTCGCTGGCGCAAACCAGTCTTGCACGGCACGGGACCTCCGGATACAAGGTACAGGCGTGGGCCTTCGGCTTCCTGGCCGCGCTTCTGACGTCCATCCTGGTCTGGCTGAAATGGTTCCTGCCTCCGCTTCCCGAACCAACGGCGGCGCAGCTGGCGGACTTCTCCGTCTGGCTGGTGCGCGCCACGCAGTCCGGGCCGGCATATTACTTTCTGCTTCCCTTACGGGCCCTGATCCGCCCGGCGTTCGCGCCCGATGCCGCGGCATTTGTGCAGCGTCTTGCGCCCGCCCTGCTGATCCTCGGCCTGGTGTACCTCTGGGTGATGCGGAGTGATGCGGCCTTCGAGGAGGCTTCGCTGGCCAGAGCGAGGAAACTGGCAGGCCAACTGGAAGCCGCGCGGAAAGGGATCGCCCGAAGGCCCGGCGGCGCCGCGAACAAGTTGCGTCGCCCGCCGTTTGCGCTCTCGCCCTCCGGACATGCGCACACCGCGATTTTCTGGAAGAACCTCATCTCGATCGGCAGACTGGATACGCTCCGCATCATCCCGATTCTCGCAGTCGTGGCCGTCGGATTGGCGGTCGCGTTGTCCAGCCGCGCGGGTGAGCGGGATGTGGTACCGGCGATGATCGGCACTTTTGCCGGAATGGCGGCGGGATTCCTGGCGTTGATCGGCCCCCTGCTGGTTCGCGATGATTTCCGCAATGATTTGCTTCAGGCGGAGCTTCTGAAAACCTACCCCATTCCCGGCCGCAGTGTCGCGCTGGGCGAGGTGCTCGCGCCGGCGGCGGTTCTGGCGGCCGGGGAGTGGATCCTTTTGCTGATTTCCGGCTGGCTTCTCCCGGGCGTGGGAAAATGGCACCCTACCGTTCCCCAGCGATTCCTGGTCGGCGCGAGTCTTGGGCTGCTGCTCCCATGTTTCAGCCTTCTCGGACTTCTGGTTCAGAATGCGGCCGCGCTTCTTCTGCCGGGGTGGGTTCAGCTCGGCAAAGGGCGCCGCCAGGGCATCGAGGCGATGGGCCAGCGTCTCATCAGCATGGCGGCGACGTGGCTCCTGCTTCTGTGCGCCGTGCTTCCCGCGGCTGTTCTCTTCGGGGTTGTCTTCTTTGCGGGTTACCGGTTTCTGGGGATGGCGATCCTGCCGCCGGCGTCACTGCTGGCGGCTTGCGGCCTTCTTGCGGAGGCGGGACTGGCCGTCCTCTGGCTCGGCCGGCTATTCGACAAGTTTGATGTTTCCCTTGCAGGGATCGATCGTGAATAATGTGGTGCAGATGTTCCCGTAGTGGCGGCCGGAGCGGCTGTGCCGCAACCCTGAGGGAACGCGGAAGAGGAATTCCGGGGCATCCGCTCCAGGGCAGTCGCGCCTGTGAAGGAAGCGGGAAGCTCATCCGGCCAGGGATGGTGATATGGCGATCGAAAAGAAGGCCAGCACGTACCAGAAGGCGCACCGGATTAACCGGGATGCCAGCCGGCACGGAACCTTCGCCGAGATCGGAGCGGGGCAGGAGGTCGCCCGCTGGTTTTTCCGCGTCGGCGGCGCCGCGGCGACGGTGGCGAAGACGATCTCCGCCTACGACATGGCGGTGAGCGACGCCATATACGGGCCTTCGGATCGATACGTCAGCCGGCACCGGCTGCGGGCGATGCTGGACTACGAGTACGACCTGCTGCTGCAGCGTCTGAGTGATAAACGCGGTTCCGAAAGTGCTTTCTTCTGTTTTGCCGACACCTCTGCAATGGGGAGCTCGAGCCGCAACGAGCCGGGGCGAAGCTGGGTCGGCGTGCGTTTTCAGCACCGGCCGCAGTTCGCACCCTCGGAGATCATCCTGCACGTCCGGATGCAGGAGCCGGACAACGTTCAGAAGCAGGAGGTGCTGGGGATCCTGGGGGTGAACCTGTTGTACGGGGCCTTCTACCATTGGCAGGATCCCAACGCGCTGATCCGCTCCCTGCGCGACGACCTGGCTCGCGAACGGTACGAGGTGGACATGATCCGCTTCGCGGGGCCCGCCTTCGCCGGCGTAGACAACCGGCTCATGAGCCTGCAGCTGGTGGAACAGGCATTCACTCCTGCGGCGATGTTCTCCGCCGGCGGGGAAGTCCTCCAACCTTCGGAGGCATTGTTCCGGAAGCCCGTTCTCATCGAGCGCGGCAGCTTCCGCCCGGTGACACGGACTTCGATGGAACTCCTGGCTCGCGCCTGCGCACAGTTTACGGAAGCGCTCGGCGCCGGCTGCGAAGATCCGATTGTGGTCATGGAGATGTCGCTCCGGAACCTGCTTTCCGGCGACCGGATCGAGCACGACGACTTCCTGGCCCGGGTCGACATCCTCGGAGCGCTCGGGAAAACCGTGATCATCTCCAATTTCGGGTATTATTACGGCCTCGCCGAGTACCTTCGCATCTGCACCGACCAACCCATCGTGTTCGCACTCGGCGTGCCGAACCTCAGGAGGCTTTTTGATGATTCCTACTACACAGGCCTCCCCGGCGGGATTCTGGAGTCCTGCGGCCGCCTGTTCACGTCCGGGATCAAGCTCTATGTCCATCCGTACCGGGGCACCCCGGCGGGCCCGCTCATCACCGCGGAGAACATGAAGGTGGCCCCGCACCTTCGGCATCTGTACCTTCACCTGGTGGAGAACGGGATGATCGTTCCCATCCGGGTTGCCGGTGAAAAGAACCTGCACATTCTGCCGAAGGAAGTCCTGCGCATGATCCAGTCGGGGAATCCCGCATGGGAGCAACTGGTTCCGCAGCCCGGAGTGGATCTCATCAAGCAGCGCAGAGTGTTCGGATACTCCGGAGAGAAGAACTGACTTCCGCGCCGCCGGGTCATGCAGTTGAATTGTCGATGTGGCCACCGGGAGACGGCAGTGGCGCGGCAATCAATCCGAAGGCAATCCGGGGAGTGCGGAGCGGGCCCTGCGCGGAGGGATTCCAGCCACCCCCGCACCCTGACGGTTGCGGCTCTGCAAGCGGCGCCGAGACGGAGCGCGGGCAGTCCTCCGCGCTGCTGCCCGGAAAGCCGGAAAATTTCTGAGATTGCACAGTGGTCGACGCGGCGTTATGCTAAGTTCGTAGATCGGTGTGCACATCCATGCAAACGGACGTGGTTGCAGCGGTGTTAGCGGCCGCTGCCGGCCTTGCATCCATTCCAGAGGGTATTTCCATGACCAGCAGAAAGTGGGACGCCGACATTCAACTGTCATCCGACCTGGAAACAGCCGAGCAATCGCATGCGGAGAAGCGGGACGCCGGCCGGAAACTGGTCATCGGCGTAATGGCCGATTTCCGCGGCCCGTTCGGCCGGGATTCCGTGCAGGCCGGGGCTCCGCTGCGGAAGCGAAAATTCCTCGATGTCGACCGCGACAACTTCGATGCGGTGCTCGCCCGCCTCGGTGTGCGCTGGCAGGGAAAGCTGCAGGGAGTTCCCGGGGCGGGTTCGGAGGGCTTCCCCGTGGAACTGGAGATCCGGTCCATGGAGGATTTCCACCCGGACCGGATTGTTGAGCAGATACCGGCGCTGCGCGCGCTCCACGGCATCCTCGCTGCCATGGAGGACCCCGCGCGCTTCGAGGCGGCGGCAGCGCAGGTCCTGCAATGGACTGGCGCCGAGAAGGAGCCGGAACCGGCCAGCCGGCCATCGGTGACGCCGCCGCCCGTCGCCGTAGACGGGGCGGAGCTTCTGTCCGCGATTCTTCACGAGCAGCCGCAGGCTCCTGCCGGTCGGGCCTCGGACCTGGACCGTTTTGTGCGCGAGATCGTCGAGCCTCATCTGGTCAGGATCGACACGCGCCGCCAGGAAGCGATGTCGGCGGCCGTAAACGAGGCGCTCTCCATCCAGGTGCGGACGGTGCTGCATGATCCGGCGTTCCGGGCGCTCGAGGCGCTGTGGCGCAGCCTCTATCGCCTGGTTCTCGTCGCGGGTTCCGACACCTGCGTGTGCGTCCTGCAGGCGCGTAAGGAGGAGTTGCTGGAAGACGTAATGTCGGGGGGGCGGCTGGAAGAGTCGGGTCTGGCAGGCCTGCTGCTCGAGCGCACATCGGTTCCCGGAAGCAAGAGGTTTTCGCTGCTGGTCGGCGGATACGAATTCTCACACGGTCTCGAGGACCTTGCCGTGCTGGAGCGCATGGGCAACATCGGCGCGGACCTGAAGGCGCCTTTTGTGGCTGCGGCGCATCCCGGGCTGTTCGGCCTCCGGTCGTATGGGGAGATGCCGGAGGCCGTCGAAATGGAGCGGCGGATGGAGAGCGATGACTACGGCCCGTGGCGGCTGTTGCGGAAGACGCGGGCGGCGCGCTGGCTCGCTCTTGCGGCGCCGCGCCTCCTTTGCCGCATGCCGTATGGTCCCGGGTCGGATCCCGTCGAGAGCTTCCCGTTCCAGGAGTTCGCGGCGCCGGCCGTCCACGAGGACTTTGTCTGGGGCGGTCCGGGCTTCGGCGTGGCCGCGG
This sequence comes from Acidobacteriota bacterium, assembly GCA_017860135.1. Classification (GTDB taxonomy): domain Bacteria; phylum Acidobacteriota; class UBA6911; order UBA6911; family UBA6911; genus JAFNAG01. The sequence continues at coordinate 9,916 of JAFNAG010000014.1, forward strand.
TGTTCGCCGGCGCCTTCGCCGAGGAGGGATGGCAGATGAATCCTGCCGAGGCCGTGCCGCGCATCGACGGGCTGCCGCTCTACGTTTACAAGGAAGGCGGGGAGGATGTCACCAAGCCGTGCGCCGAGGCGCTCCTGGGCGAGCGCATGGTGGAAATGTTCATGGAGAACGGCATCCTTCCTCTGGTGAGTTACCGGGATGCGGATATTGTGAGTTTCCCGAGCCTGCAGATGCTGGCGCACCCGCGCGCGCCGATCCGCCTCTGACGGACTCGAAGGGGCATGCATGGAGCCGCGCTCTGGAAGCGCGGTGTGAGGAGGGAATCGGGGCATGGGACGGGAACACTCCCGCTGGTTGCGGCCGGGCCTGACGGCGCAGATTCTGGCAGCCCTGGCGCTGGGCGCGGCGTTCGGCTGGGGCTGGCCGGGCGCCGGCGCCTCCATGCAGATCCTGGCGACCGTCTTCATCCGTCTTGTGCTGGTGGTCATCGGCCCGTTGATTTTTGCCACGCTCGTGGTGGGCATCGCCGGGCAAGGCGATCTGCGCAGGTTGGGGATCCTCGCGGTCAGGGCCCTCGGCCTGTTTGCCGGGATGTCCCTCCTGGCGCTTCTGGTCGCGTTCGGCCTCGCGAACCTGTTCCGGCCCGGGTTCGGCTTCGGCCCATCCACCGCGGCTGTGGCCGACCTGGGAGCCGGCCCGTCCGAGTCGTTCTGGATCCGGCTTTTCCCCGCGAACATCGCCGATTCCATGGCGCGCGGGGACGTGCTGCAGATCGTGGTTTTCTCCGTGATATTTGCCGTGGCGGTTTCCCTGGCGGGCGAGGCGGGCCGCCCGCTTCTTGACGTGTGCCGCTCGCTGGCGAGAGTGATGTACCGGTTTACCGATCTGGTGATGCTGGCGGCGCCGGTGGGCGTGTTCGGAGCGGCCGCCTCCCTTGTGAGCAGCCAGGGGCTTCGTGTGGGCGCGAGTTTTGTGCGACTGATTGCGGCGGTGTATGTCGGGCTGGCGATCCTCGTCTTTGTCGTCTACCCGCTGCTGGCTCTCGTGTTCAGGATTCCCTTGAGGGCATTCTGCCAGGCAGTCAAAGAGCCTGCTGCCGTGGCGTTCGCGACAGCCTCCGCGTCGGGCGCGCTGCCCAAGTCGATGGAGAACATGGAAGCCGCGGGCCTGCCGCGGTCGGTTGTGGCCTTCACGCTGGGGACGGGGCTGAATTTCAATCCCTCCGGGAGCACGGTATTCATCGGAGTGGCGTCGCTGTTCATCCTGCAGGCATTTGGTATGCCGCTGACGTTCGGTGACCAGTTGGTCTTGTTCGCTACCCTTTTCGTGGCCAGCAAAGGAATCGGGGGCGTGCCGCGGTCTTCGCTGGTGGTGATCGCCGCCGGCCTGCCCGCCGTCGGAGTCCCTCCGGAGGTGGTCGGCGCCGGAGTCGGGTTGCTGCTCGGCATCGACCCGGTCCTCGACATGCCGCGCACGGCGGTGAACACGGTGGGGAATTGCCTGGTGACCGCCCTGGTCGCCGGCTGGCAGGGGAGCCGGATCGGAGGAACGGATTTCGGACCGGACGGCATTTCCGGACTGACGCCTGCCGTGCCGGAGTAGCGGCATTGGCCGGAGGGCCGCGGTTATTGCATTCCGGCGGAAACAGCGCGGCAAAGGGGGGGCGTGAGAGGGCGTGCGGAGAAGAGGATGACGACGGAAGCGCACCCGCTCGCTTGCGCGCGCGGCCGGAAACGGTGATTTTCAGAAAAGGGCGGCATCACATACACTTCAGGGGGCTAACATGACAACTGCAAGAGAACTTCTTCGCGAAGGAAAGCTTTCCTCAGCCATCGAGCAGCAGACGGAGCAGGTGAAAGCCAGGCCGGCGGATGTGTCCGAGCGCATTTTTCTGTTCGAGCTTCTCTGCTTTTCGGGAAATTTCGATCGGGCTGAAAAGCAGCTGGACGTCATCGGACATCAGAGCACGGAAATGCAGATCGGGGTCGAAGTGTACCTGCAGGCGATCACCGCGGAGCGGGTCCGGCGCTCGGTTTTTGCGGAGGGCCGCACCCCCGATTTCCTGACGACGCCGCCCGACTACGTCCCGCTGCACCTCGAGGCGCTCACGATGCGGCGGGAGGGCCAGCCCGGCAAAGCGCGGCTTCTGCTGGAAAAGGCATTGGACCAGCACAAAGCGCTTCCCGGGGAGCTCGACGGACAGCGCTTCGGCGAATTTGAGGATTCGGACCTTTTTCTCAGTCCCTTCCTGGAACTGATCGTGAATGACAAGTATGCCTGGCTGCCCTTCGAGCAGATCCGGCGCATCGAAATCTCTAAACCCGTGCAGTTGCGCGACCTTCTGTGGGCGCCTGCCAAGCTCGAGGCCCGCGGCGGGGACCTGGGACAGGTGCTTCTCCCTGTGCTGTATCCCGGATCGGCGGACCATGCGAGTGAAGTGGTCCGGCTCGGACGCCAGACGGATTGGTTGGACGCGGGCGCAGGCCTCTTCCGGGGAGCGGGCCAGAGGGTGTTCGTCATTGACGGTAGAGAGAAGGTTATGCTAGAAATAAACGAAGTAATATTCGATACTTCTGAAGAGACGGCTGCTAAATAGAGTTTGGCCTCAACGTCGGCACAGGTGGGGGGTCTCTTCAATGGCAGGATGCGTCCTTGTTCTGGAATCCAATCACCTCGAACTGTTTCCGCTTGCTGATAGGAAGGTTGATCCGTGCCATACCAACCGATAATCGATTTCGCTGCATTGCTGGCTCCGATTCCCGGTGAAAATCCATCGGGAACCAACCTGCTGTATTCAGGTCTTCACGACCAGATCCGCGAGGCGCGCAGGGCCGACGACACACTGGCACAGGGGGATTGGAAACGGGACCAGAAAGTGTCGGAATGGCCGCTGGTCTTCAACCTGGCCACGAACGCGCTCGCATCCCAGACCAAGGACCTCCAGCTGGCGGCATGGCTGACGGAGGCGCTGGTGAATCTGCACGGATTCTCCGGCCTTGCCGACGGTCTCCAGCTCCTGCGCGGGCTGCTGGAAAAGTTCTGGGACACTCTCTATCCGGAGATCGACGAGGGGGATCTGGAGGCCCGCGCCAATGCCGTCGGTTTGCTGAACCGGCCGTCTTTCGCGGGCGCTGTGCAGGGGATCAAGATCACCGGAAACCCGGTCGGGCCTAATTATTCCTATATCGAATACAAAGACTCGACCCGGTTCGACATTCCTGAAAACCTGGAGACACTCGAATTTCAGGAAAAGGAGCGCCTGACGGCCCTCAAACAGCAGGCTGTCGAGGAACGGAAGATCACCAGCCAGGAGTGGCGCACGGCCAAGGGCGCCAGCAACAGGGCGTTTTATGAAGACCTGAACAAGCTGCTGCAACTCTGCTGGGATGAGTGCAAGGCGCTGGACACGCTGATGGACGAAAAGTTCCAGCGGCAGACTCCGGGCTTGAGCGACTTCCGGAAGGGGCTCGAATCCGTGCGGTCGACCGTCGAGATTATCCTCAAGGAGAAGCGGCTTCTCGAGCCGGACCCGGTGGAAGCGACGGTGGATGGATCGGCGGAGGCCGGCGCCGGCGGTGGTGGTGCGCGATCCGCGGGACCGGCCGGCACGCGCGCGGATGCGCTGCGGCGGCTGGGGGAAGTGGCCGAGTTTTTCCGGGCCACGGAGCCGCACAGCCCTGTTTCCTACCTGCTGCAGCGTGCCATCCGCTGGGGACAGATCCCGCTGGAGGAGTGGCTGGATGAAGTGGTCAAGGATCAGGCAGTGCTTGCCCAGATCCGCGAAACGCTGGGTTTGAAGCCCGGCAACCAATAGCAAGTGGATTGCGGGCGGTGAGCCTCAGGATCCTGACGCAGGGAGGTGCGGGCCGCTCGTTCCTATTGAAAACCTGAAAGGGGAACACAATGGCAAAAGAAAGTACGCAGCACAAACTGGATCGTATCCGCTCGCCCCGCGTGCATATCACGTATGACGTCGAGGTCGGCGGCGCGATTCAGCTCAAAGAACTCCCCTTCGTGGTTGGGGTTCTGGGAGACTTTTCCGGAAAGCCGGAACAACCGTTGCCGCGCATGAAGGAACGCAAGTTCGTTTCGGTCGACCGCGACAACTTCAACCAGGTGCTGGCCGGGATGAAACCGCGCCTCGCCTACAAAGTGGACAACAAGCTGACCGACGACGACACGAAGCTCGGTGTGGATCTGAATTTCCGCAGCCTGGACGATTTCGAGCCCGAGCAGGTCGTCAACCAGGTGGAGCCGCTGCGCAAGCTGCTGGAGGCGCGCCGCCGCCTGTCGGATCTCGTGCACAAGATCGACGGGAACGACAAGCTCGACGAGTTGCTGCAGAAGGCGATCAGCGACACGGACACGCTCAAGAAGATCGGCGCCGCCGCCGGCGTGGAACCAACGCAGCCGGGCGGCAAGGAGGGTGGCAATGAATAAGCAACCGGAATCTCAAGGTCAGGCCCAGCCGGGAACAACCGAGGTGACCGTCGAAGGGCAGGCCCTGCTCGACAAGATCATCGACCAGGGGCGATGGAAGGACCCGACCAATCGGGCGCTCGCGCGGGACATCATCGGCGAGCTGGCCAAACAGGTGTTGGAAGGGGAGATCACCGTCTCCAAGGACACCGAATCCATGCTCAACGCCCGGATCGCGCAGATCGATGCGCTCCTGTCCCGCCAGCTGAACGAGATCATGCACGCGGAGGAATTCCAGAAGCTGGAAGCATCCTGGCGCGGGCTTCACTACCTGGTCAACAAGTCGGAGACCGGCACGCTGCTCAAGATCCGCGTGCTCAACGCCACCAAGCAGGAGTTGAGCAAGGACCTCGAGAAAGCGGTCGAATTCGATCAGAGCGCCCTTTTCAAGAAAGTCTATGAAGAGGAATACGGCATGTTCGGAGGCGCGCCGTTCGGGGCCCTGATCGGCGACTACGAGTTCGGCAAGCACCCGCAGGATATCTCCCTGCTCGAGAAGGTCTCCAACGTAGCCGCCGCGGCACACGCGCCGTTCATTTCCGCTGCCAGCCCGGAGATGCTCAATCTCGAGAGTTACACGCAGCTGGACGACCCGCGCGACCTCGCGAAGATTTTCGACACCACCGAGTACGCCAAGTGGCGTTCCTTCCGGGCGTCGGAGGACTCGCGCTATGTCGCCCTGACGGTGCCTCACGTGCTGATGCGTCTCCCGTACGGCGAGGCGACGGCGCCTGTGGACGCGTTCCGTTTCGAAGAGGATGTGGACGGGCAGGACCACGGCAAGTACCTGTGGGGGAACGCCGCGTATGCGTTCGGCACCCGGCTGACCGAATCGTTCTCCAAGTACAGCTGGTGTGCGGCCATCCGCGGGGTGGAAGGGGGAGGGCTGGTCGAAGGCCTGCCTACGCACACCTTCAAGACGGATGACGGCGATATCGCCCTCAAGTGCCCCACGGAAATCGCCATCACCGACCGGCGTGAGAAGGAATTAGCCGACCTTGGATTCATCCCGCTGGTGCATTGCAAGGGGACGGACTATGCGGCGTTCTTTGCGGCGCAGTCGGCCCAGAAAGCCGCCAAGTACGACAGTGACGCCGCCAATGCCAACGCGCGGCTGTCCACCCAGATTCAGTACATCATGGCCGTTTCCCGGTTTGCCCACTACCTGAAGGCAATGATGCGCGACAAGATCGGCAGCTTCATGTCGAGGCAGAATGCCCAGGATTTTCTCAACCGGTGGATCAGCAACTACATTCTGCTGGACGACAACGCCGGCCAGGAAGCGAAGGCCAAGTTCCCCCTGCGCGAGGCGCGCATCGACGTGGCCGAGATTCCCGGCAAACCCGGGTGCTACCGGGCGGTTGCCTTCCTGAAGCCTCACTATCAGCTCGACGAGCTGACGGTATCTCTCCGGCTGGTCGCGGATCTCCCGCCTCCGGCCAAGGGTTAGCACGATGTTGATTGGGTATTGAGGAGTTCACAAATAATCCGCATCTGAGGAGGAATTGCGCATGTTCGACACCTTTGTAAAGATTGAGGGAATACCAGGCGAAAGTACCGACGACAAACACAAGGATTGGATCGAGATTCTCTCGTTCAGTCATGGCATGAGCCAGCCCGCCTCCGTCACGGCCAGTTCTTCCGGAGGCGCCTCGGCCGAGCGATGCAACCACATGGACTTTCAGATCGGCAAGCTGCTCGACAAGGCTTCCCCGAAAATCTATGAGCTCTGCTGTTCGGGAAAACACATCAAGGAAGTTACCATCGAGATGTGCCGCGCGGGCGGCGACAAAGTGAGGTATATGGAAATCAAACTGGGGGAGGTCATCATCTCCAGCGCGGCGCCTTCCGGCGCATCTGCAAGCGCCGAAGGATTCCCCAGCGAGAGCGTGAGTTTCAACTACGGCACGATCAAGTGGACCTACACCCAGCAGAAGCGGCCGGACGGCAGCGGCGGCGGCAACGTCACCGGCGGGTGGAGCCTGATCGCGAACAAGGTTATCGCGTAAGGCGTTGTTGCCGGGTCGAGGGGGGCACGGCGCGCCGTGCCCCTGCTACTTTGTCTCATTCAGTTTTTTCTGAGTCGAGTTCCGGATGCCGAGGAGCGATGGTGAGGCACCCATAACCCTTTCTGTGCTCGATCGGCTGATCGATTCCGAGCCCGGAAGGCCGGCCGACCCTCCGCCGACACGCTCGAGGAGCCTGCGCATTCTCAAGCAGGCGGTGCGGCGCGATCTGGAGTGGCTGCTGAACGCGCGCCGCAGCATTCTCTCCCTGCCGCCGGATCTGGAACAGACCGCGCGATCCATTCACCTGTACGGTCTGCCGGATTTCAGCGCCGCCAGCGTCAAGAATCCCAGCGACCAGATACAGATTCTGCGCACCCTGGAGGATGCGATCGCGTTGTTCGAGCCGCGCCTGCAGTCGGTGTCGATCGCCATGGATACCGGCGGAGGGACGGAACGGTCCCTTCATTTCCGGATTGATGCGCAGCTGCGGGTCGACCCTGCCCCGGAACCCGTCACGTTCGACACCATGGTGCAGCTGTACAGCGGCGAGTACGAGGTCAAGGAAGAGGAATGAGCGACGACCTGCTGTCCTATTACGAGAAGGAGCTTACCTTCCTGCGCAAGGCTGGAGCGGAATTCGCCGACAAGTACCCGAAGATCGCCGGACGCCTCCTCCTGGAGGAAGACAAGTGCGAAGACCCGCATGTGGAGCGGATGCTCGAGGCTTTCGCCTTCCTCGCCGGCCGCATTCACCACAAGCTCGACGACGAGTATCCCGAGATTACGGAATCGTTCCTGAGTGTCATCTACCCTCACTACCTCGCGCCGGTCCCGTCGATGTCGATCGTGCAGTTCCTCCTCGACGCCGGCCAGGCCAAGCTGCAGACAGGGCAGACCATCCCCCGCGGATCGATCCTCTCCTCGCGGCCCGTGGATGGGTATCCCTGCAGGTTTCGCACCTGCTATCCGATCACGATCTGGCCCGTCGAGGTGACTTCCGCGGCCTTCGAGGCTCCCGCCGGAATCGGCCTTCAGACGCAGGAAACCCGCACCGTGATGCGCATGGCTCTGCGCACGACCGGCGGCCTGCCGTTCTCCTCGCTTTACGAAAAGGTTTCGGAAACCGAAGAGCGGAGCATCGACAGGCTGCGATTTTACCTGCAGGGCGAGGGTCAGATTGTCTACTCGCTCTACGAGTTGCTTTTCGTTAATGCCGTGCGGGTGGAGCTCCACGCGGCAGGTGCGGGCAGGAAAGGTCCGGCGCCCATCGTGCTCGACACGGGCTGCCTGCGCCAGGTGGGTTTCGATCGCGACGAAGGCATGCTCCCGTACACAGACCGGTCGTTTCTGGCTTACCGGCTGCTGCAGGAGTATTTCAGTTTTCCCGAAAAATATCTGTTCTTCGATGTGTGCGGTCTTTCCAGGGCCGCGGCCGCCGGCTTTGGCGAAACCATGGAAGTGCGGATTCACTTCAACCGCGACTTCTCCCAGGAGAAGGCGGTTACGGCGCAGACCTTCCGCCTCAATTGCACGCCGGTCGTGAACCTCTTCCGCCAGGTGGCGGAACCGATCCAGCTGACCCACACGAGGTCCGAATACCGGGTGGTCCCCGACGTAGGCCGGCAGATGGCGACCGAGGTGTATTCGATCGATGCGGTCACCAATACGGCGCCCTATAATGAAAAGCCGATTCCATTCCAACCCTTCTATTCCTTCAAGCATGCCGTGGATCGCGAGGGACAGCGCACCTTCTGGTATGCGCACCGGCGCGCGTCGCCGCGCAAGGAGGACCAGGGGACGGAAGTCTACCTGTCGCTCGTCGACCTCGACTTCAACCCGACCCGTCCGGATGTGGAGACCCTCACGGTTACAACCACCTGCACCAGCCGCGACCTGCCGAACCGCCTGCCGTTCGGAAATGCCGCGGGGGATTTTCAGCTGGAGGGGCCGGGCCTGTTCACAAGCATCCGCTGCCTGAAGAAGCCGACTCCCGCTCTGCGCCCGCCGATGCGGCGTGCCACCCAGTGGCGCCTGATCTCGCACCTGTCGCTGAACCACCTTTCCCTGGTCGAAAAGGCGCAGGAGGGGCCGGAAGCGCTTCAGGAGATTCTCCGGCTCTACGATTTCAGCGACTCGTCGGCGACCCGGCGCCAGATCGCCGGCATCCGGCATGTCGACGCGCGCCGGATCTTCCGGCTGATTCCGTCGCCGCTCGGCAGCAGCTTTGTCCGAGGCATCGAGGTGTCTCTCGAATTCGACGAACAGCAGTACGTGGGCAGTGGAGTGTTTCTTTTTGCTTCTGTCCTGGAGCGATTCCTCGCCCTGTACAGCTCCATCAATTCTTTCGTACAGCTGGTGGCAAAAACCGAGCAGCGCGAAGGGGTGCTCAAGCGCTGGCCGCCCCGGGCCGGCGAGCAGATTGTGGTATGAAAGAGTCGATTACGGAACACGGGTGTCGGTTCGATTTCTTTCAGGCGGTGCGCCTGCTGGAACGGCTGTATCCCGGACGCGCGCCGGTGGGAACCGACGCCCTCCCCGGGGACGAAGTCGCCCGTTTCGCCGCACACGTCACGCTGACATTCCCGGCAAGCGAGATCCAGTCGGTCAGCGTGACGGAAGAGGAGAACGCCCAGCCGAAGGTCACCGTCAATTTCCTGGGGCTCACCGGGCCCTCCGGAGTGCTGCCGAGGCACTATACGGAATTGCTGCTGGAGCGGCAATACCACAAGGACCGCACCCTGCGTGATTTCCTGGATATCTTCAACCACCGGATGATCTCCCTTTTCTATCGCGCGTGGGAGAAGTACCGCTTCCCGGTTGCCTACGAGCGCGGACAGGACACCTTTACCGGGTATCTGAGCAGCATCATCGGGATGGGTACGCCCGGCCTGCAGCAGCGCCTCCATGTCGAAGATCAGGGGCTGCTCCTGTATGCCGGCCTGTTCCTGCAGAGGCCGCACTCCGCCGCCGCACTGGAGGGGATCCTGCGCGACTACTTCGGCGCGTTCGTGCAGGTGCTCCAGTTCCACGGGCACTGGGTGCGGCTGGGGGATGACAACCAGACCCGGCTGGGACGCCAGAACTATCAGCTGGGGGTCAACGCGATCTGCGGCAGTCGCGTCTGGGACCGGCAGTCGAAGTTCCGGGTCCGCATCGGGCCGCTGCGCCACGAGGCCTTTGAGAATTTCCTGCCCGGAGGCAGCGCCTATAAGCCGCTCATGCAGCTGTCGCGGCTGTTCGCGGGCCTCGAGCTAGACTTCGACGTGCAGCTGGTCTTGCGCGCCGGCGAGGTGCCGGCCTGCCGCCTGCGGAGCGCAGGGGCGGGAGCACGGCTCGGCTGGTCCTCATGGCTGAAGGTGCGCGAGTTTACGAAGGATGCCGCCGATACCATACTGGCCGGCGGCAACGAGTGAGAATCCGGCAGAAACCGGGAGTCGGAAGCGGCGCGGGCAGTCGCGACGCGGATCCGATCATGCCGGCGGCGTGATCGGGATCGACGGCACGCCGCGCCTGCCGTACTGATCCTTGACACATGGTTGTTCGCATATCGAATCACCGCCAGACTGGGGAGGCCTCGTGTTTACAAATCTGAAATCCTTGATCGCAAAACTCAACCGCACATGCCGCAGTTCGCTGGAATCCGCGGCAGGGCTGTGCCTGTCACGCACCAATTACGACGTCGAAATCGAGCACCTGCTGATGAAGCTGATCGAAGCGCCGGACACGGACGTTGCCAAAATTTTCCGGCACTTTGAAGTGGACACATCGCGCCTGTCCAGGGATCTGACCCGTGCCATCGACCGGTTCAAGACCGGAAACGCGCGCACTCCCGCGCTGTCTCCCCGGCTGCCGCGCCTGTTCGAACAGGCCTGGTCGATCGGGTCGATCGATTATGGCGCCTCGACGGTACGATCCGGCTATGTCCTGCTGGCGCTCCTCACGGATCCGGATACTGCGCGGATGGCGCGCGACGTCTCTCCCGAGCTGAAGCACATTTCCATGGAAACCCTCCAGCGCGATCTGCTGAGCATCGTGTCGGGTTCGGAGGAGGATCGCGAAGCCGGACAGGCGTTCGCCGGCGCGCCGGAGGCGGCGGGGGAAGGGCAGGCGGCCCGCCCGGGATCCAAGACCCCATCCCTCGACCAGTACACGATCGATCTGACGGGCAGGGCCAAGAGCGGCGACATCGATCCCGTGCTGTGCCGGGACTTCGAAATCCGGCAAATCGTCGACATCCTCACCCGGCGGCGCCAGAACAATCCCATCCTTACCGGTGAGGCAGGCGTCGGCAAAACGGCCGTAGTCGAGGGCTTCGCATTGAAGATCGTGGAAGGGGATGTGCCGCCCCCGCTACGGAACGTCTCCCTGCGGACCCTCGACCTGGGCCTCCTCCAGGCGGGCGCCGGCGTCAAGGGGGAGTTCGAGAACCGCCTGAAGTCTGTGATCGCGGAAGTCAAGGCCTCCGCCCAGCCCATCATCCTCTTCATCGACGAGGCGCACACCATGATCGGCGCCGGCGGACAGGCCGGTCAGAACGACGCTGCCAATCTTCTGAAGCCCGCGCTGGCCCGCGGCGAGCTGCGCACGATCGCGGCCACCACCTGGGCCGAATACAAAAAGTATTTTGAGAAGGATCCCGCCCTGGCCCGCCGCTTCCAGGTCGTCAAGGTCGAAGAACCCACGGAAGACCAGGCGGTAGTCATGATGCGGGGCGTCACTCCCTCGCTCGAAGGCCACCACAAAGTGCGCATACTGGACGAGGCGGTGGACGCCTCCGTACGCCTCTCTCACCGCTACATCTCCGGGCGGCAGCTGCCGGACAAATGCGTGAGCGTGCTGGATACGGCCTGCGCGCGCCTTGCCCTCAGCCAGTCGGCCACGCCGCCGAGGATCGAAGACTGTCAGAGGCGGATCACTCAGCTGGGCGTCGAAATCCAGGCGCTCGAGCGCGAGAGCATCACCGGGTCGGACCATGCCGAGCGGATCGCGGAACTGAAAGGGAAGAAAGAAGCCGCGGAAAAGGAACTGGCCGGCCTCCAGGAGAGGTGGGGAAAAGAAAGCCAGGCGGTCGCCCGCCTCAGGGAAATCCGCGACCAACTCGAGCGCCAGGCAGTCAAGGGGGACGGCAATCAGGAAGCCAGGCTGGCTCCGGAGGAAGTGGAGAAACTGCGCGAGGAAATGACGGCGCTCAATGCCGACCTGGCAAGGCTGCAGGGGGAGGATCCACTGATGCAGGTTTGCGTCGATGCGCAGACAGTAGGCGAGGTCATCTCCGGCTGGACCGGGATCCCGGTCGGCAAGATGATGTCCGACGAAATCAAGACGGTCCTGTCGCTGCACGAGCGGCTGGGGGAGCGCGTCATCGGGCAGGACCACGCCCTGTTTGCGATCAGCCAGCGCATCCGCACGGCGCGGGCCAACCTCGTCGACCCGCGTCGTCCCATCGGTGTGTTCCTTCTGGTCGGGCCGAGCGGCGTCGGGAAAACCGAGACCGCCCTCGCCTTGGCCGACTCCCTGTACGGCGGCGAACGGAACATGGTTACCATCAACATGTCCGAGTACCAGGAAGCGCACACGGTATCGAGCCTGAAGGGCTCCCCGCCGGGATATGTGGGGTACGGGGAGGGAGGCGTGCTCACAGAGGCCGTGCGCCGGAAGCCGTACAGTGTTGTTCTCCTCGACGAGGTGGAGAAGGCGCATCCCGATGTCATGGAGCTCTTCTTCCAGGTTTTCGACAAGGGGCAGCTGGAGGACGGAGAAGGGCGGGAAATCGACTTCAAGAACACCGTTATTCTGCTCACCTCCAACGCCGGCACAGATACGATCATGAAGGTGTGCGCCGACCCGGAAACGCGGCCCGATGCATTTGCCCTGGCCGACTCGCTGCGGCCCGACCTGCTCAAGTTCTTCAAGCCCGCGTTCCTCGGGCGGCTGATCGTCGTGCCGTACTATCCGATCACCGACGAGGTGATGCGGGAGATCATCAAGCTGCAGCTCGGGCGGATTCAGAAGCGCGTGGCGGAGAATCACCGCGCCCGCTTCCGTTACGATGAGAGCCTGATCAGCGCCATTGCCAATCGCTGCAAGGAGGTCGAGAGCGGCGCACGCAACGTGGACCACATCCTGACGCGCACGCTGCTGCCCGCGATCTCCCAGGAAGTGCTGAGCCGCATGGCGGCGGGGGGCGCAATCACGGATGTGCATATCACGGTCGACGGCAACGGCGAGTTTGAATATCACATCTCGTGATCTGACGGCAAAACCAGCCGGGGCGACGCTGTTGCGGCGGCGCCCCGGCGCCTCCGCCGGCGGCCACTGCGCGCGCCGCCGGCCGCAGAATCAGGGGACGGATCCGGAAGCCGCCGCAGGAGAGTCTTTCCGGGCCGCCCCGGGATAGAGGAATTCATCATGGCAGACTACATCCAGGCAGAAAGAGCGATGAAGGTCACCACTCCGCTGGGGCCGGATGTCCTCCTTTTGGTGGGGTTCCAGGGGCATGAGGCCATCTCGCAGCCCTTCAGCTTTCATCTGGATCTGCTGGCCGCGAATAAGAACAAGGTCGAATTCGACAAGATACTCGGCCAGAAAGTGACGGTCCGCGTCGCCCTCGCCAAAGAGGAGAAGCGCTTTCTCAACGGGATCTGCAGCCGGATCAGCCAGGGCGAACGCGACGAGCACTTCACAGTTTTCCGCATGGAAATCGTCCCTCAGGCCTGGCTGCTGACGAGGATCGCCCAGAGCCGCATCTTCCAGCACATCACCGTTCCGGACATTCTCAAGAAGATCCTCCAGCCCTTTGATGTCGCGTATGAAATCCAGGGGACCTTCGAGCCCCGCGACTATTGCGTCCAGTATCGCGAAACGGACTTCGATTTTATTTCCCGGCTGATGGAGGAAGAAGGCATCTACTACTTCTTCAAACACACCGAGGACAACCATCAAATGGTCCTGGCGAACACCCCGCAGAGCCACCCCAACATGCCCGTCAGCGACAAACTCATTTTCGATCCCGTTGCGGGAGGAGTCCGCCCCGAATACCGCATACTCTCCTGGGAGAAGACGCAGGCGCTGCGATCCGGCAAGGTCACGCTGTGGGATCACACTTTCGAGCTCCCGGGGCGCAATCTGGAGGCGCAGCAGGCCATCGTCGACAGTGTGGATGCCGGGAAAGTGACCCACAAGCTCAAGGTGGGGGACAACGACAGGCTGGAGATCTACGACTACCCCGGAGCCTATGCCCAACGATTCGACGGCGTCGACAAGAGTGGCGGCGATCAGGCGGCCGAACTGCAGAAGATCTTCACCGATAACACCCGCACGGCTGGAATCCGGATGCAGCAGGAAGCGCTCCCCAGCCTGCTCATCCGTGCCACCAGCAACATCCGGCATCTTGTCAGCGGGCACAAGTTCAACCTGGAGAGGCATTTCGATGCGGACGGACAATACGTCGTGACGGGCATCGAACACTCGGGCTCCTTCGCGCAGAATTTTCGCTCCGGAGATCTCAGCGAGGTGGTGTACGAGAACACCTTCACCTGCATTCCGGCGGCGCTCCCGTTCCGGCCTTTGCGCCTCACTCCGCGGCCCATGGTCCGCGGGACGCACACGGCTACCGTGGTAGGCCCTCCGGGTGAGGAGATATTCCCCGACAAGTATGGGCGCGTGAAGGTTCAGTTTCACTGGGATCGCGAGGGTAAGTACGATGCCGACAGTTCCTGCTGGGTTCGGGTCGGCACCGCGATCGCCGGCCGGTTGTGGGGCATGGTCCATATTCCGAGAATCGGGCAGGAGGTGGTCGTCGATTTCCTGGAAGGGGACCCGGACCAGCCGATCATCGTCGGAAGCGTCTATAATGCCGACCAGATGCCCGCATACACCCTTCCCGACCACAAGACCAAGACCGGCTTCAAGTCTTATTCTTCCCCCGGCGGCGGCGGTTTCAACGAAATCCGCTTCGAGGACAAGAAAGGGAAGGAGCAGGTATTCATCCACGGCGAGAAGGACCTCGACATCCGCGTCAAAAACGACCGGCGCGAATGGATCGGCAACGACCGGCACCTCGTTGTCCAGCGGGATTCCCGTAGGAATGTCGGAGGCGACGAACAGATCTCCATCAGCCGGGATCGCATCGAGGCAATCTCGCGCGATCACCACCAGAAGATCCAGGGAAAAGCGACTCACGACATCGCCGATTCCGTTTCGCTGCACGTCGGCACGAACGTGACAGAAGAGATTGGCGGCAACCACTCCGAAGCGGTCCAGGGAAGTTATTACGTCAATGCCGGCGGTACGGTCGTCATCGAATCCGCAGTGGGCCTGACCATCAACGTGGGCGGCAGCTTCATTACGATCAATTCCGGCGGTGTGCAAATTTCCGGTCCGACGGTGATGATCAACAGCGGCGGTTCCGCATTGGCCGGATCAGCGGGAAGCCTCGTGCCGGTACAGAATCCGAAGGAAGCGCACATTGCCGACAACGCCGATCCCGGCGACAAGTCACCCACCTATAAAAACCAGCCGCCGGCCTCCACCGCGCCCACCCATAATCCTGAAGCCGCCAAGCAAGCCGGGAAGAAATCCTGGATTGAAATCGAGCTTGTCGACGAAGACGGCAAGCCTGTGCCCGGCGAAGCCTACCGGATCACCCTGCCGGACGGCACCACAATCGACGAGGGGACTCTGGACGACAAAGGCTTCAAACGCGTCGATGGTATCGATTCCGGAACCTGCAAGGTCACGTTCCCCAGACTGGATAAAGACGCCTGGAAGCCCAAGTAGGCCGAGAGAGAAGACCCCACAATCCCCAGAGCCGTGACCGCAAGTGAGCGGGTGAAGCGGTCACAGCAGGCAGAGGTCACGCCTCTGAAATTGTGACAGGCCTGCTGCCTTCCCCGAACCATCCTCGGAATCGGGTTTGGAATCGCGAACGATTTCGATCCCGATAGCGATTGCGATTCCGATACCGATTCCGATACCGAAGAGATCTCGGGTCTGACGCGATTGGCGGGCAGGCGGAAGCCACGCCTTCGAGGCCCGGCGGGTGCAATCGGAAGTGAGACCCAACAAAACAGAATCTGACAATTATCATTTGTCAATTGTCGTGTGGGGGCTCGGCAGGTTGGCTCTGCGCTCGGGTGCTTCACCCGCTCCGAACCCGATCAGGACCGAACGGGCCGAGGGTTCGCAGCGGCCAGATGACAAATGACCATTGACCATTGATACATTCTTTTGTCGTTGATCGTTGCGCGACCTGAATTTTGCGGGGATCGAGTCTCGCTTCCGATTGCACTCAGGCCCGGCCGATTGCTTGCTTCCGGATCGCAATCAGGATATGTTTGGCCACTGATTCCTATCGAGGGACGTTTTGCCCGATTACACTACTGCATGCCCGCGCAATTGCTACAGCACCTGCTCCATGCTGGTAGAGGTGGAGAACGGCCGTGTCCGCCGCATCGAACCGCACCCGGGCAACCGTGCCGCTCCCGGGGGATTGTGTCTGAAAGGCCTGAGCTACGCGGAGCGGATCGTGTCCCCGGATCGCCTGTTGCGGCCGCTCGGCAGAGCTCCGGGAGTGGACGGTCTTCACCCCGTATCCTGGGACGAAGCCCTGGAACGGATCGCATCCAGGCTGCTCGATCTCAGGGAACGCCACGGGCCGCAGAGCATTCTCTATTGCAGCGGAAGCGGCACCAAGGGGCTGCTGAATGCCGCCGGCATGCATTTTTGGCGGCTGTTCGGCGGGTGCACCACCACTTACGGGGATCTCTGCTGGCCGGCAGGCCTCGAAGCGACGCGCCTGACCCTCGGTGAGAACAAGCACAGCGCCCCATGGGACATTGTCAACGCCAGGCTCATTATTCTTTGGGGGAAAAACCCGGCGGAAACCAATATCCACCAGATGCGCTTTATCGATCAGGCGCTGGAGCGGGGCGCGAAACTCGTCGTTGTCGATCCCAGGCGCACGGAGTCCTCAGAGCGCGCGGAGCTGCTGGTGCAGCCCCGCCCCGGTTCCGACGGTGCGCTGGCTCTGGGCATTGCACACCTGCTTTGCCGAAATGACCGCTTCCATCATGAGTTTGTGGAAAGACACTGTCTGGGTTTCCCCGAATTCAGCGAACTGGTTCGAGAGTACGACCCGGACCATGCGTCCCGGCTGACTGATGTCCCGGCCCGAACGATCGAGAGGTTGTCAGGCTTACTGGCCGACACCCGACCTGCCACTCTGTGCGCCGGTTTCGGCATGCAGCGTTATACGAACAGCGGCCAGACGATGCGCGCCATGATTGCCCTGCTGGCAATCACGGGCAACATCGGGCAGCCGGGATCAGGCTGGCAGTTTGCCAACCTGCAGAGCGCGGTGTTCGATGCGGTGAAGGATCCCCTGGCATTTTACCCGCCTGAAGAATCAGACGGCGTCGTGCGAGTGAGCATCTCCACGGCCCGGATTGGGCAGGACATGCTGGCGACGCGGGATCCGGAGCTGAAGATGGCCTGGGTGGAACGCGGGAATCCAATCACGCAGAACCCCGAAACCCCCGCCGTGCTGCAGGCGTTTCGCGCGCTGGAATTCCGGGTCGTGGTCGACCAGTTCCTCACCGACACGGCGCGCGAAGCGGACATCGTGCTGCCGGCCAAGTCCCTCTTCGAACAGTCCGACGTGATCGGGGCATACTGGCATTCGTACATCCAGCTGAAGCAGAAGATTCTGGATCCGCCTCCCGATGTGAAACCGGAGACTGAGATCTATCGCCTTCTGGCCATGAAACTCGGGATCCGCGGGGAGGTCCTTTCGCAGTATTTCCCCGGGCCGGCGGACAGCGAGGTGGAGGAGTGGGTTGAACGGAAGCTTGCCCCGTTCCCGGAACTGACCCTGGCCCGGCTGCGTGAAGGGCCCGTGCCGGCCCCGGGGAATCAGGAAATTGCATTTTCTGATTTTGTGTTTCCGACTCCGTCCGGGAAAATCGAACTCCTTTCCCGGGAGGCTGCCCGGCGCTGGGATGTCGATCCCCTGCCAAGATACACCACTCCAATCGAGTTCACGGAGCAGCGGCAGAAGAAGTACCCCCTGCATCTGATCACTCCGAACACCAAGAACAGGATTCACTCCCAGTTCGGGAATCTGCGCATGATCCGCGATGTGAGCGAACCGCTCGAGGTGTCGATCAGCCCAGTTGACGCCGCCAGGTGCGGCATTGCGGACGGAACGCTCGTCCGCGTATTCAATGACCGGGGATCCCTGGAACTGCCCGCCCGGCTGGATTTCAGCCTCAAGCCCGGCTGCCTGTCGATACCCAACGGCTGGTGGATCAGCGAAGGGGGTACCGTGAATTTCCTTTCCTGCGGGCGCGAAACGGACATGGGCCACGGGGCGGCGTTTCATGATGTCCTGGTGGAAGTCGAGAAAGCCGCGCGATGAGAGGATTCCTGCTGGATTTGAATCGTTGCACGGGTTGCCACGCCTGCCGGCTTGCGTGCGGCATAGAAAACGGACTGGAACCAGGGAAGAGCTGGCGGCAGATCTATACGTTCAATGCGCAGCGCATTCCGGAAGTCTCCCGCTTTCACCTGTCGCTGGCATGCCAGCACTGCGCGGATCCTGCGTGCATGAGAGCCTGCCCGGCCCTCGCCTACTCGAGGGACGGCGCCACCGGCGCCGTGCTTGTCGACGCGGATCTCTGTATCGGCTGCAGATACTGCAGCTGGGCGTGCCCATTCGACGCGCCGCGATATGACAGCGACAGCGGGACGGTCGCCAAGTGCACCCTGTGCCGCCACCGCCTGGAGGAAGGGAAGGCGCCCGCCTGCACCTCTCTCTGTCCCACCGGCGCGCTGCAGTTTGCCGAACTGGAAGGCGTGAACGGGACAGAACACGTCGACGGCTATCCCCAAACTCGCATGCGGCCCGCAATGCGCTTCGTGCCCCTGCGGCACCGCCGGACGGGACCGGAAATCACCGGCGTGACCGCAAAGGATCCCGGCATGCCGGCACGGCTGCCCCCGGCGCAGGGGCTCTCGGCCAAGATCGCCGTACGTTCGGAGTGGTCGCTCGTCGTTTTCACTCTTGGTGCCGCGCTGCTCGTCGCCATGGCTGCGGCTTCTGCCGCCGGAGCAATTTTCATCAACCCGTCCGGGTTCCTGCTCACCGCCCTCGCCGTAATCACTGTGAGCAGCATGCACCTCGGCCGCCCCCTGCGCGGCTGGCGCGCCATCCTGAACGTGCGACATTCCTGGCTGAGCCGGGAGATCCTCTGCTTCCTCGCATTCACAGTTTTAGCGGCGCTGATGCTGCTGATTCCCGGCGGCAGGGATCTGGCATTGCCTGCAGCCCTGGCGGGACTCCTCGCGCTGCTTTGCATGGACCAGGTGTACGCGCGGGTCGCCGCCCGCGGCGGCGTGTGGCTGCACAGCGCCGGAGCCTTGCTGACCGGTTTGTTTCTATACGGCCTTTTGACTCACGACGCACTCGTGGCAGGCGTTGCCGGACTGGCCAAACTGGCGCTCTATGCCTTCCGCAAAAACTGGACCGGCGGGAGATGGCGTCCCGTTGCGACAACACTGAGGCTGAGCCTGGGATTCATCCTTCCGCTTGCGACCTGGAATGCCGGGTTGGATTGGGTGCTTCCCGCGGTCGTGGCTGCCGAAGTGATCGACCGTGCCGAGTTTTATCTCGATCTGGACATCAGGACGCCGCGGC
>JAFNAG010000324.1 GCA_017860135.1 Acidobacteriota bacterium
CATCGACCACGCTCGTCCGCAGCGGAAGCGATCGGTGATGCCAGCGACGGCAGGGGAGACTATCGCAGCTTCTCGGCGCCTGCTTTGGCCAGATTGAGCACCGCTGTGCGGCGCTTCTCGCTCGACGCGGCGTCGCCGCTGCCGAGCCAGATGTTCAGACCGCGGTTGCCGACGCGGACATAGATCCGATCGTCCCAGAAGTACGCGCCGTCGCCGATCCCGGGCGCGTTCTGCGGCTTCTTGCCTTGTGCAGCCAGCCGTTGGCGGAATTCCTCGAACTCTTTCGCACTGAGGGGACCGGTCCAGATGTTGACCGACCCGGCCGAGCTCTGAAACCTGCACTGCGTTCCGGTCTGTGTGTCTTCCGGCCTCGCACGCTGCACAGAAGTCCCGACGGCGGAAGCGATCTCCTCCGGCGTAAACAACGTGCAGGCATCCCGCGCAGCGGAATTTCCACGGCCTCCCTGATTTGAACCCGGGTTGCTTTGGTCCGTCCATGCTGCGGCGTCACGCGCGCCAAAGGCGATTGCGGCCAGCAGCATTGTTCCCATCAGTACTCGATTCATTGTCCCTCCTGCCACGAGAGATTCGCTGCGCATGCGGCGCGCGTTCTCTCCGGATTACAGTGCCGGAAACTGGCGACGCTCACCTGAGCGTGCCCAGCTTCGAAAACGCTCTGCCTCGAGCCCGCATTCCTCCGGAGCTTCGGCGATCTCCCGCAGGACTGGCGCTGCGTTTACAGGGAGATTATAACTCAGCCCAGCCGGAAATCCCGTATTCCGCTCTTGCGCGGATTCTGCTGCATCGTGCGCCTGCAGTCGGTGCGTTCCCGATGTACTCGGATCAGAACGGCATCACTCGAGGCCGGCCTGTTACGAAATCGGCATGTCAACGGAAGCATGCCGATGCCGGCACGAGATGAAAGCACTCTGCCACGATGTGCGTGAAGTCTTCGCCCGACATCGGCTTCGGGACAGTCGCCGCCGTCCCGCTGAGGCGAAACGGCGGCCTTGGGAGAATCAGAATTCAAATGAATCGGATCAGCTGCCGGACTGCTCCTGAAGATACTCCTCATACTCGTCGGCGCTGAGCATCTCTTTGAGTTCATCCGGGTTGGTGATGCGGATTTTGATCATCCAGGCTTTCTGATGCGGGGACTCGTTTACGAGTTCCGGCGTTTCCTCCAGCTTGGTGTTGACTTCCAGGACCTCGCCGCTGACGGGACTGAACACCTCTGAAACTGCCTTTACCGATTCGACGGAGCCGAACGGCTCGGAAGCCTCAAAGGTGTCTCCGACTTCGGGCAGATCCACGTAGACCACGTCCCCGAGTTCATGCTGTGCGTAATCGGTGATGCCAACGATTCCCACATCCCCTTCGACGTGAATCCATTCGTGATCCTTGGTGTACAGGTTTTCCTCGGGATACATAGGGCAAACCTCCGCTTTGGCTGATTTCATTGGCCCGCAAACGGGCCGGATCATTATTTCTTTGCTCTCTTGTAAAATGGCGTCGGTACAACCCGGGCCTTTACCGGTTTCTCCCGTATGATAACGTGGAATTCCGTGCCGACGGCGCAGTTTTCCTTCGGGAGATACGTGAGGCCTATGTTCTTGTGCAGGTATGGAGCGGGACTCCCGCTCGTAACAACACCGTAGCGCCGGCCGTCGATCTCGACGGGGTAGTGATCACGGGCGATCCCGCGTTCCACCATCTCGAAGCCGACGAGCAGTCGTTTCACCCCCTCGGCGCGTTGCCTCAACAGCACATCGCGGCCGATGAAGTTGCCCTTGTCCAGCTTGCAAATCCAGCCGAGGTCGGCTTCGAGCACCGTCGTCGTCGCATCGATGTCGTTGCCGTACAGAGCCATTTTTGCTTCCAGGCGCAGAGTGTTGCGCGCCGCCAGGCCTGCCGGTTCCAGCCCCAGCGGCTTGCCGGATTCCATAATCCGGGTCCAGACTTCCACAGCATGATCGGGATGGATGTAGATCTCGAAACCGTCCTCGCCGGTATAACCGGTCCGGGTGATCAGGGCTTCGAACCCGGCGAATTTTCCCCGCGTGAACCAGTAATATCCTATCGCATCGAGCTTCGAGTCCGTTAAGGGGCGCAGAATTTCCAGCGCGCGAGGGCCTTGGACCGCGATCTGAGCGAAATCGTTGCTGCGGAAGATCACCTCCGCATTCGCACCGGCATGATCGCGAATCCACTCGTAATCCTTCTTTTGATTGGATGCATTCACGCAGAGGAAGAAGTGGTTCTCTCCCATGCGATGCACGAGTATGTCGTCTACGAAGGTCCCTTCGGGAGTCATCAACGCCGAGTAATGGATCTGGCCAACGGCCAGTCGCCTGACGTCATTGCACGTTACCCTCTGAATGGTTTCCTCCGCGCCGGGGCCCTTGATTTCCACCTCTCCCATGTGGCTGACATCGAAAATGCCGGCGCGGGTCCTGACTGCCAGATGCTCCTGCATCGGCCCCGCGTATTGTACCGGCATATCCCAGCCGGCGAATTCCACCATCCGGCCCCCGGCCTCCCGATGGATCGCGTTCAGGGGCGTCTTTCTGATTTCAGAGGAGTTCATTGAGATCTCCTTTCTTCCTTAAATCCTATGTTTTGCGGACGGCAAAGAGTGCATGCGGAATCTAACATTCTTACCCGAGAGAGTCAAGCTCAATATACCTCTGAAAACTATGGAAAATACATGAGTTACGGCCATCAAGGTCTGCCTCGGAGCGGCGTTTCCCTGTTGCTGCCGGGATGCGGAGATGAGGCTGGAACTCGGGATCAAAATGAATCGGGCGGGCATCGACCGAATCGCGCGGCACTTCTCATTCTCTTCCACTCCCGAGATCCCGCATTGAGCGCGGGATTCCGCCCGGGCGCTTCATCCTCCTTATCCCGATCGTCCTGGCACTCTCTCCATCCGGCTCAATCCCTGACTCTGACGCAAATTATTGGAACCAAGTCGCCGGACGGGAGTATACGCATATGGTTTGGGTGAAATGATCTTCCGTTTTTGCATTACGGGCTGTCTGTTACTGACCGCTCTTCCGTCCTTTTCCCAAGGTCCGCCTCCTCCGACAATTCGCCACGTCTATGTGGAAGGAAACGTGCGTGTGCCCCCGGAGACGATTCTGCACTCAATCTCTGCGGCTCCGGGCAAGAAGTTCATCCACAACGAGGTGGAAGCGGATCTCCGACGCTTGCATGATCTTGGGATTTTTGAATTCCTCGAGATACGGGAGCAAGCGATCCAGGGAACCATGGTGGATCTTACATATCTCGTGCGCGAGCGGCCCTGGGTGTCGGACTTTGTCATCGACGGTGTCGGGCAGGGGGAGAGAGAGCAGATCAGCCATTTTCTGGAACGGGAGAAGCTCGCGATACGGCCCACAACCCCCTTCCGGCCTGGTGAAGCAAACAAAGCCGCCAATGCAGTTCGCCGGTATCTGCTCTCCCGGCGATATCCGCTTGCGGACGTACGTCTTTCGACCGTGCCGGTCGCCAAGGGATCATGCCAGTTGCGGCTGATCGTGCAAACCGGCCCGCGCCTGGATATCGGCACAGTTCGGTTCAACGGCAACCACTCGGTCTCTTCCGGCGAATTACTCAAGCAGCTGCAGTACCTTCGATCCGCTTCGCTCTTTGCCCCCTGGTCGGTCAGCGGTGCTTACTCACCGGAGTATGCGGCCGCCGATCTGGAGAACTTGCGCCGTTTTTACCGGTCGAAGGGTTATGCGGCGGTCGGCGTGGGCCGTCCGGAGGTAGTTGCCCGGCGCTCGGGATGCTCCCCGTGGTTGCCCGTGCCGGGAACCGGCGGATCCGAGTTCAAACTCCTACTGTCGATTCCGATTATGGAGGGCCCCCGCTACCGGCTTGTCTCGGTCCGCAGTGAGGGCAACGCAAGAGCTGCCGCGGCAGATCTGGCGGAAGTTCTTGCCACCCTTCCGGTTCCGGCTGAGTACGATTCTTCAGCGCTGGAGTCGGCGCGGAACAGGATCGTCGATGCAATGGGCCGGCACGGCTATGCGATGTCGCAGGTGGAATTGTTGCAGGATCGTAACGATGCAGAGTGCACCGTCCGTGCGGTGTATCGGGTCGAATCGGGCCATCCGATGATCGTGGGCCGCATCGAGTTCCAGGGTAACAAGCGATTGCGGGAGAACTTGCTCCGCCGTGAAATTGTTGTGCGGGAGGGGGAGGTTTATGATTCCTCGAGGCTGGACGAGAGCGTGCGGAGATTGAACCGCAGCGGCATGGTTCAGCCGGTCCAGCGTGCGGACGTTGCGCTGGAATATACCGGATCCTCCGGTCTTTTGGATATCGTCTTCCACATCAAGGAAAAGGATCGTCAGGGGATCTATGGCACAGGCGGGACAGGCGGCATCGGGGGAGGATACCTGGGTATTCTCTACAGTGCCATTGACCTGCTCGGATTTGGAGAATCCCTGGCATTCCAGTTGGACGGCGGCGCTTCCCAAGCCAATGCCGTGCTCAATATCGCAGGCCGGCACTTTCTGGGCTTTCCGTTTCCAGTGGGGCTGTCGGTCTTCCACCGCGTCACTCATGTAAATGTCGCCAGCATCGTACCGGACGCAGACGATCTGATTCATTTGCTCCGGCGCCGCTCCACAGGCATTGGATTGTCGGGGGCATATCCGGTGACGTCGCAGGTACAGGTGGGGCTGGGAGCCCGATTCGAGAGGCTTTCGCTATCGGAAAACAGCGCCTCCGACGGAGGCGAACGACGCGCAAGCGTGCAGGGAAGGACCGATCTGTCGCCTTCCTTCGTAGTGAATGCCGCACGCGGAACCGGCCCGGAGACTAGAGGAACCCGGCTTGCCCTTGTCGGCTCCCTGGCTGGAACCACGATGCTCCGCACGGTCGACACAACGGTTCAGTCATTCCATTTCTCGCAATACCTGGACGATCCGCTGACTCGCGGCCGGAATTCCCTTGCATTTTGCTTTCAAGGTACCCTCACACGCCCTCAAAACGGAGTTCTCCTGACATCGGACCGGCGCCTGTATCCGGGAGATGAGATTGTCCGCGGGTTCCGGCGCGGCGGCCTCTCCCCCTGGATCCTCTTGCCGGGAGGAACGGTTCCGACCGCACCGGCCGGTGCGGACACGGTGCTCGGCTTCTCCGTGGAATACCGGATCCCGATCCAGGGCCCCCTCAGCGGAGCGGGATTCATCGATCTGGGGTGGAGCCGCCTGTCGGCAAAGAATGCCGACTTCGGAACCGGTTCGAGCCTCCTTGATATAACAAACGGCATGCTGCGCGGTTCGGTCGGCGGCGAACTGCGACTGCGGCTTCCCCTCATCGGCCAGCCGGGCCGGTTGATTTTCTCCTGGAATCCCCTCCGCATGGATCGGTTGATTCAGGTTGGGCCTTCCCGTTTCCGCTTAGCCGACCCGCTCGGCGCAATCCGGTTCGCACTCGGCGACCACTTCTGAAATTCCCTTTCGCGAGAGATTCCACAAAGCAGCCGATGGCCGCAAGCAAGCAAAGCGACCACTCCTGGAAATGGCACAATCGGTATCGCTATCGCTATCGGAATCGACGTCGGCATCATGGCGCTGCCGGCATCAATACTGAGGAGCCCGATTATGCACAGTTTTCGATAGCGATTGCGATCCCGATGCCGACCGTTATTCCGTGGCTCTGAAAAATCCTTT
>JAFNAG010000325.1 GCA_017860135.1 Acidobacteriota bacterium
AATCCCTTCCGATGGGGACTGACACCGAGCTGCCGGGCTCCCCGTCGAAAAACGGGATGGCGTCGCGGAAACCGTGCCAGTGCACAGTCGTGGCGTCGATCAGGTCCGGACGCATCTGCAGGCCAAGGTTGACCACCTTAAGCTTGAATTCGGTGTTCTGGGTGACCGAAAACATGGGAGCGGCAGCCTGGGCCTTCATCTTCTGATTTGCGATCTGAGCTGAATCAAGACCGGTGACGTCGCGGAAACCGAAGATGTAGGTCGTCAGCCCCACTTCCGGCGCCCAGCTGTCGGGGTGGAAAGGCGGGATTGCCGCAGGCAGCGGCAGTGAAATCCATCCGTCTGTGGCGGCCAGGACAAGATCCGGAGCCCCTGTCTGAGCGGCTGCAATCGGCAAGAGACTGTTGCGCCGGAGGCCCGACACCATACCGGCCGCGGCGGCTCCTCCCGCCCACCTGAAGAAAGCCCGCCTGCTGAGCCCCCGAGAACCGACTTGCCTGATCATTGCCTGGTCTCCTTTCCTGTCCGGGCATCCCCAACGGCTGTTCTTCACTCCCGGCCGCGAACCCCGTGCTACTGAACATCTCAGGAAACAAAACCCGGAAGTTTCAAAAAAAAGTGCGGTGACAGGCTACCGTGTCCCCTGGGTCTTCATGCATAAGCGGTCCATGGGTTTTGACAATGGGGACGTGGCAGCCTCTCACTATTTGGCCCCTTGCACAGCAGTGCCGGTCTGTTACGATTTTCTTTATCGGGTATTCAGGGAGGAGACGAGATGAGACGACATCGAATAGGTGCATCTGTTTTCGCACTCGCTGTTTTGGCGCTGGCAGGCTCCCTCGTGTTGTGGGGCCAGGGAAGCGCGATGAGCATGAGGGCGGTACTTCACGGCTACAATGAGACTCCGGCCGTTTCCTCGACCGGAAGCGGCGAGTTCCGGGCGAGGGTCGATCGCGCGGATACGGAACTGACGTATGAGCTCGAGTATTTCGATCTGGAGGGTGCCGCGACTGCGGCAGCGCACGTTCACCTCGGCCAGACCGGAGTCGCAGGGGGAGTCTCGTTCTTCCTGTGCGGCGGGGGCGGTAAACCCGACTGCCCCGCGACGTCAGGCAGTGTAACCGGGACAGTGACCGAGACAGACGTGATCGGGCCCAGCGGGCAGGGAATCGCTCCAGGGGAGTTTGCGGAAATCCTTCGCGCCATGCGCAGCGGTGTGACCTACGTGAATGTTCACACCACCAAACACCCCGGAGGTGAAATCCGCGGCCAAATCAGGGACAACGCCAGCGAAAGGTGAGGGAAATCCGGTTTCCGCCCCCTGAATCGGAAGCGGGGAGCCGATCGCGTGCCGTGGGAATTGTGCTAGTATCCTGGGATCAGGCTTTCAGATTCGGCTAATTTCAGGGAGGCTCGTTATGAAGCGGCTGCTGGCAATAGTTGTGCTCACCGTCGGCTTGTCTTATGCGCAGGCGCCCAAAGATTCGAAACCGGCGTCGTCCAATGTGCCGGGGGCGGAGTACCCGCGCATTCACTCCGACCTGAGAGTCACTTTCCAGCTGACGGCCCCGGGAGCGCAGAAAGTGCAATTGATGCCCGGCGGCGCCGACAACGGGCTCGGCAAAGGCCCGATCGACATGGCCAAAGACGCAAAAGGCGTCTGGACTGTCACAACCCAGCCCGCAGTCCCCGGATTCCATTACTACTGGTTCATCCTGGACGGCTTTGCCGCCAACGATCCCGGCAGCGAGACCTTTTTCGGCTGGGGCAAGCAGTGCAGCGGGGTGGAGGTGCCCGAGCAGGGAGTCGATTTCTACGATGCCAGGGACGTGCCGCACGGCGAAGTGCGCGTCCGCGTGTACCGGGCCAGGACAACCGGGGAGTGGCGGCGCGCGTATGTGTATACGCCCCCGGATTACGACAGGAGCACGCAGCGCTATCCGGTCTTGTACCTGCAGCACGGCGCCGGCGAAAACGAGACCACCTGGAGCAAACAGGGTCGCGCCAATCTGATCCTGGACAACCTGATTGCCGAACGCAAGGCCGTGCCCATGATCGTCGTCATGGACCGAGGGTATGCCACAAAGCCGGGCGCCGTGGCCGTGGCGGGAGCCGGCGGCACGCCCCGGCTGCCGAATGCGTTCGAAGAGTTGCTGCTCAACGACCTCATCCCGACGATCGACTCCACGTACCGCACCATCGCGGACCGGGATCACCGGGCCATGGCGGGATTATCCATGGGCGGGAGCCAGACTCTTCAGATCACGCTGGCCCATCTCAACCTGTTCGCCTGGATCGGCTCATTCAGCGCGCCGCTGCGCAATTTCGATGTCAAGACCGCCTACAACGGGGTTTTCAACGATCCCGCGGCATTCAACAAGCAGGTCCGGCTTCTGTGGATCGGCGCCGGCACGCTGGAGCCCTCGATGTATCAGGGCGCGCAAACCATGCACCAGGGACTGGACCAGGCCGGCATCCGGCACGTCTTTTTCGAGTCAAAGGGCACGTCGCACGAATTCCAGACCTGGCGGCGCAGCCTGCACGATTTTGCCGCGCGGCTGTTCCGCCAATAGCCGGCAACAGGATATCTATCCGCGACAGCTAGTCATTCAGCACAAATGTGACTCGAAGGATCACGCGGTATTCGGTGATCTTCCCTTTTTCGACCAGCACTTTCTGATCTTTCACCCAGGCGCCCTTTACGTTCTCCAGTGTCTTGTTTGCGCGCTGGATTCCATCCTTGATTGCGGCGTCAAAGCTCTTGTCTGAAGAACAGATGATCTCACTTACCTTTGCAATTGCCATGATTCACCTTTCCTTCGGATTTCAGTTGTACCGGGGCCGAGGGCTCCGACGGATCAGAACGCCTCATGCCCCAGCATAGCATGACTTGCCTCCTGGGCGAGGCCCCTTCTCTTGCCTCCAGGCTGACAGCAAGGCTCGAGCCGGGTTTCGGAATCGCTAACGGAATCGCGATCGGTATCGAGATCGGTATTGGGGTCACTATCGATGCCATCCTGCAGACCGACATCCAATCGAAATCCGGCCGTCGCCCGATCGCAATTGATGAATGCTGAACGAAGACCGAGCTGTCCCGTCGGGTTGTATCGCACCGCCGCCTCGAGCGCCTCTTCATGCAGGTTCCGAACTACTAATAGATTGGAAAACCCGCTGCTTTGCAGATAAAATCTCTTTAATCGGAACTGATATACGCGAGGAGGGCTTTATGAAAAAGTTCATGCTCGTTTGTATGGTGACATCCCTGGCAATTTTACTTGGCGATGCGGTCGGACTGTCCCAACAGTCCGGGTCCACCACTCTTGCCGGGGGACGAGGTGGCAATCCGTTCTCCGACACGCAGCCGGCAGCGGGGACCAGGGTCACCGAGGTCCGTGTCAGGTCGGGAGAAATGATCGACGCCGTACAGATGGTCTATGCGACCGTTTCCGGGAGCAGCGCTCTGGCCGGCCAGCACGGCGACTCGGGGGGCCGGCTCAACGTATTCAGGCTGGATGCGGACGAATACATCACCGGCATTTCCGGCCGGCACGGGGAGATGATTGATTCGCTGCGGATTCACACCAACAAGAAAACCTCGCCGCTGTATGGCGGATCAGGAGGCAGCAGGGATTATCAGATAGAAGTCCCGACCGGCACCGAGGCGCTCGGCTTCGTCGGCCGGGCGGGTGAGCGCCTGGACGCTATCGGCCTGACCTACGCTCCGCTGAGCCTGCGGTCGGGCGGTACGGTCGGCGGCCAGACGGTTGCCGGCCAGTATCCACAGACTCAGATATACGGCGGCACCGGCGGCTACGCTTTTTCGGTCCAGGATATTCCTTCCGGCGCGCGGATTGCCGAGATCCGGATTTCCGCCACCGACCGTATCGAATCCGTGCAGACGGTGTATGCCCTGGCCGACGGCCGGACTGTCGAAGGAACACGCTACGGCGGCTCGGGCGGGCGCCAGAGAATCTTCCGGCTCGATTCGGACGAGTACATCACCAGCATTTCCGGCCGCTACGGCGCTTTCATTTATTCGCTCCAGATCCAGACCAACAAGAAAGCCTCGCCCTTGTACGGCGGGCCCGGAGGCATCGATGCCTTTCAGGTGGCGGTTCCATCCGGCAGCCGGGCAGTCGGATTCGCCGGCCGGTCGAGCTCCGTCGTGGATGCCATCGGTTTGACCTGCACTCCACAGAGCCTGAGTCAGGGTGCCTCAGGGTGCCGGAACGCTTGGCCGGGTCGTTGCAGATCAGTACCTGCAGTCCCAGCTCTACGGAGGCAGCGGCGGTAATGCCTTTTCGGCCCAGGACATTCCTTCCGGCGGCCGAATTGCAGGAATCCGGATCTCCGCGAGCGACCGGGTCGATTCCGTGCAAATGATCTACGATCTGCCCGACGGCACCACGGTGGAAGGGACCCGGTATGGCGGCTCGGGCGGGCGCCAGAGAATCTTCCGGCTCGATTCGGACGAGTACATCACAGGCATTTCCGGCCGGTACAGTACTATCGTTCATTCGCTTCAGATTCGAACCAACAAGAAGACCTCGCCGTTGTATGGCGGGACCGGGGGCAGCAACGCATTCCAGATAGATGTCCCGTCCGGCAGCCAGGCGGTCGGATTCGCAGGCCGGGCAGGCAGCAACGTGGATGCCATAGGTTTGACGTACCGTTCCACGGGGCGTGCCGGCGGCCGGCAGGTCGCCCGGGCGGGTACGACCCAATATCAACAGACACAGATCTACGGAGGCAGCGGCGGCAACGCCTTTTCGGCCCAGGACGTCCCTTCCGGCGCCCGGATTGCCGAAATCCGGGTTTTCTCCAGTGACCGCATTGACTCCGTGCAGATGATCTATGACCTGCCAGACGGCACCGCATTGGATGGGCAACGCTATGGAGGTTCGGGCGGACGCCTGAGAGTCTTCCGGCTCGATTCGGACGAATACATCACCGCAATTTCCGGCCGGTACGGCACGGTCATTCAGTCGCTCCAGATTCAGACCAACAAGAAAACCTCGCCGCTGTATGGCGGCTCCGGAGGCAGCAGGAGCTTCCAGATAGATGTCCCGAGCGGCAGCCAGGCGGTCGGGTTCACGGGCCGGGCCGGGCAATACCTTGATGCGATCGGCCTGATTTGCACGAGAATCGGTATCAGGATGTAAGATTCACCGGAGGCGCGAGGATGCGTGCCTTTTCCCAAGGCTTGCGCCTTGGCCTGTCCTGCGCGACCCTTTCAGGATCACCTGCGTCCAGTATCCAGGTTTTACCCAGGTATCTCGGCGAGACAAATGACGTTCGCATGGATCGTGGGTAGCCGCTGACTGCCAGTCCTGTGCTTCCCATCAGCGATTCATCGGGAACCGGCAGGCGGCACATTGCCACGGTGTCACGTGCGGGCAACAGGCAGCGCTGTGCGCGGCAGGCCAATACCTTATCTTCCAGGCGTGGCGGTTGCTTACCTGGTTTCGAACGACTGCCAGGGCGGCGGGTTCACGCCGAGGAGGTGGCACACGAAAAAGTCGAAGCGCTTGTGCTCCCCATAGGGTCCCGTCTCGCCTGAGCGGCCGGCGGCGTGCTCGCCGCCCGGAACCACCAGCAGGTCGAAATCCTTGTTGTGTTTGATCAGCTGGTTCACGACTTGCATCGTCGAGGACGGATCGACATTGGTATCGAGCTCTCCGACGACGAGCAGGAGCTTGCCCTGGAGCCGGTACGCATTGTCCACGTTGGAGGATGCCGAGTAATGCGGCCCGATCGGCCAGCCCATCCACTGTTCATTCCACCAGATCTTGTCCATGCGGTTGTCGTGGCAGCCGGCGTACGATACCGCGACCTTGTAAAACTCCGGGTGGAACAGCAGGCCGCCGAGCGCGTTCTGTCCCCCCGCCGACCC
Organism: Acidobacteriota bacterium; assembly: GCA_017860135.1. GTDB lineage: Bacteria > Acidobacteriota > UBA6911 > UBA6911 > UBA6911 > JAFNAG01. The sequence continues at coordinate 5,894 of JAFNAG010000325.1, forward strand.
GCCGTAGATGCCGACGCGCGTGATGTCGTAGTAGGGATACTTCGCCGCGACCGCCTTGTGCCACAGGATGCGGTCAGGGAAACCCGCGTCGCCGATGTTCTTCCAGGCCACGTCGTGAAACGCCTTTGACCGGTTCGACGTGCCCATGCCGTCGATCTGGACGACGATGAATCCCACTTCCGCCTGTGCCTGCATCGCATTGAAGGCCTGAAACGACTTCGGCACAAACGACGAGTGCGGCCCGGCATAGATGCTCTCGATGACGGGATATTTCTTGGATGGGTCGAAGTTCGTGGGGCGGAAGATCACGCCCCAGATATCGGTTCTGCCGTCGCGGCCGAGTGCCATGAAGGATTCCGGCGCCCTCCACCCCGCCTTCGTGAGCTCGCTGATGTCCCCGCGCTCCACTTCCATTATGGATTTGCCGTCCGACGCCTGGCGCAACTCCATGACCGGAGCCAGATCCACGCGCGAATACGTGTCGACATAATATTTCATGTCGGGAGAGAAACTGACCTGATGATTGGCGTCCGCTTCGGTCAGGGCCGTCAGCCCCGTGCCGTCGAAGTTGATCCGGTAGAAGTGCACGAAGTAAGGATCCTTGCCCGGAACCATCCCGCTCGCGCTGAACCAGATCTGCCTTGACTCCTCACTGGTCCTGGTCACGCTCCTTACCACCCAGTTGCCGCTGGTGATCTGGGCGGCGCTTCCGGATGCCCCGTTGTAAAGATACAGATGGTTCCATCCGTCGCGCTCCGACATCCAGACGATCTCCTTACCGTCATCGACATCGTAGCGGTACTTTTTGCCCGAATAGGAGAAGAACGTCTTCGGCTCCTCGGAGATGACTGCCCGCGCCCTGCCGCTCGCGGCGTCGATCTCGATGACCCGGTACAACTCGTGCCCGCGCTGGTTGTACTCGAAGGTCACGGCCGAGCTGTCTTTGCGCCAGACGAGAGGCGACATCTCGTACGCGTTGGGGAACAGCGCCCGGTCCACGATGTGTTGCCGCCGGGTTTCGATCAGGAAGATCGCGGGCTGTTCGATGTCGAGAATGTCGCCGGGCTTGGCATACACGAGCGTCGAGTGCTTGGGCTGCAGCTGATCTTCCGGCGACGACTGGACGTAGTGCACCTCCCGCCGGTATCCGGGGGTTACGCGATAGGCTGCCAGCTTCCTGGAATCCGGCGACCACTGGATCGACCGCAGGTCGTAAGAACTGCCTTCGGAACCGTCGAAACTGAGCATCGTCGCCGCCTGTGATCCCGCCGCACGGAGAGCCACGTTGTGATTCTGAATCACGGCTTCCCATTTGCCGTCGGGCGAGAGCCTGCGATCACTCTGGGGCGGCGCCCCCCCGGGACCGCCACCGCGTCCACCTCGACCGCCGCCCGCCGGCGCGCCTTCGATCCGCCTGCACGCGTAATCGGCGAGCGTGCAGCGCCACTGCGCGCCTTCGATGGCGACCTGGATCGATTGCTGATTGTCCAGGAACCGGAACGTGGTGAACGGCAGCGTCAGGCCGGAATATTTGCCGCGCGCCTCCCGGGACAGGGCTGCGGCCAGCTTCTCGTGGTCGAATGCCGCCTGCTTTTGCAGGCTGACCGCATCGACCATGATGAATTCAGCGCCCCCCTTCACGGACTTCCGGTACCAGAAGCGGCCGTTGTTCTCGATCCAGCTGACCGGGCCGGCGACATGCAGCGCCAGCGACTCATAACTGGCGCGGAGTGCGCTGGCGCGCTGATAATCGGCCACCGTTCCCTGGCTGAATGTAGGCGGGGAAACTGCGAACAAAACCGCCGAGACTGTCATCACAAAATTGGCCATTTTCATGTCAGTACTCCATGGGCAATACGCACGGCCCCAATACGGCGGGTGCGTCGATTCCGACAGGGTTCTTCAACAACACCTCCACTTATTAATATCTCAATTCCCGGACACAAGTGGAATTCTTTTGATAGATAGACGGTGACAGGCTACCGTGTCACCATTCAGGCGAAGATATCGAGGTTCAGGCCGATGGCGCCGAAGCGGTCGATGATTTCATTCTGCACGGAATGCAGTTCTTGGCCGAGCAGGTCGAAGAAATCCTGGCCGGTTGCGGTGAGGGATCTCAGGAACAGGTCCTTTACTTTCTGAGGATTTGAAACCAACGCATCGCGCAATTCCTGCTCACCCTCGGCCGACAAGGCCAATACATCTTCACTGTCGGCGTCGAAATCGAACACGATGCCGAACCCTGAGTCAAAGCGAGGTCCCTCGGTGCGGAACGCCTCGGCTGTGCGGGACATGAAACGGTTGCGCAGGTTGCCGGACCGCAATTCTGAAAGGCCACCGTTCTTGAAGAATTCGTTCATCAGGGCGGCGAACTCCCGCATTCTCCGGACTGCCTGATCGACGGCGCTGCCGGATCGAACTCCCGCTGAAATGCCATATTGCCCGGCACGGATACCCAGTCCCGCCCAGAAGCCGCTGGTCCCGTCATCAAGCGTGAACGGGGAGTGCGAGCTGACCTGCACCTTGCCGTCCTCGATGCTCGCGACCACGCCCGCGCCCGAGTTGTTGATTCGGCCGAGCACATCCTCCACCGAGTCGACTCCGACATTGACGGCAATCGGCACGCGATTGACGAAAATCGTGCCTGTCGAAATGCCACTGAGTCTCGGGACGATCCCGATCACGTCAGTCTGCTCAGATCGCCCGGTGACTGCGCTGGCGCCTGCAAGCTTGGTGGCGGCCAGGAATCCCGAACTGTCGTTGCTCAGCACGATCGGCAGAGCGCCGGCGGTTGTGGCGCTCAGCCTGACGGTTTCGGTTCCCGGATCGAAAACGGCGGAAACACCGGCCGAGGAAGCGGTGATCCGGCTCAGCACCTGGTTGAGCGTGTCGCTTGCCGAAACGTCGATGGTCACACCGTTCACCTGGAGGCTGCCGGCGGTTATGGCGCTGCCGTATTCAAAATTGGGATAGCTGTTCCGGGTGCCGTCAAACTGCAGGTCCGGATTCACCGCGCTGCCGACGGTGCTGTTCAGATTGATACTGATCTCGTCGTTCCTCGCCAGGTTGCCGGCACCGAAGCTCAACACGATCCCGTTGGATAGTGTGAACGGCGTTCCTGGAGGCGCTAGCGCCGGGATCGAAATATTCTCAACATCCGAATTGACGGTGACGCGCAGCAGCAGAGGCGCGGGGCCGCCGACGGCTCCGCCCGTGACTACATGAACCTTCATCTCGGCCGTACCGTCGGATCCGTCGTAGACGCCGGTCGCGGTCGCCGCGGCCGTCGATCCTCGTTTCCAACTTGGGCCAAAGGGGGAGAAGGAGGTGGGTGTGGCATTGACTTCCGCCGTGCCGGTCAGGGTCGTGAACGTCACAGGCTGAAGCACAAGTCCGGAAGCCACCTTTCCGCCCCCTACCCTTCCGGAGGCAAACGGAACTTCGAACGCCCGCTGCATCTGACGGATCTTGGCTGCCAGGCGGCCGCCGATCCTGTACAGGTCCACCAGGCTGTCCTGCAGGCCGAGGGCGGAACCCCTCGCAGAGCCAAAGCCTGTCTTCGACGACGCGCCGGCCTGAAAAACAGCCGGCAGGGCGGTCTGATAGAGCGCTCTGCTGATGATTCCACTCACGGACATAGAAGTACCGCGCCAATATGGTTGTGCAGAGTCCTCATCGTCAGGTCCCCGGCCCAACTTTATACACAGCGACATTAGTCTTGAAAGCTATCTGGACCGAACTTCAGTCGGGAGAAAAACAAGAACGAACCACAGGGACCACCCAGGCCACAGAGATTTCTCAGGCGCCCCCGGGCATGGATTGCGGCATTACTCCTTTGGGATCACCGTGGGCTCTGTGGAAACAGAACATAAACGGCGGAGAGCCGCAAAAGATCGGGCTTGACGGCACTCCCATGAGCTGCGCCTGGTCGCCTGAGGTTTCTGATCGATCCTCGCTGCCTTGGACGAATTGGGTGAGAAATCACAAGGCGATCTGGCCAAGGGAATTCCGGAAGTTTTATGCTGGCTGAACGATGGGATCTATTTAAGGGGCAGGAGCTTCATCTGGTGGTTCGATCGCAGCGCCAGGACGGTCCGGAGCGTCATCAATTACGCGGAGCTGGAAGCCAGGAATATCAGCATCAGGAGCGACGGCAAGAAAATCGTCTACAATTCGGCTGACGAGATCTGGACCGCCGACCTGGACGGGGGAAATCGCCGCCAAGAAACCCGCGACCGCAACAGGGATTTCAATCCACGCTGGATCAGACGCGAGGGCGAATGGAGGGTGATTTACTCCTCCAACCGTCTGGGCCAGCTGGACCTGTGGGAATTAAGCCCGGGATCCGGCAATCCGACACAACTGATCAATCGGGGCAGCGACGAAGTGCGCATCGAAGATTGCGCCCCGGACGGATCCATGATCATCTGCCGGGTGATTCGAAACGAAGCCAATCTGTGGACCTTGGATCCGCAAAGGATGAAGAGTGATTCTCCGCTGACCACCTCCGTGCTGAGTGACTTTGCTCCCACAATTGCACTTGGTTCGAGCCTGGTCGCCTTCCAGCGCCTCAAGACACAGTTGATTCAGGGCTCGGGGCTCGTCGACACGGAGATCTACCTTGCCGAAATCGACGCTTTGCGGCTCAGGAACCTCCGCCAGGTCGTCGAGCTGGGCAGCGCCCCTCTTCTAAGCCCCGACGGACGATGGCTGGCCTATCTGCTCCATCGCAAAAACCATGGCAATCTGGAGCTGCGGCTCAAAGACCTTCAGACCTCACAGGAGAAGCTGGTTTCCGAAAGCATCCGTATGACTGAGGTGTCCGACGTCCCCCGGGATTGGGGACCTAAAAGCGCAGCCTGGAGTGCCGACAGCTCGGCCTTGTTTTATTCTGAAATGCACAATGAAGACAGAATGACGCTGAAAAAGCTGCCCGTGAACGCCGGACTCGCATCTGCCGATGCACTGATTGCCGTCATCGGGGATCCCGGGGACCAGATCCGGGATCCCACGCCCTCGTCAGACGGCTCGAGCATCGCCTATTGCATCATGAAGACAGCCGTTCCACCGACCTGGGAGATCCACACCCTGCAGTCGGCGCATACTCACGAGCGTCCACTGTTTTCGGATCCGGACTCCTTCCGGTTGTATTGCCTGGGGTGGTACGGTCAAAGGATACTCGCCTTGCGCAAATACAGGCCGAATCGGCGCGGCGACAGCTCGGCAAGAGTTGAAATTCTGGCCATCGACCCCGACCGCACGATAACCTCCATTGGCGCACAGGATCGCGCTTACGCCCAGACCGCCCTGTTGGATCGGGCGAACGGAGTCATATATTTGACGGTAGTGGAAAACGAAATTCCCAACATCAAAGCCTTCCACATTGCTTCCCGAACCTCGGCCATGGTCACGGAGAACCAGCGTGAGGATACTTATCTTACCGGCCTGCAGACCTGCGCGGCCGGCAGGCTTTTCTATTCGCAGCACAAATACATGAGCGACATTTATCGCATGAGCTTCGAGCGCAAATGAACATTGCTTTGCACCCATGCAAAAGGGGGGGCAGTATGCTGAATCAACCGACCATGAAGACCATAACGAGGGAAAACGAACCCTGGCGGAGCCTGTCCAAGATCCTGGCGTTTCGATGGCATGTCAATACCATCGAGAACCTGCTGATGTCTCTATACGCCGAACACCCGGTGTCGGGATTCGACAGATATAGAGATGAGCGTTACACCGAATTCTATACCGAGATTTGGAAGGAGATCAGCCGGTTTGAAGAGCAGCTCAGGGTTATCAAGCGGAAGCACCTGAAGCCAGGGCCGGAGGTCAGATTGCCGGGCAGCGTGAATCCGCTGGACAGCGGATGCTCGGACGATAATGACTGCTTTGACGACTGGTGGTGCGACGAGGATGATTGGCTCTGCCACCCGCCGC